>MVRL01000097.1 GCA_002067705.1 Methanosaeta sp. PtaU1.Bin112
GTCATCGGCTCGGGCGCGGGCACGCATGTGGCTTCTCAGGCCAGGCATGAGGAACTGAATGTAGCTTTGGTCGATCATGGCCCCACCGGCGGCACCTGCCTGAACAACGGCTGCATTCCTTCCAAGATGCTCATCTATCCTGCGGATGTCATACGGACCATTCAGGATGCCAGAGCAGTGGGAGTGCACGCCGAGATCAATGAGATCGATTTTCCGGCAATTATGAGACGCATGCATGCCGTTGTGGACAGCACTCGAAGGGGGTTGCAAGAGGCTTTGCAGTCCAAAGAGAATCTTACCTATTTTCAGGAGAGCGCGGAGTTCGTAGACGATTACGTATTGCAGTTAGGTGGCGAGGGCGGCAAGACCATCACCGCTCCCAGGATCGTGATCGCCAACGGAGCCAGGTCTCTGGTGCCTTCCATTCCCGGCCTGCAGGAAGCTGGCTTTCTGGACAACGTCTCGCTCCTCCAGCTGGAGAGATTACCCCAGAGCCTGATCATCATCGGGGCAGGCTACATTGGCTGCGAATTCGGGCATTTCTTCTCAGCATTGGGAACGCAGGTCACCATTTTAGGACGCAGCCCCCAGGTGCTCAAGGGTGAGGATCCGGAAGCCGCTGGTCTGGTGCAGAAGGTCCTCTCATTGTATATGCGGGTGATCACCAGCCATGAGGTGATCTCTGTGGAGAAGAAGGATGGCAAAAAGGTAGTCTCTGCCAGGAATATAGAAAACGGAAGCGTCAGCCGGTTTGAAGCCGAAGAGATCCTCCTGGCAGCGGGACGGCGCTCTAACTCCGATCTGCTCCATCCGGAGAGGAGCGGCATAAAGACCGATAAGAACGGCTGGATCATTGTCAATGAATATCTGGAGACCAGCAAGAAGAATATCTGGGCATTGGGGGATTGCATCGGCAAGCACATGTTCAGGCATACTGCCAACTACGAGTCTGAGGTGGCCACTCACAATCTGCTGCGAGCCGCCGATGAGGAAGGCCGGGAAGCGGCTGACTACCATGCCGTTCCTTATGCAATATTCACTCACCCTCAGCTGGCAGGGGTGGGAATGACGGAGGCAGAGGCCCTCGCTGGCGGACGGAAAGTGCTCGTCGGTCGGGCCAGGTACATGGATGTGGCCAAGGGCGTGGCTATGGCTGAAGAGCATGGCCTGGTCAAGGTTATCCTGGAGGAGGAGACGGGGCATATCCTGGGCGTGACGGTCGTCGGCCCCATGGCTGCAGAGCTTGTGCAGCAGGCCGTCTATCTTATGAACACAGAATATCAGGACCTGATGCCGGTCATAAAATCACAGGTAATTCACCCCACCATAAATGAGGTGTTGGTGCGCGCTTTCTCGGAACTGGAGCATCCCTCTCATCAGTCTGGCCAGAGCCGATAGCGAAAGAAGTGCAGTATGCCGGTTTGGAAAATAGAGGAGCATATGCGCGGCATGCTGCAAGGATTATCATTCTCTGAAATCCGATTAAAAAATCGCCCTATCTCTGGTTATGGTCCTCCATCATATGTAGCTTTAGTTCTTCCTTTGTTTCAAAGACCATGCGGCAGATCTTGCATTTGAACTTGCTTTCTCGTTTGGATGCGGCGTTGGCCATTATCACACCCCGATAGTTCATCTCTGCGGTTCCAGTTGGGTTCCAGTTGCTTTGAATTGAATTTCATTATTATTTAGTCTTTCGTTGCGATTGGGCTAAATACTTTAGAGACTTAAAAATTATCCATGTCTCAAAAATATCAATGCACTATCTGTGGGTACATCTACGATCCGGAAAAAGGAGATCATGACTCAGGAATAGCCCCCGGAACGCCTTTCGCAGATCTGCCGCAGGATTGGACCTGTCCGCAGTGCGGTGCAGCAAAGGATGATTTTCAGGAGATGAAGTAGGAGGGATCTGGAGCTTGATCCGGAACCGCATCTGGGAAACCGGATCCGAAACAGAGTGATGATCATGACGCTTGCAAGAGAGATCAGAGCTGGGATCAATTGGGTCGGTGCGATAGATTGGGATCGAAGGCTCTTTGATGCCTTAATACCTCTGCCCGAGGGAACCAGCTACAATTCTTACCTCATCAAGGGCAGCGAGAAGACGGCCCTGATAGATGCGGTAGACGAATCCATGGCCGATGTGCTGCTGGGCAACCTATCAGCGTTGGGCATAGAGAGAATTGACTACATCATCGTCCAGCATGCTGAGCAGGATCATGCGGGAAGCCTTAAACGGCTGCTGGATCAATATCCTGATGCTAAAGTGCTCGGGTCCGCCAAATGCCTCGATTTGCTCATGTCGTTTGCACTTGCCGGCAAGGATCAGTTGCAGGAGATCAAAGACGGCGAGAAGATGTCTCTGGGGGATAGGAGCCTGCAATTCATTTCTGCTCCCTGGGTACATTGGCCGGATACGATCTTCAGCTATCTTGCTGAGGAGCGCATCCTCTTTACCTGCGATTTTCTGGGCAGCCACCTGGCCACTAGCGACCTATTTGCCAGCGATGAAGCGACAGTATATCGGGCTGCCAGGAGATACTATGCCGAGATCATGATGCCTTTCCGCCAGAACATCAATCGTCACCTGGCCAGGATTGCCGATCTGCCCCTGGATATCATCGCCCCCAGCCACGGCCCGCTTTACGATCGACCGGAGTTCATACTGGATGCTTACCGCGATTGGGCCTCGGACAGAGTGAAAAATCAGGTCGTTTTGCCCTACGTTTCCATGCATGGTTCCACCCGCATCATGGTCAGATATCTGGTGGATGCTCTGATCTCCCGAGGAGTGGCAGTCAGGCAATTCGACCTCACTGACTATGATATTGGAGAGCTGGCTGAGTCTTTGGTAGATGCGGCAACTGTGGTCATAGGTACGCCCACCATTCTGGCGGGAGCGCATCCTCTGGCGCTCTATGCAGCCATCCTGGCCAATGCACTTCGGCCCAAGACGAGGTACGCCTCCATCATCGGCTCTTTTGGCTGGGGTGGGAAGATGCTTGAGCAGATTACCGAAGCTGTCCCCAATCTTAAGCTGCAGTTTTTCGATCCGGTAGTGGCCAAAGGATTTCCCAAAGAGGCGGATTTCCGAGCCCTTGACCGGCTGGCGGATGAGATCGCAGCCGGGCATCGGGAGATGAAGATCGATTGAAGCGTTGAAGCATGGTTATCTCAGAAACCCTTCTCATTTATTTTTTGGTGCTGCTGGCCACAGGTGTGGCTGTCGGATTTTTCTGCGGCCTTCTTGGCATAGGCGGCGGCTTTCTCATGGTTCCCGTGCAGATCTGGGTTCTGACCTCGATGGGAATCGATTCCACCCTGGCTACCAGAATTGCCTTCGGAACCTCTCTGGCCGTTGTTTTCCCTACAGCTCTCTCCGGATGCCGCGGCCATAATTGCCGGGGCTTTGTCCTCTGGCGACCGGGAATGATCATGGGCTTGTCCGGCCTTCTGGGAGCCTTTTTAGGTGGGAGCATTGCCGCTCATGCACCTGGAGATCTGCTCAGAATGGTCTTCGGATATGTGGTTTTGCTGGGAGCAATGAGGATGCTCTTTGCCGGGAGTCTGCTGCCCAGAAAGGAGGCTCTGATCAGAGAGACCGAAGAGGGCCATAAGATGCATGTTCTCTGGGGACTGGTAGTAGGAGTAATATCAGGCCTGACCGGGATAGGAGGAGGAGTGATCCTAGTGCCGGTCATGGTTATTGCTATGGGCTTTAGCATCTATCAGGCCATTGGCACCTCCTCGATAACTATAGCCTTTAATGCAGCCGGAGGCATCATCGCCTATGCCATCAACGGCTGGGGCGTTCCAGGGCTTCCAGCCTTTTGTTTGGGCTATATCGACCTGCTGCAATTTGCTCTGCTGGCAGGGTCCAGCATATTTGCTGCTTCCTGGGGCGTAAGGGCGGCCCATGGGCTGCCTGCAGAGAAGCTCAGGTACATCTTTGTGATTTTAATGATCTATATCGGACTGAAGATGACGGGATTCCTTGGATGGATCGGACTGTGAAAAGAGCTTAGATTATTCCTTTAGCCCGCAAAGCTGTTTTTGCGTCTGATATATC
>MVRL01000098.1 GCA_002067705.1 Methanosaeta sp. PtaU1.Bin112
GCAGTTGCCATACTCATGGATATAGATGAAGAATGGTTGACTGGTAGAAAGTATTTATCTATGGAAGAGGAACAAATCATTTGAGGATACGAGGCTTAGAATTTACAGAAAACTCGGCACACTACCGAGCCACACCTTTTCTGTTCCATAAAACATCCAAGTTCGGATTTAACTCAATGGCCCGGTCGTAGCAATTAATAGCATCACTATTGCGGCCGATGATTCTAAAAATTTCTGCCTCTATAAACCAGGCCATAAGCGCATCCCAATCTTGCCTTGAATTCTGCAAAAGCCCATGTCCATGTCTCTGTGATGCAAATCTAATAGAATTATCTAAACAGATAATCCCATCATTAAACGAAGATTTTCTGCCGAGTGCTGTACCTTTATTTAGCCATGCATTGGCGTTCATTGGATCTAGATTGATAGCTCTATCGAAACATTCAATAGACTGATCTATCAAATTCATTTGGAGTAACGCGGAGCCTTTATTGCTCCATGCCATCACAAAAGAAGGATCTTCAGTTGTAGCCATATCATAAGACTTGGCCGCATCTGCATACCTACCCGCTACATAAAAAAGGTCTCCTTCTTGACAATAAATCTCGGCCTCTTTTGAGGATGTATTATATAGATCTTGATTTTGATATAAAAAAGCAAAAATTGGACTATTCTTGAACGTTGATGTCAATGAGTTGATTTTCCACGAAGGTATAGCGAAATTTATACCAGGTGAATCGAGATCACCAAAATCCACGACGCCGATAACTTCACCATCTGTATTTGTAACTGGCCCCCCACTTGATCCATGTGCCACAGACACATCCACCATTATATATTCAATATTTTCTGATGAGCCCGTAATTATATTTGAGACTTTTCCGGAAGTCACTGTGTTCGGAATACCCTTTGGTGCTCCTGCTGCAATTATCTTTTGGCCTAATCGCGGTTTTGATGTATTGATCGATAAAAAATGTGATATTGGCTCTGAAATGCTCACATTTATTAGGGCCAAATCGAATTCTTTATTATATTCACAAATATTATCTATCACATACATTTTATTATTTGGCATAATTGCTTCTACAAAATATGCATTATCTACTACATGGAAACAAGTGATTGCACGACCATGCTCGTTGATAAAAAAACCGCTCCCCGTAGATGCTTGTCGTCCAAAACCATCATATGCAACAATTTTAAATGTAGAATAAATTATATTATTATTAGAAATATAGTCCTCATTGAGTGGAAAGACATCACTGTTAGCATTTTGCCCCAGCACAGGAAGAGTTGTTGCAGCCAATAACAGAAATATAGATGCTTGGATCCACTTCAAAATCATCCATCCTTTTTTAGTTCCTGTGATTGAGAATATAAGTGTTTTGGACAAGACACTTGATGTAAGTTAGACACCTTGCGAGCTCAGGGCCAACGGAGGAAGAGATCTAAATAGAAGAAATGGCCAAGAGAAAGAGATGTCAAGTCCCATGCATGCCCGCGCGGAGATCTCTAGCGCCCTTTCAGATGCTTTCAGATGGTATCAATCACAGCGATAGTAGAGGGCCTACCTCTGCCCAAAACTAGACATTGGCCCGGGCTTGAATGGCGGGCAGAAGCACTGGAATCTCATAAAGCGTTCGAAATTGCCGGAAACCCTTTCACATAGGCATTTTTCTCGCCCTCTCGCCAACAACCTGTGACGCTTCATACCCAGACCATGTATTAGCTTGAGATCCGATGGATTGCCGCAGCTGTTACTGTTTGCAACTTTTTCGGCCTGTCGAAAGTTTCATCTCCACCGGCCTCGAAGGCAAATTCACTCCCACAAAGGCAGGCATCATCAATAATAAAAATAGAGGGGAGATTGGCTGAGCCAGTCTGCGTTGGCTCAAGCCGTCATCTTGCTCTTGGCGATGTACTTGATAAGCTCCGATCCGATCCGGGAATTTTTCTGAATCTGATCGGCTACCTCGTCGGCTGATGCGCCGCTGGCGGCCAGGGCGCGAATCTGCTCAAGCGTGCTGTCATCCACTGTAAAGTACTCGTCCAGGTCCTTTCTGTGGCCCCATACATCTCCTTCCAGCATGTCGATACCCTGCATATCCAGGAAGACCTGGATGGCATTGGACATGGTCTTGCGGTAGGAGGGAGGAACCTGAATCATTCTCAACCTTGGGCATCTTTGCATCAGGTTTAGGAAATCTACATTGCTGGCCCTAAATGCCAGATGAACTGCTTTCTCATTGGGGTTAAGATTTGGGATCTCATTTCTGGAACTGATTACTCTAAGCCTCATTATAACACTCCGAACCCCTAAAGGCATTCATAATATTAATAGACACTTTCGCTGTACACAAGAAACTAAAACGATTGCAACAGAGCCAATCATGGCGAAAAAACCCGAGAAGAAGCAAGACGAGGCCATGTGGGCCAGGGCCCGAATCAGTCGGGTCCGGCTATCCAGTCCAGATAAGGCTGATGCCCTGCCACGATCGGCAGCGCAATGATCTCAGGAACAGAATAGCTGTGCAGCATAAGGATTCGATCTTTAATGGACTCAAAACAGCTATTCTTCGCTTTGATGATGAGAAGAGCCTCATCATCCAGGTTGAGCTTGCCCTCCCAGATGTAGCAGGAACGAATCGGCATTATGTTCACACACGCCGACAGATGCTCCTCCACCAGCGTTTTTGCCAGGGCCTCCGCATCATCCCGCGCGGCAGTGCAAAAGATCACCAGAAAATCATTTTCCGGCTGGCTCATCATGACCCACCCAGCGTTCTCCCCTCACACCTCGCTCCTTCTTCCAGAGGGGCGCCCTTTTTTTCAGCTCATCAATTATGTATCTGCAACCGGAAAATGCCTCCTGCCTGTGGCCGGCTGAGCAGACGATGGCCACGATGCTCTCGCCGACTGCAAGCGATCCAGTCCGGTGCGCGACCTCCACCGCCTTGAGGCTAAAGCGACTCATGGCCTCCTTTTCGATGGCCCTGAGTTCTGCCAGCGCAGCCTCCCGAAATGCCTCCACCTCTAGCATCTCTATGCCGTCATCCCTGACGGTTCCCAGGAAGGTTACGATAGCTCCTGCATCCTTGCTCCTGGCCCTTTCTATCATCTCCGGCAGGTAGATCTCCTCTTCTGTAATCTCAATCATTGGGCTTTACCCTCCGGCCAGAGGGGGGAAGATGGCCAGCTCATCTCCATCTTGAAGGGGCCTGGACAGCTCAAGTGCGGGGCTGACCCTCTTGCGGTTGACCATGATGAGGACATAATCGCGAAGAGCGCCGCTATCGTCGAAGGCTGCTACCCGGAAAGGCTGATTGGCAGCAGCAAGCTCACCAAGCAAATCACCTATTGTAGCGCCTTCTTTGATTTCCATCTCCCTTTTTTTCCCTAGTATCTCCCGAAAGTTGGCAAACGCCAGAACAACAATTCGCATCTTTCGACCACTTCTATCTCTTGTAAACATCGGCAAAGCTGACCGGAGCAGTCACGGAATCGGCTTGTGCCTTCAGCCCACCGGATTTCAGGGACTTCTTGATCTTCGCCTTCTCATTCTCCCTCAAGCGGGCGATCTCTTCCTCGGAGTCAATTCCCATTACGAATGTTCCGTGGCAGGGCTTGACGTAGGTGAAGAGCATCTCCTTGCCACGCACGCCCATGGCCACGGGCGGAACGCCGATGATGTAATAATCCTTGAAGATCTTGTAGCCGGGATCGACGTAGTAGACCTCATCGGAATTCTTCTCGATATAATCGCGTGCTTCCTTGAAAGAGGTGCGCTCCAGGTACAGCTTGTATTTTAACTGCTCGACACAGCTCATAATGCCACCTTATCGATCTTGTTCTTGAGAGGATTCGGGTTATGGGTGGCCTTGGCCACGATCTTTTCCGCAGGATAGTCGATGCTCTCTGCCAGAGACTCGGCATTCTTGCCGAAGACCACGGCAAAGAGCCTGGCCCTGGAGATGGCAGAAAATGTTGCTCCGTAGGTCATGCCGGCATCGCTGTGCATGAAGGCGAAACAAACATCAAAGTCGATCCTCTTTTCCACGACGCTGGCGATCAGCTCATCCAGGTCCATTGTATTTTGTACATAGTAGCTCTCCGGGTCGGCTGCCTTGAGCAGCTTGACGGCAGCATCCGTGCCTGCCACGATTACGTCCCATCCGGATTTCTTCAGCTTATGGGCGAGGTAGATCACCATGCTCATCTGCACCGGCACCTCCGGACAGCCCATCACCAACAGCGCCTTTTTGCCTTCGCTCATATCATCCATCTCTTGGCTATGGTCCCGATTATGATAATACAGCTATTCCTATTAATACTCATTATCCAACTCAATTGCTATCAACATCGCAACCGACGCCCCTGGGAGCACTCCGGGCAGGCGGGATTGCGCTCGAAAGCCATTTCATCCAGGCAGCCGCTCAGGCCGTCCCAGAGCAGGAGGCGGTTTTCGAGAAGCCGGCCTGTGCCGGTGACATACTTGATCGCCTCGGCCACCTGAATTGAGCCGATGATGCCGCATGTTGCGCCCAGAGCGGGAAAGACCGATGGCGGCGGTGCTCTGGGAAAGATGCAGGAAAGGCAGGCGGTCCTTCCAGCAATGATGGTGGTAGCCTGTCCCTGATAGCCGCTGATGGCTCCATGAAAGAGGGGGATCTTCCTCTCCAGAGCCGCCCGGTTCAGAAGGTACCGAACGGAAAAGTTGTCCATGCCGTCCATTATCAGGTGGCAGCCCTGGAGAAGCTCGTCGATATTCTCCTGGGTTATTCTCTCGGTCAGGGCCACTACCTCGATCTCCGGATTGATTCCGGTCAGGGTCTCATAGGCAGACACTGCCTTGGCCCGGCCCACATCGGCGCTTGTATGCAGAATCTGCCGATTGAGGTTGGAGAGATCGACCGTATCGCAGTCGCAGATGCGAATCTTTCCAAAGCCCGCCGCCGCCATGTAAAGGGCAATGACGGAACCCAGGCCGCCAGCTCCCGCTATGAAGACGCTCGTTCTCTTGAGCCTCTCCTGGCCCTGCTCGCCGAAGAGGCGAATCTGGCGGGAGTATCTATTTATTTCGGCGTCGGTTAGCATCTTTTCCCTCAAAGGTTGCTCACGGATCACTATTTTTATCCGCCGTGCACAAAGCGCACGATCTTCAGCTCATCACAGCCGCCTGCGGTCTCCTCTTCCGGGACGATCTTGCCGTTCTTGGCCACGATTACCTCCTCGGAATTGATGCCCAGCTGCTTAAGGATATCCTCGATGCGAATTTCCTCTCCCGCGATCTCTCTTCGGCTGCCATCCGGCATTGCAATCAACATCTTTCTCCTCAGTCCTGCCAGGGGATCAGTGAGCGGTTCTGGTGCAAAATGGTTATGGTGGGCTCTAAGCAGATGGGGCATCCAGGGCGCCGCCGCGTGAACGCGGAACCAGGCAATTCGAATCCAAGCCTAAGTTGAACACGCAGGCCCTTTATCCCCGGTGCAAGCATCAGGTAGTGCATCTATTATGGGTTGAAGTTTCTGAATTTCGATTACTGGATGTGATTTCATGGATATGCTCCGGTCGATGGCATCCGAGAATATCAGTGCGCAATAAGGCTCAGTTCCGATGTGGAATAAATTCCAACCCATAATCAATTCACGACCAAGCATCGGGGTGTTGTGATAAAATAATATCTACCTATTAGCAAACATTTGGCATTGTGCACTTGCGCAACAAAGTAGTAAGGTAATTCGAATAATCATCATAGGACATTCATTGTGTTTGTCATGTACTGAATGTACTATCTCAATTGCCTGGGTTGCATTTAAGTATCTGGAAAATGGTCTCTTTCCTCAGATTATCCAAATATATTTCCAGGTGATTGATTTTGCAGAAAAGCGTAGTCAGGGACATCAATCTAGCAGCGGAAGGAGAAAAGCGCATCGAATGGGCGCGAAGACACATGCCCGTTCTGGAGAAGATCAAGGAGGAGTTCGAGAAGGAAAAGCCGCTCAAGGGGGCGCGCATTGTGGCCTGCCTGCATGTTACCGTGGAGACAGCCAACCTCATCACCACCCTCGTTGCTGGTGGCGCTGAAGTTGCGGTCACCGGCTCTAATCCCCTCTCAACCCAGGACGAGGTCGCTGCAGCCCTCGCGGCACGGGGCCTGCATGTCTACGCCTTCCGGGGCGAGAACGAGAAGGAGTACTACGACTGCATCAAGAAAGCCCTGGACCTGCAGCCCAACGTCAGCCTGGACGACGGAGCGGATACCATTGCCATCATCCATAAGGAGCAGCCTGAGCTGGCCGCCCAGATGTTCGGCGGCTGCGAGGAGACAACCACCGGAGTGGTGCGGCTGCGGGCCATGGCGGATGACAAAGCCCTGCTCTATCCGGTCATCGCCGTCAATGATGCCGAGACCAAGATGATGTTCGATAACCGCTACGGAACCGGCCAGAGCACCCTGCACGGCATCATGCAGGCCACCAACTTCCTCTTCGCGGGAAAGACGGTGGTCATTGCCGGCTACGGCTGGTGCGGCCGGGGATGCGCCAATCGCTCCCGGGGCCTTGGAGCAAACGTAATAGTAGTCGAGGTCGAGCCGCGAAAGGCCCTGGAAGCGGCCATGGACGGCTTCAGGGTCATGCCCATGCATAAGGCAGCGCCGCTGGGAGACCTTTTTGTGACGCTTACCGGCGACATAAATGTGATTCGAGCAGAGCACTTCTCCCAGATGAAAGACCAGGCGGTCCTGGCCAACAGCGGCCACTTCAATGTGGAGATAGACATTCCTGCCCTCGATAAGATGGCAGCGGCAAAAACAGAGGTGCAGAACAATGTCACCGAATACAAGCTCCCGGATGGCCGCAGGCTCTACCTGCTGGCGGAAGGCCGGCTGATCAATCTGGCTGCCGCTTACGGCCATCCCCCCGAGGTCATGGACATGTCCTTTGCCAATCAGGCGCTGGCAGTTCGCTACATAGTAGAGCACGGGCGAAGCCTTGACAAGAAGGTCTATGCCGTGCCTGTGGAGATCGATCGCAGAGTTGCAGAGCTCAAGCTGGCTTCTATGGGCCTGGAGACGGAAAAGCTCACAGAGGAACAGTACAGATACCTGCACAGCTGGCAGAACGGAACCTGAAAGGAGAGTCTTGGCCTTGGACCTAAAAAGAGGCAACCTGGAAGCTTATCTGCGGAGCCTTTACGGAAGGGACTTAAAGCTCCTGAGCACCCGCAAGATGGGCGAGACCATAGCTACCACTGAGGATGTGAAAGGATTCGGATACGGATCGCCTCTCCTGGTGGAGTACGAAATCAAAGGAAAGAATGGCTCGGCAGTTCTATCCACCATGCGCGCCCAGCATGGCTTCGGCCACGACCACTTTTCAGACCGGGCAGGGATCTTGATCTGGCAGAATTCAACCTTTGCCAGCCTGCCCAAACACGTTCCCTCTCTCGACGTGGGCTACTTCACGGAAAAGGGAAAGCTTGTCTCAGCAGGAGACGCTCGCGAATACTTCCTGCTCATGGAGAAGATTGAAGGAAAGGAGTATTTCTTTGATCTGGAGCGGGTAAAAGAACAGGGCGCAACCGACCTGGACCAGGAGCGGGTCATAGCCCTCTCCGATTATCTGGCCGAGATTCATGCCGTCAAGAACGACTGCCCGCCACTCTATCAACGCAAAATCCGGGAGACTGTAGGAAGCGGGGAGTGCATCTTCGGCATCCTCGACGACTATCCGGATGCACCCAGCTTCCTCGACCCGGATGAGCTGCAAGAGATCGAGAAACTCTGTGTAGAGTGGCGCTGGATGCTGCGGAATAAGACCGGACGGCTTTGCCAGGTGCATGGAGACTTCCATCCCTGGAATATAATGTTCAGGGAGGGGGTGGACTTCTCCGTCCTGGACAGAAGCAGGGGTGAGTGGGGCGAAGCTGCGGATGATATCACCGCTCTGGCCATGAACTACATATTCTATTCCGTGCAGAAGAGCTTGCGCCTGACCGGAGACCTGAAAGACCTCTTCGAGCTATTCTTCGAGAACTACCTGGAAAAGACCGGAGATGAAGAGCTTCTTAAGGTCATAGCTCCATTCTTTGCCTTCCGGGCGGTGGTTGTCGCCAGTCCCACATGGTATCCGCTGCTATCAGATGATGTAAGACGCGCTCTCTTTAATTTCCTGGAGAACGTCCTGGGATCCAAGAAGTTCAATTACAGAGATGTGAACAGCTACTTGGGCTAAGGAAAGGATGAAAGCCTACGCTTTTGAGCTATCCGGAGAGCATGAAACCCTGCCAAGAAGCGAGGCTCTAGCCTTAGTGGAGATCTTCTCATCTTTTTTTTCTGAGATTGCCATTCTGGATCAATGCCTGATAGTTAAGGCAGAAGACCTCGATGTGCAAATGGTGGCCAGCCGCCTCGCCATGACCCATCGCATCATAGAGGTTCTGGCAATATGCGATGCGAACCTGGAAGCGCTTGCCAGATCCGCGAGCACACTACAGCTCCCCCAGGAGAGATATCTGATCCGGGCGCGGCGCATCAAGGATGCTGCCCCTGCGGCGGATGCCGTGGAGCGCGAGGTAGGGCGCATCCTTTTTCAAAGAGGTTACAGAGCGGACCTGTTGAGGCCGGAGATGGTGCTGCGAGCCGTCATCACCTCCGCAAAAATCGTTTTGGGGCGGGAAGCAGCAACATGTGATAGAAGCTCCTTTGAGGCACGCCGCCCTCACCTCAAGCCATTTTTCCATCCCGGCGTGCTTATGCCGCGCATGGCCCGCTCGCTTGTCAACCTCACCCAGGCTCGCGCAGGGGAAATGCTGCTCGATCCTTTTGCCGGGACCTGCGGCATCCTGATTGAAGCCTGCCTGATTGGAGTGCAGGGGCTGGGAATAGAGGTACAGGCCCGACTGGTCAAAGGTGCTGTATGCAACTTGCAGTCGCTGGACTGCTCACTCTTATTGGGGGACGCTAAGCGCTTGCCGCTGCACGACGCCTGTATCGATGCGGCAGTCCTGGATATACCCTACGGACGGTCTGCCAAGATTCTGGCTGAATCAAAAGACCTTCTCTTGCAGGAGAGTCTGAGAGAACTCTTCCGAGTGGTCAAGCCGGGACGGCGCATGGTAATCGTGGCGGACCGCTCGCTTGACAAAGTGCTCGCCAATGCTGGCTTTGAAATATTACAGAAGCATCTAGATCGCGTGCATGGAAGCCTGACGCGACAGATATTCCTCTGCCGCAGATAACACGGAAATTATGATGGAGACGGAGCTTACTCAGGCCTCCGCCGCCTCATAGTCTGTATCTATGGTGTCTGCCAGTCCGTCCTCAGTGTGGGCTGTCACCATGCGCTCGGATACGTCTTGGTCTGAGAGTATCTCCTGGAAACGCTTTGTGTATCCATCCCTCTCCGATGCTTTCTGGCTATCGAAGATATTCCTGTACTCCGATATTGTGGAAGGCGCTACTCTCAAAATTGTCGCCATCTCTTTGACGGATTTATTGGCATCTGTCAGGCGGAGAAATTCATCCTTGTCGAACGGAGGCTTTAAATCAGTCTCCCTGAATAAGTGAAGCTTGATTCGGGCTCTGCTGACGGTTTTATTGAGGGCTCGATCGCCCAGCTGCTCTGCGATCTCAGTATCACTTAGTCTTTTATAAAATAGCCTGACAACTGACGATAACTGCTCAGCGGTCAGCTTTGTCTGGATGTTATATTGTTTTATCATCTCCTGGACAACACTTAATAAGGCGCGTTCTATTTCGCCGCTTCCCCGGAGACTACCATGACGGGTGGCCTGCTTCTCCACGACCTTGGTTGAGGCACCAATCTTCATAACGAGGTCCCGAAGCTCATCAGTCCTGCCACTCATTTTAGATACTCACCCCTTGCCAACTCCCTTGTTTATAGTATAAAGAGATTTCCATTGTATTACAAACCTATTTATACCCGAGGTTCGTCTAAGAAGGCGGAATGTCCGAGACCAGCATATATGTTGTAAAGACCACTGCAAATCAGGAACGATCAGTGGCCAACATGATCGCCCAGATAGCGCGCAAGGAAAAGTATGATATAAGGGCACTGCTGGTACCTGATGTGCTGAAAGGATACGTTCTTGTGGAATCACCCGCACCGGAGATCGTAGATCAGGCTATTCAAGGAATACCCCATGCACGCTCAGTGATAAAAGGTGCCTCAAATATAGGAGAGGTTGAACACTTTCTATCCCCTAAGCCGGCCGTAATCGGAATTCAAGAAGGAGCCATTATAGAGCTAATATCCGGGCCATTTAAAGGGGAGAAGGCAAGAGTCAAACGCGTGGACGTTGCCAAGGAAGAGATTACACTGGAGCTCTTTGAAGCGATGGTGCCTATCCCCATAACCGTGCGGGGAGATCATGTACGCGTGCTCAGCAAAGAAGGAACTTAATATAATTTGAGGTGACAAGTATTGGCTAATGTCGTAGAAGCATTGGTCCCTGGCGGAAAGGCCAGCGCGGGACCACCATTGGGCCCTGCCCTGGGACCTCTGGGTGTTAATGTAGCCCAGGTGGTTGCCAAGATCAATGAACAGACCAAAGATCTCAATGGAATGCAAGTTCCCGTCAAAGTCATAGTAAAGTCCAGAACCGAGTTTGAAATCGAAGTCGGAACGCCACCTACCTCAGCTCTGATCATCAAGGAGATGGGCGTAGAGAAAGGCACTGGAGACCGAAACTCTGTCGGAAATATCACTATGGAGCAGGTCATCAAGATTGCCAACATCAAGAGAAAAGGCATCCTCTCCAAAAACCTGAAGAACGCAGCCCGTGAGGTCATTGGCACGGCAGGGTCAGTAGGCGCAACGATTGACGGCATGCAAAGCAAAGAGGCACAGCTGGCTGTGGCCAGCGGCAAATACGATGAGCTGTTAGAAGCGAAGGCTTGAAATATAAAGTTATTATCTGTTTGCTAATTCTCTTTTTTGAGAAGCCGTAGAAGACCAATAGCGTCGAAGACTACGGAGGATTGAAATGGATATAGAAGAAGCCGTTAAACAGGCTATCACTGAGGCACCTGCCAGAAAGTTCAGCGAGAGCGTGGATCTGGCTATCAACCTCCATAATATCGACCTCTCCCAGCCGGGAAACAGAGTCGATGTTGAGGTTATCCTACCCCACGGACTTGGCAAACCGACCAAGATCGCTGTATTCGCTGCAGGAGAGACTGGCCTCCGAGCCAAGAGCGCCGGCGCAGACCGGGTAATATCCGCAGACGAGATCAAGGAACTCGCCGGCGATAAGAGGGCTGTGCGCAAACTGGCAGAGGAGTACAAGTTCTTCATAGCAGAGACTCAGTTCATGCCCATCATAGGTAAGAGCCTGGGTTCCATTCTAGGCAAAAGGGGCAAGATGCCCACACCACTGCCTCCCACACAGGATGTAACCCCCCAGGTACAGAGGCTCAAGAACCTAATCAAGATCAGGTCCAAGGACAAACCGACCTTCCACCTGACTGTTGGTAACAGAAAGATGAACACTAAAGAGCTGGCCGAAAACATCGAAGCGGTCATCGTCAAGCTCGAGCAGACCCTCAAAGATGGTCGACATAACATGAAGTCGGTTTACGTTAAGACCACAATGGGGCCTTCCATTAGGGTGATCTAAATGGCAGCAGAGACTCGTCACACCGCCCATATACCTGAATGGAAGGTTAAGGAAGTCGAGGAGCTTGTCGAAAAGATAAAAAATAGCCGCGTTGTTGGCGTTGTTGGCGTTAGGGAGATACCAGCCGATAATCTGCAGCAGCTGCGAGGCAGTCTCAGAGAGAACGCAGAGATAAGAATGGTGAGGAACACCATCGCTCGACGCGCTCTGGAATCCAGTGTCCCGGAGATCAGACAGCTGGCTGATTTCATTGAGGACCAGACTGCGCTGCTCTTCAGCAATGACAACCCCTTCAAGCTGAATGCCCTCTTGGAGAAGAGCAAACGGCCCATGCCCATCAAGGCCGGTGCACGTGCTCCCAAAGATATAGTGGTTGAGGCCGGAGAGACTTCGTTCTCGCCGGGACCAATGGTAGGCAAGCTTCAGGCTGCCGGCATACCTGCCGCCATTAAGAGCGGAAAGGTGGTCATCAACCAGAAGGTCACCCTTGCCAAAGAGGGAGAGGTCGTCTCCGCCAAGACCGCGGACATTTTGAAGACCATGGAGATCTTCCCCAGAAACGTGGGCCTGGAACTGCGAGCGGCCTACGAAGGCGGCTTGATCTTTGGCGTCAAGGATCTTCTTATCGATGTGGATGCACAGGTCTCAGAGCTCTCCGCAGCTTCTGCCAAAGCATTCAGCTTTGCAGTTAAGATTGGCTATGCCACGCCGCAGACCATCGGGCCCATGTTGCAGAAGGCCCAGACCGAGGCCAGAGCCCTGGTACTGGATGCGGGTTTGCCCGTGCCGGGCATGATGGAGATGCTCCTCGCCAAGGCGGCTGCTAATGCGAAAGCGCTCGCCAGTCTGGCCAGCGGAGAGGCCGCCCCTGCCGCCGCTCCGGCTGCCCATGATGAGGCCCCTGCAAAGGCCGAGGAAAAGAAGGAAGAAAAGAATGAGGAAGGAGACACCGCTGCGGGATTGGGTGCTCTCTTCGGATAAATTGGATTGAAGGTAAATTCGAGGTGGATTCAAATGGAATATGTATATGCTGCATTACTGCTTCACAGCGCAGGCAAAGACGTTAACGAAGATGGAATCAAGAAGGTCGTCGAGGCATCCGGTGCCGCTGCTGACGAGATAAGAATCAAGGCCCTTGTGGCCGCACTGGAAGGCGTGGACATCGCAACCGTCCTCTCCCAGGCAGCCGCAATGCCGGTAGCCGCTGCCGCAGCAGCCCCAGCCGCAGCCGCACCTGCTGCCTCCAAGGCCGCAGCCAAGCCAGAGGAAACCGAAGCGGATAAGGAAGCCGCAGAGGAGAGCGGTGTAGAGGGCTTGGGCGCCCTGTTCGGCTGAAGACTCCTTCAGCCTTTATCTTCTCTTTTTTCAAATAGCTATTCCTATGGAATGGTTTTTATTCATGATATCGTTTCTATCTTTATGGCATGGGTCATGTGGTTTACGGGCCTTCCGGGATGCGGGAAGACCACCATTGCAGAGAGGGTCTCAGCGATTCTGTCCGAAAAGGGAGTGAGAGCCAGGATACTCCAGCTGGACGAGATCAGAAGAGCGATAACTCCCGAGCCCAAATATACGGAAGAAGAGCGTGATATCGTTTATGCCAGCCTCGCCTACATGGGCAAGCTTTTGGCGGATGAGGGAGTAAATGTCATCATAGATGCGACCGCCAATAGACGCCGCTATCGTGATTTTGCCCGTAGTATCATCCCTGGCTTCGCAGAGGTATTTATCCAGGCGCCCCTATCCGTCTGCATGCAAAGAGAGAGCAAACGCAAGGCAAAGTTCTCGCCAAAGAACATCTACCAGAAAGCGGCAGGCGAGAAGGCAGCCGTGCCGGGAGTAAATGTTGCCTACGAAGAGCCCCTCTCTCCAGAGATTGCAGTAGATACTACCAATATGAACCTGGAAGAGAGCGCCCGGCATATTGCCGACAGAATACTGCGCATCTACTATCCCGGAAAGATTCAAATATAGTCACTTAGACTCTCATTCAGGAAGTGAAGAAGCGTGAAGTGCAATGCTGGTTTCGTAGGTTTTGATGGTACAGAAAATAAGCGAACTCTTCTGGCACTGGCGCAGGTCAAGAAGGCAGCCGGAATCGATGGCGACCTTTGTGTCCTGCTCAGAAAGCCCCACGGCAGGGCCTTGTCTATTGTCTCCAAGTTCAATCGCCTGTTTGGTGTCAAAGCCTTCGTCAGCGACAATGCCACCAAAGAGAAGTGGGAGAAGGCAGGTGTCAAGATCGAGGGCGGCTACGACGACTTCTTTGCCGCATCCGATTTCGTGATGGTGGGAACTCCAGGCGATGAGGAGCTGCCATACGTAGAGGCTGGCCTCGCTCACGGCTGTTTTGTCTCCCTCATGGGCGGCGCTGACCGGCCCGAGCTTCTCAAGGGCTTGACGGAAAGCGGAAAGGTGAAGATCACCGATGAGCTGAAGGCCGATTTCGCACGCGAGTTCTTCTTTGGCCTCGAAAACTACGAGATGTTCAGCAAAGCCAAACCCAGACTGGTGCAATGCACCAGCTGCAACACCACCGGCCTGTCCAGGCTGGCTCTGGCCGCCCGGCCCCTGGGTCTCTGCGCCGTCCTGGGCAACATCGATCGTCGCCACGGCGACCCACATACCGTAGTCAAGGCTTCTCCCAGCGCCATCCAGTTCGGCAAGGGCGCCGGACACCAGGGAACCGATGCAGGAACTGTCTTCGAAGAGGTCAAATTCTCAGTTCGCGCGAGCAAAGTGCCGACGACTGTACCCCATACCAATTTCCTGAATCTGGTATTCAAAGGAGATGTTACCCCAGCGCAGCTGGTAGAGCAGCTGGCCAAGACCCGCGAGGTAGTGGTCATGCCCTATCAGGATGAAGGCAAGAAGCATGATTGGACGAGCGAGATCCTGGAGGCCTATCTCTCTGCAGTCGAAAGGCCCATCAGCCCTGAGATCTTCGAGTTGATCGTCTCCGACGCCATCATTCCCTTTAAACTGGCAGACTACACAATTATGCAGACTGTTTCCATGGTGGAGCAGATGTCCATTGCAGTGCCCAACCACGTTGAGTCCTATCTCCTCTCGGCAGGCTATGCGGCGTCTGATGTGCACAGCCTAGTGGACAAATCCCTGGGCATCATGCACGGCATCTGGCCAAGCAAGCTCGAATGCTGAAAGCAGTCGTCAATTCGCCAGGATTGCTTTGCATCCGTTCCCATGTCTGAAGAGATAATCGGCCGGCTTGTCGCCGATAAGGTCAGTCTGGGCCAGGAGGCCCTCTCTGATCTCTATGAACAGGGTTGTTTCGGCAGGCCTAAAGGAAAGGGCCTGGAGCTATCCCTGGTAGAAGCGGCTTATCTCCTGGACCGCACTCGGATCAGAGTGCGTTCCGGGGAGAGAGATCTGGACTTTCGTTCCTTTTTTCAGGCAGCATCATCTCTGGAGAAGGGCTTTGAATTCCGCTATGTAGTCTACAAGGACCTGCGAGAGCGCGGCTACTATGTTCAGCCCGGCCGGCCTGATTTCCGCGTCTATCCCCGGGGAGGCCACCCCGGAAAGAGCCCGGCGGAGTTTTATGTGCTCGTCATCTCTGAGCGCATGCCCCTTGCTCTGAAAGAGATAATCGAGCCAGCGAGACTTTCTGCCCAGATGAGAAAGAAGCTGATGCTGGCCATTGTAGATGAGGAGAGCGACATTACCTTTTACGAGGCCAGAGAAAAGGTCATGTCCGGGCTGATGACTGAGGTAGAGGGCAATGGCATGGCCACGCTCCTTGAGGATCGCGTCGTTCTCTGGGATCCGGAAGCATCCAGGAGATTGCACGAATGCGGTTTCTTCGGAAAACCCATTGGAGAACGCCTTCAGCTCTCCCTGGTCGAGTCGGCTTATCTGCTGAGCAGAGGGATGATCAAATTAGTGGATCGAACGGGCGAGTCTATGGACCTGGAGGGCTTTGCGGCCAGAGCCAAGCTGATCGAGAGCGATTTCGACCAGAAATTCAGCGTTTATAAGGATCTCCGGGACAGGAATATGGTAGTTAAGACCGGCTTTAAGTTCGGCACGCACTTTCGGGTCTACAAGCAGGTAAAGGGGCCCGGCAAGGTGCCCCACTCCGAGTACCTGGTTCATACCATATCTGAGGATCACGTCTTCTTTCCACCAGTGCTCTCCAGAGCAGTGCGTCTCGCCCATTCGGTGAGAAAGCTCATGATCTTCGCCTATGCCGACGATGGTGTCAGGTACCTAGAGATTAAGAGGCTCAAGCCTTGAGTACTTCGCGTGAGTTTTAAGTACCGAAAAAAGATTTGCGGGAAAGTTGTTTATATAAGATATAATGATTTGTATATTTTTATAAATGCATTATAAAAATTGACCCATTTATTAGCTCAGGTAAAAAGTTAATTACTAATGAGCATACTTGATTATTATTGATGCGAAATGGTGATTAGAATTATGTGTGCCAAGCGTTATATATTGTTGCCTGCAACTGTCTTGCTGGTTATAGCATGTATGCTTCAACCTATCGCTGCTACTTCTTCAGCAAATCATTCGGCGACATCTGATCCTTGGGAGACTGATGTTATGCTCAGGAGTTCTATATATCTGCCAACCCCGCGACCTGTCGCAGATGTCTTCTTCGAACTCAATAATACTACGCCCAACGCAGTTTATCGTGTAGAGCAAGGTCAAGCAAAGGATCCGGTTGATCTGGCTAAGATGTCTTATGCCACTACAAGTGAAATTCCACATGACCCATATAAATTAACTCCTAATGCCCTTGGCCCATTTCCAAAAGGATCTCCCTTGGGTTTTACCTTGGAAGAGTGGCTATCAGCAATTGGTTCTGGTACCTATATCGAGGAAAACGGTAATACTTCAATAAATTTGACCTTCCAAAATCTATTACCTAACGCAACTTACAGCATCTGGTGCCATCGGGTGACAAGTCCGCCAAATTACAGAGAAGAGAACTTACCATTGGGCGCAGGTGATGGATCTCGGAATGTATTTAAGTCAGACTCCAAAGGAAACGGTGCATTTATTCTGAAAATAGAATCCCTACCGGCAACAACAAATGTGACATATAATGATTGGGTGGCCATGTACATAACCAAGACGGCGCCAATCAATACAGATATAACATGGACCTTAATTGGAGTAGTGTATCATAGCGATGGCAAGACTCATGGCCCCGTCCCTGGGCAGTTCGGCAAGAATGCTCACTTGCAGCTCGTCCATCTGATGTATCCAAAGCCTTCAAGAACCTTCGAGGAATGGAGAAATGCAACTGCTACATCGGCAACATCTGCCGCAGATGGTGCTAAGAGACAGCCGGATTTCGAGATCATAAGCGCTGTGGCTGGCCTATTGGCAACAGCCTATCTTTTACTGGACAGGAGGCGATAGATCATCGCCTCTAGAAATCCATTCTATCGCATCATTTATTGTCGGCACGATCCGTCCTCGTTGCAGCGACATACAGCTTCATGCCGGAAACCTGAAAACTAAGTATTAATACTACTTTGTCTCATGAGAAATTATGCCCAAAATCGAGGTGGATCTGAGTCAGGAATTGAGCGATCGGTTGATGAGCTTTGTAGTGAAGAGCAGGGGCTCGCTCTATGTGCAACGCTCTGATGTCGTAATTGAAGCCATAAAGGAATACCTGGATAGAAATGAGCGCAAAGTGCGCCGATCCAATGGCTAGAAACCACAGATAATTATAAAACTATTTTGCATCAGGTAAGGAGTCATCACTCTTTTCCCACATAATCGCAGTGCCGTAAGTGATTTTCCGGATGCGGTGAAATGGTATGAACTTGGGCCTATTCTCCCATTCTATCTCCATCCAGCCCTGCTCAAGGCGGATTATCTTGTCCCCACGAACGGCAGATCTATCCCCTGGTGCGCCCCTATCGACAAATTCCACCTCGGTCTTGGCGAAATCAAACTGGGGATCATACCTCAAACGAAGGAGAAGGGCACGACTTGTTCTCATAGCTTGATCATCCTTCGCTATATTTGCATTCTCTATCTACCATCTGCATTTTTGGCCGGCCTTCAATTCTTTGCATTGCCGATGTCCTCATCCCACTCTCCAGGCTCCGTTCTTCAGGTCGGGATGAGGAAGACGTCCCTCATAGCCGCACATTTTGCAGCGCACAAAAACGAAGACACCATCTTCGCTCCAGCCCTCGGCCACATAACCGCATCTGGGACAATTGCAGAGGAAACGGGTCATTGTTGATTATAATTATTCATACTATTTGCATTTTAGGTTTGCGGGAAAGGTTAATAGCCAGGAAGGCCCCTAGTCGTGGATGTTGGGCTTGTAGGGTAGCGGACATCCTAGCGGGCTTCGGTGACTGTTGTCGAAGATACCCGCTGACCCGGGTTCGAGTCCCGGCGAGCCCGTTACTATTCTTTCTCTCGACGATAAGATCGAAGAGTTCAAAAAAACTGGAATATGAAATCGTTTTTTGCCTGGTGAGAAAAAGAAAAAGCAAGAAACCACTCAAACGCCTGAAAAATAAGGATTAAGTTTGGATGGAAGCAACCTCCGTGGCATTGGCATCCAGTGGAGCAATCACCGTGGCATTGGCATCCAGTGGAGCAATCACCGTGGCATTGGCATCCAGTGGAGCAATCACCGTGGCATTGGCATCCAGTGGAGCAATCACTGTGGCATTGGCAT
>MVRL01000099.1 GCA_002067705.1 Methanosaeta sp. PtaU1.Bin112
GCTCGGGAAAGACCCTCTCCGCCTTCACCCCAATCATCAACCAGCTCTTTGTAATGGCTAGCATTGGCAAGCTGGTGGAGAAAGTCTATTGCCTTTACATCTCCCCGCTCAAATCCCTGGCAAACGATATTCACAGAAACCTGGAGAGGCCCCTTCAGGAGATACAGAAAATCGCCGAAAAAAGGGGGCAGCAGGTGCAGGAGATCAGGCACGCCATCCGGCATGGAGACATCTCTGCCCGAGAGAAGGCCCGCATGCTGACGACAACTCCGCATATCCTGAACACCACTCCCGAATCCCTGGCCATACTCCTCAGCTCCCCTCGGTTCAGGGAGAAATTGAAGGGCGTTCGCTGGGTCATTGTGGACGAGATTCACTCCCTCGCCTCTTCCAAGCGCGGCGTCCACCTTTCCCTCAGCCTGGAGCGGCTGGAGGAGCTTTTGGCGGAGCATTTGGAGGAGAATTTGGAAGAGCATTTAAGTGAGAGGGCCGGAGAAGAGCCTGGGCAGTCATCTGCTGATCCCCTATCCGGCTCCTTTGTTCGCATCGGCTGCTCTGCCACCGTTGAGCCGCTGCAGGAGGTGGCAGAGTTTCTGGCAGGCTACTTGCGGCCAGTGGAGGTGGTGGACTGCCGCTTCTTCCGCAGCCATGACCTGCGCCTGCTCTGCCCGGTGCGAGATCTCATTTTAGCCGATCAGAAGGAGCTGACGGGCCGGCTCTACGATCTGCTCCACCGCCACATTCAGGAGAACAGGAGCACCCTCATCTTCACCAACAGCCGCAATGGAGCCGAGAGCGTCCTCCAGAATCTGAGGCTCCGCTTTCCCGAGTTCTACAGCGGCGAGAACTCCGCCTGCCATCACGGCTCAATGGGCAGAGAAGGGCGGATGGATGCAGAGAGCCGCCTTAAGAAAGGGACGCTTAAGGTCATCTGCTCCTCCACCTCTCTGGAGATGGGAATTGACATGCCTTCGATAGATCTCGTTTTGCAGATCGGCTCGCCAAAGTCCGTAGCTGCTCTTTTGCAGCGCTTCGGCAGAGGCGGGCACAGCCTGGACAGAGTAGTAAAGGGTCGGATAATCGTCATGGAGAGAGATGAGCTGATGGAGTGCGCAGTGATGCTGGAGAGAGCTAAGAGGGGCGACGTGGACAGAATTCACATCCCCAGAAACGCCCTTGACGCCCTCTGCCAGCATCTGGTGGGAATGACTCTGGAGAGGGACTGGACGATAAGCGAGGTCCTGAGAGTGGTTCGAAGGTCCTACTGCTACAGCAGCATCCGCGAGGAGGAGCTCCTCCTCGCTGTGCTCTACCTCTCCTCAGCTTATGAGGGGCTAGCAGAGAGGCGCATCTACCCGAAGATCCGCTACGACGCCGAAAAGAGGCTGATCGGATCGAGGGGCGGCAGCTCTCGAATGATCTACTACACCAACTCAGGCATGATAGCAGACCAGTTCTCCTGCGATGTTCTCACCCGGGAGGGCCGCTTTCTGGGAAAGCTGGATGAGAAGTACCTGGAGAAGCTTGACAAAGGGGATATCTTTTCCATCGGCGGAGGAGCTTACTCCTTCTGCTATCGGCGGGGTGGAAAGATCTATGTCGACGCCGCATCAGGCCGGGCCAATATTCCCTCCTGGTCATCAGAGAGGCTTCCCCTATCCTTCGACCTGGCAAAGAGCGTTCTCTGCATGCATGGAGACCTCCTCTGGATGATGATGAAGGGGATGATGAAAGAGCGGAAAATGGAATGTAATGGCGAAGACATTATCCGCTGGCTACAGAGCCAGTATCCTATCGACAGGAACAGCGCTCGCTCCATCTGCGAGATCTTCCGCCAGCAGATCGATCTCCTGGGTGAAGATGCCGTCCCCACCGGCAGCAGAATCGTGGTGCAGGAGTGCCTGGATCGGGATGCGGGCCGCCGGGTCTTCTATTTTCTCACCGGCTACGGGCTGCGCTTCAATGAGGGTCTCTCTCGCATGATTGCCTACCTGCTTGTCAGGCAGAGGCTGAAGGATATCATCGTCACCGCCGATGACTCGGGCTTTGTGCTCTCCCTTCCCGTATCCTGCAAGGTGAAAATTTCCGGCGTTATCAGCTCCATCCGGGCGGAAAACTGCGAGATGCTCCTCTACCGGGCTGTGCAAAACACGAGTCTCCTGAAGAGCGTCTTTCGAATCAATGCAACCCGCTCCTTCATGATCCTGAAGAGCTATAAAGGAAGGCAAAAGAGCGCCCGGCGTCAGCAGCTGGATGCCGACATGCTCATCGGCTTTGCCGGCAGGCTGGATGATTTTGCCGTGCTTCGAGAGAGCTTTCGGGAGATCATCGAGGACCGGTTTGAGATAGAGAACATCAGAGAGGTGCTGCGGGGCCTGGCATCTGGAGAGATCGAGGTTGTGGTGAAGAGAGGAAGACTGCCCGGCCCGATGGCATTCGGTCTGTCTGCGGCGAGCGCAGCCGGGGAGAGGCGGGAGCGGATGAAGGAGATGCAGAGACGGGTGGAAATTCTGCATTAAATGAAAACCAAACCTAATATCTAATAATCGTTTTATGGCGATAAGTTTATATCGGAATATGTGACTTACACATCTTTGTCATGACTCAAAAATCTGTCTCGGACTTGCGCGTAAAGATCCTGAGCGCTTTATCTGATCCCACTCGCCTTGAGCTGCTGGATTTTCTGTCAGCAGGTGAGCGCTGCGTCTGCGAGATACTGCCTGCTTTCCAGAGATCTCAGTCTACCATATCCAAACATTTAAACATCCTTTACGAAGCGGATATTCTGGAGCGCAAAATAGACGGCAAGAGGACGGTCTATCGCATAAAAGACCCTCAGGTGTTCGATTTAATTCGCATGATCGATTCAATAGCCCTAAAACAGATATCACAGCTCGCTGAGGCAGGAAGGATTTTAGAGATTTCACTGAACAACGGGAGATGATATTCACGGTAACTTACACCATTGCGGCAGCCTTGCAGGCGGGATTGTCCACACTGCTGGAATACCTTTCAGCACATGTTTTGACCTGCCTTGTGCCAGCATTTTTCATAGCCGGTGCCATTGCCGCCCTTTTGCAAAAAGAGACTGTTCTCAAATACTTCGGGGCCGACTCTCCAAAGTGGCTCTGCTATAGCGTGGCTGCCACATCAGGAACCATCCTGGCGGTCTGCAGCTGTACCATCCTGCCCATGTTTGCAGGAATTCAAAAGAGAGGCGCCGGAATCGGCCCAGCCGCAGCATTTCTATTCTCTGGTCCTGCCATAAACCTAATGGCTATCATCCTCACGGCGCGGGTTTTAGGTCTTGATCTTGGCATAGCCAGGGCGATAGCAGCAGTGAGCATGGCCGTGATCATCGGCCTGATAATGGCGGCCATATTCCAGCGATCTGAAGAAAAGTGCAAGTTGAATCCACCACTTTCTGCGAATCAGGCCGATTTGGAACCTGCTCCTGAGAGCCGCCCCAAATACATCACCGGAGTATTCATGGCCATACTGGTGGCAATACTGCTGACAGCTACCTCAAATGCCATAGATCTTCTGCCCAAAGCGATAGTTGTAGGAGCGCTAATAGTAATGGCAGCATTCCTCTTGAACAAATACTACCGGCCCGAGGAGAAAGAGGCATTCCTGGGCGAGACGTGGTGGCTGACCAAGAGGATCTTCCCACTGCTGGTGGCCGGCACATTCGTAACCGGCATGATCGGCTACTTCTTGCCAGTGGAGTGGGTGCGCACCATCTTCGGCACTAGCAGCTTTTTGGCCTGTTTTCTGGCCTCAGTCATCGGCTCTCTGCTCTACATGCCCACATTGCTGGAAGTCCCCATAGTCGGCACACTCTTCGGTTACAGCACCGGGGTGACTGCTGCTGGCCCGGCTCTGTCTCTTCTGCTGGCAGGACCTTCTTTGAGCCTTCCCAATATGATTGTGATCTGGAGGATCATTGGGGCGAAAAAAGCCTCTGTTTACATCAGCCTGGTCGTGATCATATCAACTCTGGCGGGAATGCTCTACGGAGCCATCGTTTTATAATCAATAGAAGGAGTGAGAATAAATGAGAAAACATGCCATGTTGGCCATAATTGTAATGGCCTGTATTGCCCTGCTGTCGGGATCTGCCGGAGCCGCTAAAATATCTCCGGCACTGCTGACCGACACCTATACCGATGCAGAAAAAGAGGATCAGAGCTTCGGAGAAGAAAGCATACTATGGGTTTCATCCCAAAGCGGAAAGCCGGTAAGAGTTGCTTATCTCTCCTTTGCCGGCATGACGACACTGCCCCAGCAGATCAGCTCCGCCAGCCTGAAGATGTACGTTAAAGAAGTTGAGCGACCCGGCAAGGTAAGCCTTTACCTTTATGACAATGCCGCCATGGATACTATCACCTGGATGGATCAGCCTGAATATGGTAGGGAAGCTTTAGGAAGCCTGGATATTCAGGAGACGGGCTGGCAGAGCTGGGATGCTACCGATTTTATGAAAAAGGCTGCGGAGGAGTGCAGTGAAGGCTGTCCATTCTCTTTGGTGCTTGTAGCCGAGGGCGATGCCTCCATCAGCTTCGCCTCCCTGGAAGGCTCAGCAGAGGAGAAAGCTACACTGGTGTATGAAGCATCATGATGATTATCAAATCAGTTCAGCAAACATAGCAGAAAAATGCCGGAGAAAAACACCTCCGGCAACCTCCTATTTGGGAGTTTAGCTACCATGAGTCATTTCTCCAGAAAGACGGGAATGAAGGCGAAAAGATGCTGCATCTCCACAATTTTTTTAGCTGTAGCCCTGGCAATGATCTTATTGCCGGTCTATGCGGCTGACAGCTCAGAGATCACAATTATCACCTCTCCCGGATGCACAAAGTGTGCCGCCGCAGAGAGGGCGCTTTCTGCCGTTTTGGTTAAATTTGGAGATATCCCTGTCGACGAATATTCCTTCTCCAGCGAAGGGGGTCACAGGATCGCAAAAGAGCATAAGGTCAAAGATGTTCCTTCCATAATCATAGGTGATATCGTCATTGGCTACAGAGACTATGATGGAAATGAGACTGAGCTGAAGCTGCTAATCGAAGCGGCTCTGCAAGGGCAGAGTATCCGCTCAAACAAAGACGGAGAGGAGATGGTCGAAGCGGAAAGCCTTTTGCAGGATCTCACGCTCTCGTCCGCAGTTACCGTCTTTGTGGCCGGCCTTTTAGCGGGCTTCAATCCCTGCCTTCTGGCCATCCTGGCTTTTCTGGCGAGCACGGTGCTGGCCAGCTCGGGCCGCAGAAGGGATCTCTTGACCATGATTGCGTTCTTCTCTATGGGCATATTCGTGGTGTACTACACCTTTGGAGTGGGCCTGTTTAATGTCCTGCAGGAGAAGTCTACTGCTGCTGCGTTCCGCCTGGTCCTGGCAGCCCTCTTGCTGGTTTTGGGGCTGATGCAGATGGAAGATGCCAGACGGCTGAAAGGCGGACGGGATTCCCTCTTTCGCACAGACTGGGCTATGAAATATGTGCACGGCGCCCTGGCCAGCAAGAAGATCGCCTCTTACTTCTTCCTGGGTGCGCTTTTTTCCCTGGTAAAGGCTCCCTGCGTGGGAGCGGTCTACATCGCCATCATAGGCGTCATATCCAGCCAGGGATATGCTTCGTCCGGTCTGATTTATCTGCTGATGTATAACCTGGGAATAGTGCTCCCTGTGCTGCTCCTGGGAGTTATCATGGCTATGGGCATGAGCCCGGATCAGGTGGACCAATTCCGGAATAACCACAAAGTGGCCATCCGGGTGATCACAGGGCTC
>MVRL01000100.1 GCA_002067705.1 Methanosaeta sp. PtaU1.Bin112
GATATGCTATGCCCTATGCAAGGAGAGCAAATGCAATCCCAAAACGCCGTCTAAAAATCGTACAGTTTCCCCTATTATAATTATAGGGAAAAGTGTACGTTTTTTATCCAGCCTTCTAATCACAGCCCAGCGCTAATTCGCCCCAGAGGTCTTATTTCGCGCCTATTTGCCACCTCCTTTAATTATGAAGGTAGAGAATTCCGAGGGTTTTACCAGTAATATGCGGGCAGGAGCGGATTCTGAGAATCGTACTAACTCCATCAATATGATGGAGTTTCAAGATTGTTCAAGAGCATATACCCCAGGGGATCTTATAGTTAGGGAAATCGTGAGGTCGTAAGGTTCCGCTAGTATTAGGATATGTCAATCGATTTCTTATATGTCAGACTCAACGACCTTCGATTTGGTCCTTCATATAAGACAATGACATCATCACCTGCTCATACAATTTTCCAACGCAAGGGCTGCAAAATAAAAAGTCCCTAAAGATCAAGCTGGGTCGGACTCCGCCTCTCCGCTACGCGGCCCCATCACAAGTGAGGGCCGCTCCGCTACGAGGTCTTCGTCCTCCACCCCCGTGCGTGCTCAAGGAAAGATTGCTGGTGAGTGCTCCTATGCATTCTCATTTGAACCTGGACCTAAATCTAGGCCGAGGTTCCTCTAGATATGTTATGCGTTATGTAATCAGAGTCAAATTGCGACGGCGCACCCGCTGCAAGCTGCCGGGGAATTCGATCCAAATTATAGTGCCGCACCGAAGGGATGGTACCATCCATCCGTGTCAGCAGCCAGATTTATCAGGCTAATACGTATATTTTCTTAGTTTCAGCACTATAGTAAGGTAAGGCTATTGCACATTAACATTGTTTACCAAGTCCCGTTAATGCTCTCTTCATCACTTCAGATACTACTATTATTAGAGAAGAAACGCCTAGAATTATCGCCCAGCTCCCCCCAGTAAGAGGCACAGTTCCGAAAGCATTCTGCAGGAACGGCACGTAGATCGCCGCCAGAATGGCGATTATGGATGCCCCCATTCCCAAAATCAGAGCTTTATTGTCTAGCGGGTTCATCTTAAGTATGCTGTCCTCAAGAGACCTGCTGGCATAAGCGTTGAAAACTGTGAAGAAGCCTAATCCCACAAAGGCCATGGTTCTAGAATAGTCCAGATTGTGACCCTGCTGGATAGACGTTATGTATAAGCCCAGACATCCTGCCGAGATGATTGCTGCTGTCCCAAGAGTATAAATGAGGAGTGTTCGAGAAGGCATGGATTCCTTGGGGTTACGCGGCATCCTATGCATGATCTTGGGATTTGAAGGCTCCATTGCCAGGCCAATGGCCGGGAACTCCTCGGCAACCACATTTATCCACAGGATCTGGGCTGCCAGTAAAGGCGCCGGAAAACCGAGCATTATGCCCACGAATATGGTTGCCAGCTCTGCAAAACTGACAGATAGCAAATAAGAAGTACTCTTCCTTATGTTATCGAATATCCTTCTGCCTTCCTTGACTGCACTTACAATGGTTGCGAAATTATCATCTGTGATAACCATAGCAGAGGCTTCTTTGGACACTTCTGTACCTGTCCTACCCATTGCCACGCCTATATCCGCGGCTTTAAGAGCAGGTGCATCGTTAACTCCATCCCCCGTCATGGCAACGATATGGCCTTGGGATTTGAGGGCATCTACTATCCGCATCTTATGTTCTGCTGTAACCCTTGCGAAAATTGAGGTATTCTCGATTCTCTCCGTGAGGTCTTTATCACTCATCTTTTCGATCTGCCATCCTTCGATAACCTCACCTTCTGCAATCCCTAGCTCTTCTCCTATGGCCTTGGCAGTTAAGCGATGATCTCCCGTGATCATCATGGGCCTTATGCCTGCTTGTTTGCAGATCTGTATGGCTTCTTTGACTTCAGGCCTGGGCGGGTCCATCATACCTACAAGCCCTGCAAAGATCATTTCAGATTCCACAAAATCCTTTTCGATTGGGCCTTCCTGATATAGAGGTTTCCAGGCCACAGCAAGCACTCTAAGAGCTCTTTCTGCCATGACATTAGCGATATCTTGGATTTTCTTGCGGTCATCATCAGTCAGCGGCCTCGTTTGACCGTTAAATGACAGATCAACGCAGCGGTCCAAGACGACCTCAGGCGCACCTTTCATGGCAGCAATAATACCTTCTGATTCGGATTTGCTGACTGTAGTCATCCTTTTTCGATCTGAATCAAAGGGATACTCAACCAGCTCAATATGCTCGTCTCTTATTTTCTCTACTACCCCAGCCTTTTTAGCAGCAACGATCAATGCTCCTTCTGTCGGATCGCCGACTATCCGCCATTTCCCTTCCATTATATCAACATCGGAATTATTGGATAGAACGCATATCCTCAACACGGAGGCGATATCTTCCTCAGAGGGATAAACTGGTTTACCATCTGAGATGAACGATCCTTCGGGATTGTAACCGGACCCAGTAACTTCGATAGTCCTATAGGTATAAATCTGGCGAACGGTTGTCTCTCCAGTCGTGAGTGTGCCCGTCTTATCCGAGCATATAACTGTGGTGGAGCCCAAGGTTTCAACCGCCGGCAGGCTACGAATTATGGCATGTTTTTTTGCCATTATTTGAGTTCCGTAGGCCATGGCCAGAGTAACTACAAAGGGCAACGCCTCCGGAACTCCGGCAACCGCAAGAGCAACTGAAGTTATGAAGACCTCGGTTATTGGGTATCCTCGATTCACGTCAATTATAAAGACCAATGCAGATACTAACAAAACCAGGTAAGCCTGTCTTTTAGCAAGCTGTGCCAACTTCTTCTTAAGAGGAGGCTCCTCGGATTCCTGCCCGATCATCCCTGATATTTTTCCCAGCTCCGTTTTGCGGCCAGTATCAGTCACAACTGCCTTGCAGTTGCCATAGGAGACTATGGTGCCCATGAAAACCATATTCTTTCTATCGGCAAGAGATGTTTCCTCGCCTAGCAGCTCAGTCGACTTCTTTACAGGTTGCGATTCACCAGTCAATGATGCTTCGACAACTTCAAGCAGGGTTTCATCGATAATTCGTGCATCAGCAGGGACCTTATCTCCTGCTTCAAGGAATATTACATCTCCAGCAACTAGCTGCTGAACAGGTATTGAAACAAGCTTTCCATTTCTAAATACATCGGCCTCAGGAGCTACCATCTCCCTTAAAGCCTCCATTGATCGCTCGGCTCTGTATTCCTGCAAAAAGCCTATAAATGCCACCAAAATAATTATTGCCAGGACAACATAGGCATTTGTCGTTTCTCCTGCAATATAAGAGACGATTGCAGCAAAAATCAAGACTATTATGAGGTAATCCTTGAACTTATTAAGAAATATGCGTATGGGAGAAGGTTTATGAGGACTTTCTAGCTGGTTTAAGCCGTATTCTTCGAGTCGTCTGGACGCTTCGTCATCACTGAGCCCATCTCTCTTAGTGGAGAGAATTTGCAGTGCTTCTTCAGTGGTATTGGAGTGCCAGGTCATCGTTTATCCTCAGCGTAGTAATGGGTTCTAAGCGGCATTACGTTGATTGTAGAAATACTTTTCTGTAATTTCTTCTTGAATTATTATGAGTCAATTAAAGCTCTTAAGGAAATAATTACGACGTAAGAGATTTGAGAGCCATAATCTCTGGGCACCTCTGCAATACGGTTGTTGGTATGGGTTATTGAATGGCGGACGAGAGAGGGACTACGCATTTCTCATATTTTGAAGTGCACGATTTTGAACTTGAGGCTTTTTAAATGAGATACACACAAGGAATAATGGCAGCGTGCCGAAAGTTCTGTAATTTGGGTTAGCCCTGCAGTCCCACATTTCACTCCACGCCCATAGATAAATA
>MVRL01000101.1 GCA_002067705.1 Methanosaeta sp. PtaU1.Bin112
GTCTGCGCCAGCAAAGAGGAAGCTGCAGCAAAGGGCCTCAAGGATAACTGTCTGAATGCCAATGGCGATCCCATTGTTTGCGGCACAATAGACTCTGCGGCAGGATTATTCAAGTATTGCTTCAAGGCGCCTGAACCTTTGAGGTGCTGGTACGACTACGGCCTGGGCAAATGCGTGGGCGGTTGCGAGCCAGGCAAGAAATGCCAGCTGAACACGGTCATCCGCGATCCCAAGACGATGAAGGTGACATTTGCAGAGTGCCACTGCAAGTAAATGAGGCGACTGACTCGCTGACGGGGGTGCGGGCAGTCTCCAGCCAGAACTCGTCCGGCTCGCTGACTGGCTCGCCGATAGCGTCCGGGAGTGCGGGATTACCTGGCATTTTATCTGCCTCCCTAAATCATATTCTCTGTTACGCTTTTTTTCACATTTTTTCCATAGAACTTGTTCTTCGTGCCGCAGAATGATCTGATGGGATTAAGATTCCTGGCAGAGAGAACCTATAATCGTCCGCTCCTCTGGCGCACCAAATGCCACCATTGCGGCCACGAGCAAGAGGAGGTCAATGTCAAGGAAGCCGCAAAGACCATTGACTCACAGGAAAAAGCATCGCGAATAGATGGTCAAAAGGGCCGAGCCGTTTAATCCGTGGACGGAGACTGCCCGGCATCTCTGGCGGAAGGGCGAGATATGGGGAGAATCTTCTGGCGCTAAGGTGGCAAGGCGCGCAATGTGCACCTGGGTAGTGCCAGGAATATGGGTGCGAGAGGTTACCAGGAGGAAGGCCAGGAAGATGAAGGAGGAGGCGCTGGGCTGCCACGGAGCGAAACGAACTTGTTCGTCGTCTCAACTTGATAGTAGCTAATTAATATTGCCAAAGAGTTCAATGTCTCGTCCTATGGTAGGAAGGTTATATGAATGGAATTGGGAAAAAGCAAAGTGAATAAAGTCCTGAGCTACCGATGGGCGGTGTTCGGCACCCTGGCCTTTGCTTACTTCTTTGTATACTTTCACAGGGTGTCCTCGGCGGTCGTGTCCGCGGACCTGGAGATCACCTTCGGTGTGAGCACTGCCGCCTCCATCGCACTTTTGAGCTCTGTGTATTTCTACGCCTACACTATCATGCAGCTCCCGTCCGGATTATTGACTGACAACTGGGGACCACGCAAAACAGTCAGCCTCTTCACGCTTGTCGCCGCGGCTGGTGCGATTCTCACCGGGATAGCATCTGCTTTCGAGACGGTCATCGCAGGACGGTTGTTGATCGGCATAGGCGTGGCCATGGTTTATATCCCCACCATGAAGATCCTGGCCGCATGGTACCGAAAGAATGAGTTTGCTTCTCTCTCCGGCATACTGTTAGCGGTGGGTAACATCGGAGCCCTGAGCGCCGCTGGCCCTTTGGCCCTGATCTCCGATGCCCTGGGCTGGCAGGAGGTCTTCATCATTCTGGGCATGATAACGCTCGTCCTGGCGGCTTTAACCTGGATGATAACTCGAGACCGTCCCTCGGACATGAACCTTCCCAGTATCCAGGAGATCGAAGCCGAGGAGAAAGGTGAACTAATAACTGATAGCAAGACGATGGAGAAGATTCCCATGGGCAAGGCGCTCAAAATGACCTTCGGGGCGGGCATGAAGTTCTGGCCCCTCGCCATATGGTTCTTCTTCATGTACGGCAGCATGATGGTCTATCAAGGACTGTGGGCCGGACCGTTTTTCCATGACATCGTGGGATGGGATAGGCCCACATATGGGCTGGTGCTAACCTTCATAGGGATAGGCATGATCTTGGGCTGCCCTACTGCCGGGTATATCTCTGATAAGATCCTGAAGTCCCGCAAAAAGGTACTCGTAATAGGAACCGTGGTGTATACGATCATCTGGGCGATAATATGGATGACCGCTGGGCATATCACCAGTACTCAGACCTATATGGCGATAAACTTCGCCTTTGGCTTTTTCGGCGGTTTCTTCGTGGTGAGCTACGCTCAGATCAAGGAGCTGTTCCCCATAAGCATTGTGGGGACGAGCACCGCAGCTCTCAACATATTTCCCTTCGCTGGCGGGGCCATACTGCAGCAGGTCTCCGGCCTGATGCTGACCACCAGGTCCCTGGAATCCTACCAGAGCTTATGGTTGTTAATGCTGATATGCATGATTATCGCTACGGTGGTGGCGTTCCTCTCGAAAGAGAAGGTATCATACAAAGGCTAATGGCTATTAGATTTTGTCATCCATGCAGAGAAGCAGTATGCGGGTAATTGTCCATGTCGATCTGGATGACTTCTTCCCTTCCATTGAAGTTCGGAAGCATCTGGAATTGAAGGGCAAAGCCGGCAATTTTTGGGGCTGCTCCAAAATAAGGAAAAGGCAGAGGCGTCGTTAGCAGCGCATCTTATTGCCTGCTCCTCCGGCGCACCAAATGCAACCATTGCAGCTGCGAGCTGGAGGAGGTCTGTGTAGTCCTGAATGTTGAAACTATATCTTTCTGCAAACCCATACCTTTTTACATTGGCAGGCAAACCATGTAATCCGGAGAATAATGCCCTTAATTGATGTGCACCTATCCATATCCGGCCTGGATTCCGCTGCTTTAGAGCAGGCCGGGATAATAGCAAACTTTTTCGCAGGCGTACTTCTGGCTTCAGAGTATTTCCTTATTAATGATAAAATCAATAAAATAAATAGCTATCTGGAGTCTCATTTATCAAATGCCTACAGCAGGCTCTCCAAAAGGATCAAGACATTTGCAAAATGGAATAGGAGATTGATAGCTGTTGTGCTCTTGCTGGTCGTATCCATCTCTGTCTATCAAGAAATATTTTATTCCTCTTCAAGCTTGCGGGATTATATCATATACTACTTTGAATTTGTAAAAATAATTCTCCAGCCTTTGCGGAGAACTCTCCTGTCATCTCTGGGAATCCTCGCGGTTATGTTCATAATCCTTTACTTGGCTCGGTCCACGCCCAAGAAGATGATCGGCGCATTTGCCATCCTGCTCTTTACCTTTGGCAATCTGCTGCTCTTTCTCAGCACTCTGGTCAGATGATAATCAATCCTGCTGCAAGAGCAAAGGATTCATCATCTGAGATACGTATGGGAAGGCTGTTGAAAGGCAGAAGACGATATTATCTACCGAGATGATCCGAAATGTCCCTGGTCATTGCACTGGCAGCCAGCCGGGAGGCTGTGATAGGAGCCGATAGAAGAGCCATAACCTTTTTGGGCTCCTGCCCCAGGCTGGAAGAGGAGCTGTACTCCGGGCAGATCAAAGACGATCAGCAGCTTCTGGATAGAGCCGGAGAGCTTGGGGCTGTTTTGCAGATCACTAGCAGCAAGGAGAAGGTCTGGAGGCGGGGGGATCTGCTGGTCGGTGAGGTCACCGAGATCTCTGCTTTGCTCTCCAGGCGGCGGAGAATTTATCTCACTCCCGGAGCCAGCCTGCAGGTAGATATCACCAGCGATGGGCTCGAAGAGCTTGCAGATGCAGGAGCGTGCAAAGAGGCAAAGAAAGAAGCACCTGACAGAGCATCTGACAAAGCACATGGCGAAGCGAGGATCAGATCCTGGAATGGTGTGGGTTGTACGGTCTTCGGCAATCTCTTCACTCAGAAGCTGGCTTACGATGAGGTTGGCAGGGCGGGCGGAAGGGTAAATGAGCCGCTCGTCAAGAGCATTCTCGCAAAGGCGGGAGAGCGCACGGCGTCGGTAAGCCGGGAGAGCACGGTTCTGCGAAGCGATATCAAACAGCCAGATCCAAAGGCAGCCCTTCTCAGAGCATTGGAAGCGGACTGCAAAGAAAACGGCTGGAGGTTATGCGCTCCGCAGTGATACTTGCCGGCGGCAGAGCACGACGCCTGGGAGAGGAAAAGGCCCTCCTGGTGTTTGATAAGAGGCCGCTCTTCTGCTGGACGGCGGACAAGCTCTCCCAGATAGTGGATGAGATAGTAATAGTGGCGCGGGATCAGGCTCATGCTGAGATGCTGGAGGAGACTAACTCGGTCAGGGCAAAAGTAGCCTTCACCTGGGATCGCGTGGCGGGATTTGGCCCGGTGGCGGGACTTCTCGCCGGGATGGAGAGGGCCCGCGGGGAGCTTGCTTTTGCCACGGGATGCGACCTTCCTTTTTTGAATATGCAGGTTATCGAGAGTCTCTTCGAGATGGCGGATGAAGAGGGATATGATGCGGCAGTCCCGGTTCAATCCAATGGTTATTTCGAGCCGCTCCATAGCGTTTATCTCCGGGAGAAGATGTTCTCTGCCTGTGAAAGGGCTCTGGAAAGGTCTGAGCGCAGAGTTCATGCGCCGCTGCAGGAGCTGCGCTTTTTGCGGGTTCCTGTGGACCTGCTGCGCCCCATTGACCCGGATCTACTCAGCTTCTTTAATCTGAATACCAGAGAAGACCTGGAAGTGGCCAGAAAGCTCTGGCCTGGCTATAAATAAACGAATGTCGCGTTTCAGACTTCAGGTGTAGTGCTTTAAGATCTGATAAATGACATAGACTACCACCACAAAAAGCACTATTCGCATTAGCCACCAGAAGGTGTTCCAGAGGATCACGGCTGTCAAAACCGCCAGCAATATCAGGACCAGGTTCTTCTCGCGACTCAAAGCTGGGCGCGGCAGGCAAAAATTACGCCTATGCATGCCTGGTCATCGACAACGGTAGTATTAATGTTTTTCCTTGAATTTGCGAGACAAAGGTTGTAGATTCCTGATATTTGATCGGGCCATACAGATCGATTCCAGGAATGCCGGGGCCTGGAACAGCTGGGGCCTTGTTCTTCTGGCTCTGAGTGGAAATGATGAGGAGAATTTTTCTTTTTCCAGGGCAGAGGCGATCATGCGAAATGAGATCTGAGGAGGATACGATAGGCAGGGGCAATCGATCGATTTCTGCGATAAATAGGAGGAAGGCAAAAGTCTATGTGTAGGAGGGATAAAATGATGGTCTTCGACTTTTGCCGAACAGGTTCTAAGCGTTCGCCGATATTTAAGGTTTTTGCTCAGCTTGGCTTTTTCATCGAGAGCGATATTCTCCTCCTCTCCAGATCCACATCCAGCACCGTAACCACGACCTTCTGCCTGGCCTTCACCACGTCGGTCGGATTCTTTACATAGCTATCCCGAAGCTGGCTCTTGTGCACCAGTCCGTCCTGATGAACGCCGATGTCCACAAAGGCTCCAAAGGCGGTGACATTGGTCACAATTCCGGGCAGCTTCATCCCCACCCTGAGGTCCTCCATCTTCTCAACTCCCGGAGCAAAGCTGAATGCCTCGAACTCCTCTCTGGGGTCCCGTCCTGGCCTGGATAGCTCCTCGATAATGTCCTGGAGCGTCTCAGTGCCCGCCTTCTCGCTGATGTACTTCTTTGTGTCCAGCTTCTTGAGGAGGGATTCGTCTTTCATCAGCTTATTTACATTGACGCCCAAATCCTTCGCCATCCTCTCCACCAGCGGGTAGCTCTCCGGATGCACAGCTGTGCCGTCCAGAGGATTGCAGCCGTCATAAATGCGCAAAAATCCCGCCGCCTGCTCGAAGGCTTTGGGTCCCAGACGGGGCACATTGCGCAAATCCTGACGAGAATGGAATAGACCATGCTCATTTCTGTATTTTACTATCGCCAGGGCAAGCTTCGGCCCCAGGCCTGAGACGTAACTGAGAAGCTGCTGGCTGGCGGCATTGACATCCACTCCCACCAGATTAACGCAGGACGAGACCACATCGTCCAATGCCCGCCGCAGCGCGGTCTGGTCCACATCATGCTGGTACTGGCCCACTCCGATGGCTTTGGGCTCTATCTTGACCAGCTCTGCCAGTGGATCCATGAGACGTCGTCCGATGGAGACTGTGCCCCGCACAGTGGCATCCTCCTGAGGAAACTCCTTCCGGGCCGCTTCAGAGGTGGAATAGACCGAAGCCCCGGATTCATTGACCATTATGATTGGCGGCTGCAGGTCTAGGCTCTGCAAGAATGCCTGAGTCTCTCTGCCTGCCGTTCCGTTGCCTACGGCAATTATTTCGATCCCTTTTTTCTTGCAGATCCTCCTCACAAGATCTGATGCCTCATCTCTCCTCTTGCCGGTATCATGAGGATAAATCACATGGCTCTCCTGCAGCCTTCCCAGGCGATCGAGAACCGCGAGTTTGCAACCCGTTCGAATCCCTGGATCCACGGCCAGGACAGACTTCTGCCCGAGGGGCGGCTCCAAGAGAATCTGGCGGAGGTTATCGGAAAATACCTCGATGGCTTTCTCCTCGGCGTGAGCGCGAGCTGCAGCCAGCACCTCATTTTCCATAGAGGGGGCAAGGAGCCGGCGGTAGCCGTCCTCTGCAGCCAGCATAACCTGAAATGATGCCGGACCATATCCTTTTACAAAGAGTTCCTCCAGGATCGCGAGGCCGTCTTCCTCAGATGGAGATACATGCAAGCAGAGGGACCCCGCTCGCTGTCCTCGCAGCATGGCTAAAAGCCTGTGCGGGCTTATCCTGGATATGGGCTCGGAATGGTCAATGTAGTCTCTATATTTTCCATCGTCTTTTCCATCCGTCGATCCTCTCTTTCCGGCAGCAGCTGCAGAATGGATCGCACCTTGCGACTGATATAGAGCTCTCATCCGCAGCCTTGCTTCGGCATCCTCGCTCATCCATTCAGCCATGATGTCTCTTGCCCCGGCCAGGGCTTCATCCGGCGATGCAACGCCTTTCTTTGCATCTACGAAAGGCAATGCGAGTTCCTCCGGGTCATGGCTCTGTTTTTCTTGAGCAAAGATCCTCTTTGCGAGAGGCTCCAGGCCGCGTTCTTTAGCCAGAGAAGCCCGGGTCTTCCTCTTGGGCCGGAAAGGAAGGTAGATGTCCTCCAGGCGGGCCAGAGTATCGGCAGCTTCAAGTCTGGCCTGCAGATCCGGTGTCAGAAGCTGCCGTTTGGCCAGAGAATGCAAAATAAAGTTCCGCCTCTCTTCAAGCTGTCGATTCTTAAGGAGTTGATCGCGAATTCGGGCAATTGCCACCTCATCGAGATTTCCTGTGGCCTCTTTTCGGTACCTTGCAATGAAGGGAAGCGTAGCGCCGCTGTCTAGCAGCTCTACTGTGGCTGAAACCTCCCTCTCGCCCAGGGATAGCTGCCTGGCCAGCTTTTCGGTCTGAGGGTCGGACATATTGCAGTCTTCCTCGCAGCCTATGATTTAGCAGAGATATTCAAATGGCCTCTGTTTTCGCTCTCTCCAATGCCAGGAGCGCATTGTTCTTGCCAGCCAATGCATTTGCGTTATCCGGCTCGCGATTGAGCAGAGACTCGTAAGCATCCAGAGATGCCTGGTACCTTCCCAAGAAGTACAGGCAGTTACCTAGATTGAGCCAACCCTTCGATAGAGTGGGATCAAGATTTACCGCTTTGGCATACAATTCCGCAGCCTGTTCATACGAACCGGTCAGATAGAGGACATTTGCATTATCCAGGAGGCTCGCAGCATCATCTCCCCCTGATTTTGAGCTATCCGTGGCCGTGTTAGCTGCTGATGCTACAGGGCTCTCTCCCGCATAGGAAGGATAATACAGGCCTTGATTTGCATAATAGCAATTGCAATCACCATAGAGAAAATTGTATATATCTGCGTACCAAAGGCGCTGCTGCCATTCTGCCCTTGAAGAGTAACAGTTTGATCTAAAACAATCCCCGAATCCCTGGGCAGTAATCCAAGATGGCGTGAGTAGGATTACAACCACGACGACGATGAGTACTGAAGGCAACCTGTTCTGCAATTTGGTCATTTCTACCCCTCCGGCATAGGTCTCAAATCCTGATATAAGTGAAACGCAGATGCAATATATCTATTGTGGTGGATTGAATGGGTGCTTCACAGGTTCACCAGTGCTTGATTGGAGAGATTCGATCCGCTGCAGGCCGCAATGTCTTTATCGTTAGCGATCGTGGCACTAGGATGCTCAGAAGTGCTCAGAAGAGCTGCAGATATCCCAATCATGGCAGACACCAACGAAAGTATCTCCGTGTTCTGAGATTCAGGTCGCTGCCTGCAAACTGCCCACAAACATATGATCCCGGAATATAATTCAGGAGGTGCAATTTTAAGATGAAAATCGTGATTCGCAATGAGACTGAGGCTGACACAGAAGCGATATCGGAGATCACGAAAGCCGCCTTTGATAATCTGGCAATCAGCGACCACACAGAGCAATTCATCATTGATGCGCTGCGAGATGGCAAAGCGCTTGCTATCTCGTTGGTGGCAGCTGACGGGAATCGAGTGGTCGGCCATATAGCTTTCTCGCCTGTGAAGATCTCTGATGGCAGCCCGGGCTGGTATGGCCTCGGCCCCATCTCCGTCCTGCCGGAATTGCAAAAGCAGGGCATTGGAAGATCCCTGATGCGAGAAGGGTTGGCGAGGTTAAGGTCGTTGGGAGCTAAAGGCTGTATCCTTGTGGGCGATCCGGGCTATTACGAGCGGTTCGGCTTCAGAAGTCCCAAGGATTTGGTAGTTGAGGGAGTGCCGCAGCAGTTCGTTCTTGCGCTGCCTTTTGAGGATAGCCGTGCCAGCGGCAACGCAATATTTCATGATGCCTTTGCCGCAACCGGATAGGGTGGCACAGGAGCCAATGGACGGAAGATATGCCTCCGTCTCAGGCCCACCTAGATGATGAATTCATGAGCAGACTGGGCGCTTCGTTGCTACTACCGCCATTGAATTGGCTGGCATCCAGGCATTCGCCACAGACTATTCAGGCGTACATCTCCCCGCGCTCGACCTCTCGGGAAGCTTTTTTGCGCAGCTCCCCAGCCATCTTTGCATAGTATTTCATGGTGTCCGCAGTGACCGAGGGCCCAATCTCCTGCAGTGCCGCCAGGAAATGCTTCTGGCCGATCTTCTCGGCGGCCATGTTCTCCCGCAGGGCGAGGCGTCCGGCCTTGCGCACCACTGCGGCGATGTCTGCTCCCGTGTACTGGTCGGTCAGATCTACCATATCGTCGAGGTTGATATCCTCTTCCAGGGGCGCTTTCTTCAGATGAACCTCGAAGATCTTCCTGCGGGACTGCTTGTCCGGCACAGGGGCTAAGATCAGCTCATCAAAGCGCCCCGGCCTCAGGAGCGCCGGATCGATGATATCCGGACGGTTGGTAGCTCCAATTACCACTACGCCGTGCAGCTCCTCCAGGCCGTCCATCTCGCTTAGAAGCTGGTTTACCACCCTCTCAGTGACGTGCGGCTCTCCTGCGCCTCCGCCTCCCCGCATGGGCACCAGCGCATCCAGCTCATCCAGGAATATGATGGAAGGCGCTACTTGCCTGGCCTTTCTGAAGATCTCTTCTACCCTCTTCTCGCTCTCCCCATACCACTTGGAGAGCAGCGCTGATCCCTTGACGGTTATGAAGTTGGCCTCGCTCTCATTGGCCACCGCTTTGGCGAGCATGGTCTTGCCCGTCCCCGGCGGTCCGTAGAGCAGAATTCCCTTGGGAGCTTCAATTCCCAGGCGACGGTAGCTCGCAGCGTTTCGGAGCGGCCACTCCACTGCCTCCACCAGGAGCTGCTTGACATCCTCAAGCCCGCCGATATCCTGCCAGCTTACATTTGGAACCTCAACTAAAATCTCCCTCATGGCGGAAGGAGAGACCTCTCGCAGCGCTGCTTCAAAGTCGTCCTTCTGGACGATGAGCCGATCCAAAATCTCTTTGGGAATGGTGGGCTCATCCAGGTCGATCTCAGGGAGAATGCGGCGCAGAGCATTCATGGCCGCCTCCCTGGCCACTGCCGAGATATCCGCTCCCACAAAGCCGTAGGTCCTCTTGGCAAAGTCCTCCAGGACCACATCCTCATGCAAAGGCATGCCGCGGGTATGAATCTGGAAGATCTCCATGCGCCCTTCCATATCAGGGACACCCAGCTCAATCTCCCGGTCAAACCTCCCTGGCCTGCGAAGAGCCATATCCAGAGCTTCGGGTCGGTTGGTTGAGCCGATTACTATTACGTTCTTTCTCTCCTTCAGGCCGTCCATGAGTGACAGGAGCTGAGCTACAACTCGCCTTTCCACCTCACCGGTAACGTCGCCGCGCTTGGGAGCAATGGAGTCCAGCTCATCCAGGAAGATTATGGCAGGGGTGTTCTTCTCCGCCTCTTCGAAGATATCTCTCAGCGCCTTCTCGCTCTCTCCATAGTACTTGGACATTATCTCCGGGCCGTTGACGCTGATGAAGTAAGCGTCGCTCTCATTGGCCACCGCCTTGGCTAGCATTGTCTTTCCTGTGCCCGGCGGGCCATGCAGGAGAACGCCCTTGGGCGGATCAATTCCCAGCCGGTCAAATAGCTCGGGATGCTTGAGCGGAAGCTCTATCATCTCTCTGACCTTGGTGATCACCGGCTTGAGGCCACCAACATCCTCGTAGACTACAGAGGGCACAGATCGCTGCGGCGTCTCTACTGCCTGAGGCAGAAGCTCAATCTCGGTTCCTTCGGTGATCTTGACAATTCCGCCTGGGCTGGTGGAGATCACTCTCAGCTTGATCTCGCCCAGGCCAAAGGCCTGAGCACCTAAAAAGCCGCGGAATATCTCCTCGAACATGGTCTCCCTGCCCATGGAGTCGGTGGGCGGCTTTCGGACGCTGGTGGTGGAGATGACATCTCCCTTTGTCAACGGCCGGCCATTGAAGACCTTGGTGAGAACGTCTCCGGGAGCAAAGATCTGCATTCCCTGCGTGACAGGGGCGAGCGTTACATGCTTGGCCTCATTCCAGATTGCCTTTTTAACCTCAACATACTGGCCTATGCTCGTTCCGGAGTTGGATCTGATCAGGCCGTCCATCCTGATCATGTCAATACCCTGATCCTGGGAATAGGCACTGACAGCCAATGCCGCCGTCGACCTTGAACCCAACAGCTCCACTACATCTAAGGGACGTGCGCCGATTTTTTCCAAAAACTCCTCGCCAATCCTGACTATGCCTTTTCCTACATCGCCCTGAGTGGATTCGGAAACCTTCAGCCTGACGCTTTCTCCTTCAGTCATGTATCTCTTGCACCCGCTTTTGATCAAGCTCTGAGCATCTTTTACGTGCCAACGCAGCTACTGGTGAACATTTCTCTATTTCCGAGCTTTATTGATCTGCAATTGTGATATTGCAGCCTATTTTTAAGTAGTTTGCGATTTATCGATGATGATAAAAAATGATGCAAAAAAATGAGCCAGCAAGAAGGTCCACCCTCGGGATGGGGGAGGATTTCAAGCCTCGCCAAATGATTCAAATCTCACCAATTAAGCTGGCGCAGTCGACCCAGGAAGAGTAAGTAGGATTAATCCTTTTCACTGGGAGAGGCATTGCCATTATCCCAAAGGCCAGACCCCACAGAACAAGGAGCATAACGGCATAGTAGTGGTCCATGATAATTCACAACTATTAATAGTGATGTTATGCTATGTAAGCATTTCGCATCAGTCGCCTGCATCATGCCGCTAATAACCTTAAAAATCCATCACTTAATTGGGCGCGAAGTTGCATTAGATATCTTATTAAGAATAAATTATTCATATTAGTTGATTCTATCCGGCAGTAACTGCTAAATTGAAAAAAGAATGACTTCAAACCATGATCATATATTTAATGGGACGGGGAAAAAACTGATTAATAGAGGCTCAGGGATGTTCAGGAGGGCTTATTAAGCTCTCTTCCCAAGAAGAAGGCTTTGCCAATGAATCTCCCCACGCCATTGTATCTCCGCCCCTCAGGGGAGAACAGAATCGGCAAAACTTTCTCAATCTCGGGCAGACCATCGGCCCCCAGACAGGACTCATCGGCTTTGACATCGAGAATCTCGCCGATGAACTCGGTATGCAGACCAATCTCAACGACACGATGCAGCTTGCACTCAATAGCTATCGGAAACTCCTTTACCAGCGGCGCATCTACCAGTTCGCTCCGTAGCGGCGTTAAACCGCTGGCGGCAAATTTGTCCACATCTCTTCCCGACGCCAGGCCGAAATAGTCGGCATGCATGGCGTAATTCTCAGAAGGCAGGCATACAGTGAATGCCTTGCGGTTCATGATATTGCCATAGGTGTAGGTGGCTTTCCTGAGAGAAACGGCGATGCATGGCGGACTGGAGCAGCAGATGCCAACCCAGGCTGCGGTCATCACATTGGGCTTTCCGGCAGGATCATATGTCCCTATCACGCAGACCGGCGTGGGATAGAGGAGGGTCTTATTCCCCAGCGACTTTTTCATCATTATCATCTCGGCAGATTCGTCCCCGCTATAAAAATTAACAGAAACTATAAATCATCCTGCGTACTCTACGTATTTAATTAGCTATGTTGCCCAGCACGGCGCTGCTGGGCTAGAAGATTTCGGTGGAATAAGACCCGAGCAAGCGGATAGATCAGGAGTAGATACGGGGTATGCTGAAGGAACTGGATGATCAGAAAGGCAATCTCACGCAGGAGTCTCTTGCCTTCAGGGATCGAAGTGTCCAACTGAATGCTGAAGCGGGCAAATGGGCTGCCAGGAGAAATGAGCTGAACAGGGCCACCGAAGAGCTGATCGATAAGGCCAAAGAGTTCAAGAAGCTGAGGGATGAGAGCAACAAAAGCGTTGCGCAATCCAAAAAGAAGAGGGATGAGTCCAACGGGATGATCTGCGAGCTATACGCAAAGATAGACGATATTCGCAAGAAGCACAACCTCACCCAGGAGCGTTCCATCGGAGACCTGCACAGCGAGATAGAGCACCTGGAGTTTCGGCAGCAGACTGAGATTTTAAGCCCGGAAAAAGAGAAGCAATTGGTCAATAAAATCACTGCTCTGCGAACAGAATTTAAAAGAAGAAAAGAGCAGCTTGAAAAAAATGAAGAGCTGAGGAAGCTTCTCGATGAAGCGCAAGCTTTGAGAGATCTGGCATGCGGCTACCACGATCAGGTTAAAAAGTTCGCGAATCTGGCCCAGGAATACCACGATCGGATGATCGCTGCCTTCAAAGAAGCCGATCAGACTCGTGCCGAGGCCGACGCCGCCCAGAAGGAGTACTTGAAAGCTCTGTGATTCTTCCTCGACTTTTCCTCTATTTTTCAACAGCCCGCGTTCAGAAAGGCAGCTATTGCGGATGCCTGCTCACAAACAGGTCTCCGTAGATCTCCTCCTGCTCCAGCCATACCTGTTTTCTCTGAGCCATGAATAGCAGGGACACGTAATTGGTGACCCCATCCTCCGTCTTGCTGTTTTTGCTGTTTATTTCCTTGAAGGTGACCGTCTTGCTATCCATGAACATGTCATCCAGAATGGGTCCGAGAGCTTTGATTCGATCCTCAATCCCCTCATCGTGGGAGACATCCAGGGTCTTTTCCTCGGCGACGGGCCACCTCTCCCGCATGGCTTTCCTTCTGCCCACCATCTCCGCCTTTTTCAGCTCCGAGATCAGCTCATCCAGGGTTACAGGCCGCTTGGTCTGCCGCCTTACCGGAGGGCGGGGAAGATTCTCGGGGGTTTCATCGTCCTGTTCATCGATGATCTCCTCAGCCTCTTGCTCCGGCTCTTCCTCTTTTGCCGCTTCCATTGAGTCTGACTTCATGCGCAAGAGGATGCTGGCGTAAAGCAGAGTTCGGGCGGGAATGCGCAGGTCCTTCTTCTCCAGAGTGTCTATGTACTGCAGGAATTTCTCGGTGGCCTTAGCGATATCGATATCCCAGGGATCTATATCTCCACTCTTGGCCAGCTCAACCAAGACCTCTGCCGGCTCACCGAATTCAAACTCAGGGGTGTCTTCCGCTTTCGAATCGGAGCTGGAACTGGGTTGGGGTTTTTCCTCTGAATCCTGGATAGATGGATCGTCGCTCATTTTCGCCTCAGCTTGTGCAGATGCCGGTCACAGTGGTGATGTTGTTCTCCTGCATGGTCACACCCAGGGTGTATTTGGACTGCAATATCATCGGCTTGCGCAAGGATACTACTATGAACTGAGCCCGGGAAGAGATCTTCTTGATCAGTTTGGCTACTCGTTCCACGTTGGCACCATCCAGGAACATATCGATCTCATCCATGGCATAGAAGGGAGCAGGTCGGTACATCTGAATGGAGAATATAAATGAGAGCGCAGTCAGGCTCTTCTCCCCGCCGGACATGGCTTCCAGGCGGTGCAGAGCCTTGCCGGCGGGACGGGCCTTGATCGTCATGCCGGCAGCCAGGGGATCCTGCGGATCTTCCAGTACCAGATCGCCTTCTCCTTTGGAAAGCTCCTGAAAGATCTGCTTGAAGTTCTTGTTGATCTCGGTGAAGCTGGCAAGGAATGCTTCCCTCTTCAACTGATCGTACTTTTCCAGCTTATCGATGATCGCCTCTCGTTCCTCTGAGAGGGTCTTCCTTCTCTCTGCCAGGAAGTCGTAGCGCATCTTGACATGATCATATTCCTGGATCGCCATCATGTTCACCGGCTCCAGATCATGCATTGCCTGTTCAAGCGCTTTGATCTTCTCGGAGACTGTCTCGCTATTGGGCGGCTCCTGGGAGGAGTCTACCCCTCTGCTCTCGATCTGTGAGCGAAGATCGTTTACCTTTGAGAGGACGGTATCTCTGGCGTAGGCGGTGGCATTTTTTCGGGCTTCAATTCTGTCCCGATCTCTCTCTGCGAGGTCGATTTCTCTTTGCAGGGCGAGAGTCTTTTCCAGAAGCTCCCCTCGCGCCCCCTTCAGGCCATGCAGCTCTCCTTCAATCTCCACCTCCCGCGCCTGGCAGACAGAGAGCTTTTCTGAGAGCTGCACAATCTGTGCGGCTGATGCATCCTTTCTGGCCAGTGCCTCGGCTTTCTGGCCGTCCAGCGATTCTCTTCTCGCCGCCAGCTCCGCCAGTTTCTCTTTGCCTCCTTCCTCCCTGATCTTATCCTTGAGAATCTCGGCGTCAATGCCGGTCAGCCGGTCTTGCAGGCGCTTGATCTCCTGGGTGGCGGCATCTGCTTTTTTGTTCAGCCCGGGAATCTCGGAATCAGAAAGCTCCTCTTCCAGTCTGTCTATCTTCTGCTGCACATCGGCCAGCGTCTCTTCCGAGCTTCTGATCTCCTTCTCCAGGAGGCCGAGTTGCTCCTTGAAGCCGATAGACTCGCCCTCCATGGCCAGCAGACGCTCTCGCTTTTCCGAGATCGACCTGTCCAGGTGCGGTCGGGTGGATGCAATCTCGTCTATTTGGAAGGTCTTTTTAGATATAGCCCGGTTCAGCTCCTCCACCTCACGGGAGATATGGGATATCTGCTCTTCGATTCTATCCAGCTTATCCAGCCTTGAGCTGCGCTCGGCTTCGGCGCTGGCGATCTTCTCAGAGAGCTCCATAAGCCTGGTCTTCTCTTCAGCGGCAAACTTCATCTTGGAGCGATAATGGCCGCCGGTCATGGCCCCGGATTTCTCCACCAGATCCCCTTCCAGCGTGACCATTCGATACCGACCCATGAGCGGGCGGGCATAAACCAGGCTCTCTACCACCAGAGTATCCCGGAAGACATACCAGAATGCAGCCCGGAACCTGGATTCATATTCTATCAGATTGAGAGCATAATCCACCACACCGGGATGGTTGGGCCGCATGGAGAGGCTTCCGCTCTCAAGCTTATTCAAAGGCAAGAAGGTGGCCCGACCGATCTGTGATCTCTTCAGGTACTCAATGGCCGCAGAGGCATCTTGATCATCCTCTGAGACGATGCTCTGCAGTCGCGCTCCTGCAGCCACCTCCAGGGCGACAGAGTACCGCGATGCTACATTGCCCAGCTCGGCGACGGTTCCGTAAAGGCCTTGAAGCATCTGCCTCTTGATCGCAGATCTAATTGCCTCCACCGCTCGGCTGTATCCGGCTTTATCCTCTGCAGCCCTCATTCGCCCGTCGCTCTTGGCGAACTCCCCCTGCAGTCTCTGCAGCTCTCTCTCTGCCTCTGTGATCTCCCGGCGCAGCCGCAGCCGTCCGCTCTCCAGGTCATCCCGGTCCCTCTCCATCTCCATGGCCTTATTGTTCAAAGCTTCAAGCTCCGCTTTCAACTTCTCAGTCTCATGGTCCAGGTCCGCGAGCTTGTCAAGCGCTTCTTTGATGCCGGAGGATAGCTCCTCTCTCTCGAGATCGCCCCTCCTCGTGGCATCCAGCAGGCGGTCCCGCTCCCGGACCAGGTCGCCTAGCCTGGATTTGGCCTCCTCACGAATCAGCCGAACGCCGGCAAGATCATCTCTGAGAATTGAGTATTCTGCATCTGCTTGGGAGAGACTTGCCTTTGCTGCTTCTTGTTGATCGATCTGATCCTCAAGTTCCCCTCGCAGACTGGCGCCACGCAGAGATGCATCTCTCATCTTTTCAGCGAGCGATGCAAGCTCGGTTGAGAGGCTGCTCATCTGAATGAAGCTGCTCTTTTGCTGGCTATCTATCTCAGAGATGGCCTTCTCAGTCATCTCGATGCGAGCGGTCTCACGGGCAATCTCACCTTTCAGCTCCTCGATCCTGCGTTTAACCGAGATCTGCTCATCCTCCCCTTTGTGTGTAATCTGCGAGCTTATGGACTGCAGCTTCTCGTCAAGCTCTGAGAGCTCTGCTTTCCGGCTATCCGACCGCTCCAGAAGCATCTGATTCCTGGCATCAAGAGATCTGATCTCTTCATCCAGGACCGCCAGCTCCCCTGTCGCCTCTTTAAGCCTTGCCAGGAGCAGAAAAGCCTCCTGTCTGGCAAGCTCCTCCCGGTGAGCCTGATAGGAGTAGGCACGATCCCTCTCTGCCTTGAGCTTGCCGAGCTGGGTGGAGACCTCTTCCAGGATCACATCGACGCGACCGATGCGCTCTGCCACCACATCCAGCTCTTCCATAGCTTTCTTCTTCTTTTCATCAAATTCCGCAACGCCGGCTATCTCGTCTATGATCTTTCTGCGTTCCACCGGCGTCATCTCGATGATGTGGGTCACATCCCCCTGCATGACTATGTTGTAGCTCTCCGGAGTTATGCCTGCCTTGGCCAGCAGATCCAGCAGCTCAGCCTGGCCACAGGTCTTTCCATTAAAATAATAAGAAGATGCATATTTGTCGCCCTTGACCTTTATCTTCCTTGAGACCTCAATTGTATCCTGATCCGAAGGAAAGTGGCGGCTGGTGTTGTCGAGCTTAACGGTAACCTGGGCAAAGTCGGGATTCTTGCCGTTATCGCCCCGGTAAATGAGATCGGGCAGCCTCTCCGCCCGCATGGCCCGCGAGCTGGAAAGGCAGAGCGCGAAGAGCAGAGCATCGACTATATTGGACTTGCCGCTGCCGTTTGGTCCGGTAACGGTCATAAAATCATTCTTCAGAGGAACCCGGATGCTCTTGCCGAATGACTTGAAGTTCTTGAGTTCGACCTCTTTGATATGCAAAGGTTACCTCCAATTGCATCGCTTTTCTGCGCAATCTGTCTTCTTAAGGCTGTTGAACGTTTCGCTCCGTCTTTCAGGATCTTCCTTCAGGAATTTAACTTATGTATGTATTCGAAGAAGTATATATTGCTTTCCCAGCTATTGCATGTTATCAGGCTCTGCCGTACCATCTATCATGAGCCATGATCCCATTGAAGCCCGGCAGACCGATTGAGAGCTTCTCCTGCTGCCCGGCTTTCCAGGTGCATCTGCTCCTTCCTATCCGCCTGTGCTATTGCTCTTGCCAAGAACTACATTAGAAGAGGTGCCGTCTCCTGAGGTTACCCTGATATCCGAAGACTGATAGCTTCCACTCTGGGAAGCATCCTTCCTCTTATTCATCAGCTGGTTAATCTGCTGATCGATCTCGGAGATAAGTGTGAAGATCGCATCCTTGGAGCTGTCAGAGGAACCCTCGGGAGCATGTTTGCCGTCTCTTGCCAGGACTCGGATTTTATAGTCTCCTGGGGGCAGGCTTTTAGTAGACCATTTCCAGCTGGCCGACTCAGCCCATCTGCTCATATCCCGGCCATTGAGCTGGAATTTGTACAGGATCTTATCCCCGTCGGGATCCTGAGCCTCTGCATTCCAGACAACTGTCACGCCCTGGACATTCGGGCTGGGGGTATCCGAGACCAGGGAAATTACAGCCGGCGGCTGATTTGAGTCGACGGCTGTTATGGTCATGACTGCATCTTTCAAGCCGTCGAATGCCTCCTCTGTTGAGTGAAGGCCGTCCCTTGCCACTACTCGAATCCTGTACTCGCCAGGGGCTGCGGCCGAAGTATCCCAGACCCAGGAATTCGAAGATGACCATTGTGCTGCTACCTCATCATTAACCAGGAATTTATAGGAGACCTTATCACCATCAAGATCAACAGCGGATGCGGTCCAGGTTATCTTGCTGCCTGCCGCTTGAGGACTGGGCCGATCGGCTCTCAGGTCAAGGACTTCCGGAACGCTATTGGGCTCTGTGAGTGTGAACTTCTCCTCCATCCAGCTGTCTGCGGCGTCCTTCGATGCGTGCAATCCGTCTTTGGCCTGCACAGCGATTCGATAGTCTCCTGGCTTTTCCGAGGAGGTATCCCAGACCCAGGAGCCGGACTGGGACCAGTCTGCGGTCGCTTCATCGTTCTTCATGAACCTGTAGTAAATTGGGTCGTTATCAGGATCGTTTGCGCTGGCAGTCCAGGTAATAATAGTGCCCTTGCCTTGAGGGCTGGCACTGTCCGGCTTGAGCAGCTGCAAAGCAGGAGCTTGATTGGGATGACTTAATGTGAAGCTGGCGTTCATTATGCTGTCAAAGGAATCCTGACCGGCATGATTTTCATCTCTTGCCAGGACGGTTACCAGATAATCTCCCGCCGGAAGGCCCTGAGTTAGCCAGCTCCAGCTATTGATCTTGGACCATTTTCGCACTTCTTGACCGTCCAGGTAGAATTTGTAGAGGATCTTATCGCCTTCTTCGTCTGTGGCCTCTGCCCTCCAGAATATGGCCGTTCCTTGCATCTGGGGGCTGGCTCTGTCTGGAGACAGGGCCTTCAGTAACGGTGGCTGATTGGAATTGTCGGATTTTTGGCCATCGAATTGGCCAAGACCGATCTTGGATTGTCGGATGGCACGAGAGAGATCAGTTTCGACTGCTGGGATCTGCAAGGGTGAGGCTGTCTCTGCTGAGATCTCTGCCGCGGTCTTGCCACTAATATTATTGTTTTCTGCTGCAATTATAGGTGATTGATTTGTAATTGATGGATCTGCAATTATAGGTGATTGATTTGTAATTGATTGATCTGCAATTATGGAAGACTCATTGTTCTCTATCGTCTGCTCAGACGCAGGATACTCGGACACAACTGCATTTGAAGAGACATTCGTATCCGTCTGAGGCACACTCATCAGCTCTGATGAACCTTGAACGGTCGTTTCACCCGGTTTATTTTGCTCATTCGTTGTATTGACTGTATTTGTCTCATTGGCATCAATTGCTGGCGATGGCATTGGTTCTGGATTTTCATTCATCGCGCTCTCTATAGACCCATTCAGATCAAGTGTCAGATTTTCCCCAAAAGATGCAAGGTCTTCTATGATTGAATTGATGATCACAGTATGATTGCTGTCCTCAGTTGGATTGGCGATCTCTTCCGAACTGACGCTCGCAGTCTGATTGTCGATAACAGTCTGATTATCCTGGCTGGCTAGGCTCGTATTCGGCAAATAACTGGCTGCAACTGAGCTGTTGTTCTGTTCATTGCTTGTCCCAGTGCTTTCCGTGCTCTGGGGGGCTGTGGCGGTCTTTTCAGGCTGAAGACCCTTTTCGGCAGCCGGCTTCTTTGTATTGGTTTGACTGCTGCTCGATGAGCTTCCACCTCCAGTGCTGCCTCCACCTCCTCCCCCGCCCATGCTGAAGACTGCGGCCTGGCTCTCATCTTTAAAAGTGGTTGGAGAATTATTTTTTGTATCATTAATTGCGGTAGAATTTGCTGCGGAAAAAGACGCAGCTATAGCTTGAATGCTTGCATTGCTGGAATTATTCTGGGATAAATTGACCTCTATTATCTCTTCTTTGTGTGGTGGATATGATTTTATCATCACCTTTTCTTCTTTAAGGGATGATGATGGAGTGGTCATGTCTTCCTCTGAAGTGATGTCCCCAGGATTTCCGGATGCCTCCTGGAGGGAAAACAGAGACGGTCCAAATGAGAAAGCAAGAGCCGCTATAAAACAGGTCCCCAGCAGGAGGACAGCCAGAGCAGCACGTGGAACAGGATCAGATCCCAGTCCTCTCTTGGGCAAAAGAGTAAATCTCCTTTTGCGTGGCAGATTCGACCAGCGGCCATAGGCCACAGCCGCCAGGAATATGGCCGCAAAAGAGAGAATTGTGGCCAGAGAAGCACTTTGCAGCCCTCGCGGGGTAGATCTCAGTATGAGGCCAAGTGCGCCGGCAAGAATTGCCGATGAGGCCAGGCAGAGAAGTGCCCGTCTGAATCCGCTTAGGTCATTTTTGCCTGGAAAAACGCATAGTATGGCAAGATATCCGGGGATGAAAAAGACGAGGATGAGTGCTAATGGCGAGAGAATGCCCTGCAGGGATGAAGGCGAAAGATTGACCAGAGCCAGTGCTATCGCCGAGATCAGAACGGATGCAATTAGATGCCGGGGCGGCGGCCAAGCCAACCTCATATTTGAAGTCCTTGATCTATTACTGATAAAACCTTTTTCCTACGACTCGACCTGCAGCTCAATTCCCACCGGACAGTGATCAGATCCGGTTACCTCTGCAAGGATGAACGCAGAGGAGACGGCATCCTTCAATTCCTCACTCACAAAGAAGTAATCGATCCTCCAGCCTACGTTTCTCTCCCTGGCCCGGCTCTTCAGGTCCCACCAGGTGTAGTTGTCAGCCTCTTTATGCAGGGAGCGAAATGTGTCCACAAAGCCTTCTTGTACCAGTCGGTCCATCCAGGCCCTCTCTTCGGGCAAAAATCCGGAGATCTTCTCATTGGCCTTGGGCCGGGCAAGATCGATCTCCTTATGAGCGGTATTCACGTCCCCGCAGACCACAATCCCCCTGCCCTCCGCCTTTAGCCGGGCGATATGCTCCAGGAAGTGGTCGTAGAACTTCAGCTTATACTCCAGTCGTTCCCGAGAGGCTTTGCCATTGGGAAAGTAGACATTAAAGAGCAAGAAATGGCCGTAATCGGCTACTATCGCCCTATGCTCGTCATCAAAGCCCTCAATTCCCAGGCTGTAGTCTACCCTCAGAGGCTCAATCTTGGAAAAAAGAGCAACTCCATCCCGCCCTTTTCTGTCTCCAGAGCAGAAATAGGAAAAGTAGCCTGGAAAGCGTGTAAGCTCAGCAGGAAGCTGATCTGCTGTCGCCTTCGTCTCTTGAAGGCAGAGCACATCAGGCAGATCTCTTTCCATCCAGTCCAGAAATCCTTTTTTGACAATGGCTCTCAGGCCGTTTACATTCCAGGACAATAGTCTCATCGTCTCATCATGCGTCTAGTAGATGTTCACAGGGTAAATCTTTTTCTCCGCTACATCGCCGTCCTCCCAGGGCCGGACCAATAGCATGATAGCTTCCGTGCTGCCCGGCTTCTTTGAATTGAATATGAATACCTTCTTTCCAGGCACTCCAACCCATCCCGGCTTTGCCTTTCCAGCCTGTTCGAATGAGGATTCAAGATTCAAATACTCGGTATCAAACTGCGTCCACCATTCATATCCGGATGAAGCGGAATTGGATTGCAGCTCTATGGTGAAATTCTCGCCGGCCGAGACGTTGATCGCTTCTTCGCAGGGGGCGTTATCGCAGATGCTGCCCACTGAAGCTATGGCCAGGACAAATAATGCAGATGCGAGTGAAGCCAGAAATAAACCTGTTATTCTACTCATCCTACTCATATTACTCATATTATTGCCTCTATCCTTATGCCTCTGTTTTACTTTAAATCAGATGTGCAATGCGGGCATTTTACTGCCAGCTTGGGAATGCTCTCTTTGCAGAAGGGACAATCCTTGCTGTTGGGCTCGGGTGGCGCCGGCTTTTTCTTGGCAGCATTGACCTGACGGATGAGCATGAAGATAGCCAGGGCCACTATGAGGAAGTTGATGATCGAATTGATGAACAGGCCATAATTGATGGTTGGCGCTGCTGCCGCCTGGGCAAGAGCCAGGGTTGCATAGCTCTTTCCATCGAGAGCCACAAACATATCTGCGAAGTTGATCCCGCCCATGATCATGCCGATGGGAGGCATGATAACATCCTTTACCAGCGAATTGACAATGCTTCCAAAGGCTGCGCCGATAATGATGCCTACCGCCATATCCAGGACGTTGCCTCTCATGGCAAATTCCCTAAACTCGCTAATCAATCCCATAATCCTCTCTCCTTTTCTCGGTGCTGAATCTGTCTAATAATTGGCTCTCAAATTATATAGTTTTTATGCGAGGTGAGCAAAGAGATTAGTAGAAAGAAAGCCCAACAAATCATAATGAAAGAATATTCCAATAAGGACATCAAGGTCATCTGGAACCCGGAAAAGTGCATGCATGCAGGAGAGTGCGTAAAGGGTCTGCCTCAGGTATTCCGCAGGGGAGAAACGCCCTGGATAGACATGCAGGCAGCAGGCTCAGAGGAGATCATCTCTGTGGTGGATCGCTGTCCGTCAGGTGCCCTGACCTACAAAAAGGTGCAATCAGAAATGCAGAAAACCGCCCAGGAGGGTGATAGCTCGCCCGCTGCAAGAATCACCGTGATTAAGAACGGCCCCTTGCTGGTGAAAGGAGGATGCTCTCTGGTTGATAGAGACGGCAGAGTGCAGGCTGAAGGAGGACCCTATGCCCTGTGCAGATGTGGCGCCTCTGGCAAGAAGCCCTTTTGTGATGGAACTCACACCAAGATCGGATTTGATGATGCAAAATAGCAGGATATCGAAATGACAAAGAATCGTGAAATTGAATAAAATAAATAAAAAATATATGAGATACCGCTCTTTTTTTCCGCTCTACTTCTTTGCTATGAGCGGGATCGCATCGAACGCCTTGGGATTGGCAACTGCGGATATATCACCCAGAGCTTCTCCCAGGGCTTTGGCCTTGATCAGCGGCCTGACCGGCTTTCCTGCCTTGTTCCTGGGGATATCGGCGACGAAGATGACATCCGAGGGAATGGCGATTGGTCCCAGGGTCTTTCGCACGAAGTTCTTGATATCCTTCTCGAGAGCGGCATCCTTCTTGGCATCAGGCTTGAGGATGGCGAAGACCACAATGCTTTCTCCCTTCACCTTGTCAGGCTTGCCCACGACTGCGGCAGCAGCAACTGATGGATGCTTCTCTGCCGATGCCTCGACCTCGGCATTGGAGATTCTGTGGCCTGCGACCTTGAGAACATCGTCTCCTCTTCCCAGGGCCCAGATATATCCGTCTCCATCCACGGAAGCCTTGTCTCCGGAGAAGTACTTGCCCGGAAAAGCCGTCCAGTAGGTCTCGTTGTATGCCGCCGGGTCCTGGTAGACCTCTCGCAGCATGGAGGGCCAGGGCTCTGTCAGGACGATGTTGCCGGTGCCATTTGCGGGCACGGCTTTGCCGCTGTCGTCCACTACCTCGACATTGTATCCTGGCAGGGCGAAGCTTGGCGAGCCCGGCTTGAGCGGGGTTATGGGCAGGGGAGCGATGACCTGAGAGCCGGTCTCGCTCTGGAACCAGGTATCCATGATGGGGGCAAATCCGCCGCCGACATGCTGCCTCCACCAGATGAAGGCATCGGGGTTCATTGCCTCGCCTACCGAGCCCATGAGCCGGACGGTGGAAAGGTCGTACTTCTTAGGCCAGGACGGCCCCTCATTCATGAACATCCTTATGGCCGTGGGGGCAGTGTAAATCACAGAGACTCCATAGTCCTCGATGATCTTGAACCACCGGCCGAAGTCCGGATAGTCTGGCGATCCCTCATACATGATGCTCGTCGCGCCCAGGCATAGCGGCCCGTAGGCGATATAGCTGTGGCCTGTGATCCATCCGATGTCCGCAGTCGACCAGTAGACATCGGTATCCTTGATATCGAAGACCCAGGAGGTGGTAAACGCCGGGCCGATGCTCATGCCGGCATGGGTATGCACAATGCCGCGCGGCTTTCCGCCGGCTCCTGCAGTGTAGAGGATGAAAAGAGGATCGGCGCTGTCCATGGGCAGGGTTTCGCAGATTCCTGAATGGCTGGCTACAAAGTCGTTCCACCAAACATCGCGGCCCGCCTTCATTGCGGTCTCCTGGCCATTTCTCTTGACGACGACTACCTTCTCGATGCACTGCAGGCCCTCTATGGCTTCATCCGCCTGGGGTTTGGTGGCAATGGGCTTGCCCCGGCGATAGGAGCCGTCGCAGGTGACCAGAATCCTGGGCTGGCAGTCCTGCAGCCGGTCACGGACAGCTACCGCGGAGAAGCCTGAGAATACTACTACGTGAATGGCGCCCAGCTTTGCACAGGCGAGCATGGCCACAGGCAGCTCCGGGATCATGGGCAGGTAGATTCCTACCCGGTCGCCCTTCTTGATTCCCTGGGCCTTGAGTGCGTTGGCGAATCGATTGACCTGCTGGTAGAGCTCATAGTAGGTGATCTTGCGAACATCGTCCACTGGCTCTCCCACAAATATGTAGGCTAGCTTGTTGCGACGCCAGGATTTGGCATGCCTGTCTACAGCATTGTAAGCCACATTGATCTTGCCGCCCATAAACCACTTGGCAAAGGGAGCTTTCCACTGCAATGCCTGCTTGTAGGGCTCAAACCAGTCTGCATAGGTCTTGGCCATCTCGTCCCAGAAGGATGTGTAATGGGCAGAACACCATGCCCGCAGCTCGCTCTCCGACTTCAGGCCCTTTTTCCTCATCCAGGCCATGACATTGGAGTTCTCAACAAGCTCTCGGGGTGGATAATACAGACCTTGCTTTTCGGTCTGAACCGCTTTTTCCGATTTTTCATCAGCCATTTTAAATCGCCTTGCAATAGTTGCAATTTTAAAGGCATTTGCATCAATATTGAGCATTTGTTTTCAATTTCAAATTACATTGCAAATTCAAATGCCTTTTAGACGCTCTTTTATTGTCTTATCCTGTAGATATAAATCTTTCTAGACTGAATTATGATTATATATTTTTTTATAATTTTTTTGATCTTTCATAGTCTTTATGATTAGATTTATGGTCTGATTAGCTGAATTTAATTGTTTTTGAAATTAATGTCAAAAAAATGATCTATTTATGGCCTCTTTAATTTCAAATATCAGTAATATTGATTAGGAATGGACATCGATGGCAATTGGTTAACTTATGGAAAGTATTTATCTTTGGATGAGAATACTCAATCAGATGTGGGGCTAATGCATATGCAAGGTCTTCATCCGGGTGAATCATAATGAGACGAAAAGCAGTATCTGTTATCTTGCCGCTGTTAGCGGTTCTAATGATGATAAATACAGGAGCAGCGCAGCCAAATATTCCATATCCTTTTAATCCGGATATTATAGAGCAATTTATTCCGGATAATATAGACCAATTTTTTCCCGATGATGTATCCCAGTTCGTTCCAGATGATATGTCACCCTATACTCCTCGAGATATATCGCTTCTCATTCCGAAAGATGCATCACCTTTGAATCCCAAAAAAGCTGCCGGATTTGAAATGGTAATAATTCAGGGGAAGGTCACTTCAATCAGCCAATCCGGGAACTTTAGAATTGACATTTATGCCGTTCTCCGGGGATACGGATTGAGCGGGACGTATCCTGGCTTCAGTTTGGTCCCTGGCGCAACGGTGGAAACCACGGCCACATATTCCAGCTATTCTGGTATCCGCGTGGGAGACTGCGTCGAAGTATCTGGAAAATGGTGGCCAAAAGACAGCCCTCCAATATATCTGGGTGATTCAGGGAGTTATATTAAAAAAATAATTTGCCCCGATTCACAAGAGCCCTCGAATCCAAAAATGGAAAACTGCATCCGATCAGGTGGAAGAGTCACGGTTGATATGTGTTGCAAGTCAACGCCGGATTTTCCCAATACGTGTGTAATTGGCCCTTGCGGATGCTCTCCGGATAACAGCAAGGAGACCAAGGTATGCGATTGCGGGGAAGGAAGATGTTTCGATGGCACCTCTTGTGTTGGTTTACAGGATCACGATCCCACACCCACATGCGCGCCAGGCCCAACAGGTAACTGCAGATGCCTTGATGGTGCAATCTGGAGCGAGTTTCAAAAGGAAGACTGCACCAAAGAGTGGATAATCTCCGAAGACTGCAAGAGTCGCGGGCCGAATTGGAAATGCCTCCGACATGGAATATATCCCGGATGCGAGTGCGTGGAAACAATCAAGACACCCTGCGACGAAATAAAGTGCAGCAAACAAAGCCAGCCTATCGGTGAGCCGAGATTCGATAAATGCGGCAACAAAATCCAGGTTTATTCAGTCTGCGAGTGCAAGGATAGCGGCTGCGATTGTTCCGGTCGAGAAGAAAGGATAACGAAGAGAAAGAATCGCCAGCCAAATCAGCCGACTCTGCTTGGGCCAGGAGGCAAATTGACGAGCCAGAGCGGCCAGAAAGGAGTTGCTGTTGTGTTCACGGTTTGGGCTAAGGATCCGGACGGAGATTTGATCACATATAAGATCAATTGGGGAGACGGAACAACATCTCAGTTGGGTCCGGTAGCTTCGGAGACAACAATGAGCGACTCGCATATCTGGAAGAGATCGGGAAATTTCCGGGTAGAGGCCAAGGCAATTGACCAGTGTGGTGCAGAATCGTATGCCTCCTGCTACATAGATATGAGCATATGGGGAAGCTAAAATTCATTGCACAGTCATCCTTTTTTTTTATCTCGGGCATATTTAGGCATAGATCAATATTCATTGGATTTCAAAAAAATATTGGAGCATTTTGTAATGAAAAAATTTTTAATATTGACAATTATTTGATTTTTTTTCTCTAATTTTAACTTGTAGGATCGCGAAGGACGGAGCGAGAAGTCCCCATCCTTTAGGGTGATCTCGCTAACTCCGCAGAGTTTGCGGGAGTTGCTGCGATAGCCGCAACGGATGAAAGCGGAGTCCTTT
>MVRL01000102.1 GCA_002067705.1 Methanosaeta sp. PtaU1.Bin112
AGTCCCTACACAGCCATGCAGATGGCCATGCAGGTCGCTGATGCTGTGAAAGACAAGGGGATCATCGGGGTTCACGTCAAGGTGCGCGCTCCCGGAGGCAACAAGCAGAGGTCTCCCGGACCGGGCGCTCAGGCAGCCATTCGGGCTCTTGCCAGAGCAGGGCTTCGCATTGGCAGAATAGAGGATGCAACTCCCATACCCCACGACGGCACTAAGCCTGCCGGCGGAAAGAGAGGTCGAAGGGTGTAAGTTTGAAATTTGAATTGCTGCAGCTCGAGGAGGACCGCATCCGGTACCTCCTCAGCGGTGTTACAGCCGCTTTTGCCAATGGCATTCGCCGTGCCTGCATGAGCGAGGTGCCTGTGCTGGCCATAGATGAAATATCCATCTATGACAATACATCAGTGCTCTTCGATGAGCAGGTCGGGCTCCGATTAGGTGAGGTTCCACTTCAGGCAGATGATCTGAGCGTCTTCGCCCAGCCTGAGGAGTGCCAGTGCGGCGGATCCGGCTGTCCTGGATGCCGGGTGGATTTCATGCTCTCCGCAGAAGGGCCGGGCATGGTCTACTCCAGCGATATTCAGTTCACTGACCCGAGCGTTAGACCGGCCTTCGATAAGATCCCCATAGTGGTTCTGGGCGAGGGTGAGAAGCTGGTCATTGAGGGCTATGCCACAAAACATGTGGGCAAAGAGCACAGCAAGTGGCAGGCGGGCACGCTATGCGGCTACAAGAATCAGCCCAGCTTAGAGATATCGGAATCATGTGATGGATGCGGAAAGTGTGTCGAGGCCTGCCCGAGAAATATCTTCACAGTAGAGGGCGGGAGAGCGAAAACTACAAATACACTGGAATGCTCTCTCTGCAAGCTCTGCGTTGATGCATGCGAGCCGGGGGCAATCAGTCTATCGCTCATTCCTAGCTCGTTCGTGGTCTCCATTGAGAGCGCCGGAAATATGCCAGTTAAAGAGCTGGTGGCAAAGGCCGCAGAGGAGATCAAGAGAAGGGCGGAGGATCTGGACGCAAAGCTGGCAGAGTTAGCATAAAAATCGCAGGGATCGGCATCTTGAGCCGATTCTCGCCAAATCCATTTCGGGCGGGGGTTTCCAAGCCAGGTCAAAGGAGCAGGGTTGAGGGCCCTGTCACGCAGGTGTTCGCGGGTTCGAATCCCGTCCCCCGCATGGATCAATTTTTCATTGTCATCCTCAATTGTGGCTGATAATATTCCGGAGAGTTCCTCTTTTCGTCTGCGTTGCGTCTACAGCCATCCTGCCGCAATCGCCTCGTCCCTGGCTGCCTTAACCACTTTAACGAGCGTATTCATGGAATCGGCATCAATAAATACATTCATTGGGAATGATTTGAGCGCATAGATCATGGCATTGGGATCGCTTTCATCTCGATTGTATTTGGTCGGCCTGAACCCTGTACTCAGACTGGTATAGGTAAGATGATCTCCGTCGATCACTCTGTCTTCCTTGAGCCAATTCCATAATTTATCCGCCACGTTCTCCTGAAGACGGTTGTGTTTCATCAACTCATCTTTGCAGTCCGGCCAGCTCAACTCTTTTGCGTACTGAGTGGAAGCATCGACGCCTTTGGGATAGATTCTGAATAGAGTGACAAAACCATTGTCATCCGGGTTGACACAGACCATATCCGATTCCGCTCGAATGCGTTCCCGCAATTCGTGCTGAACCTCCAGTATGCCGCCCAATACGGCCTGGAAACCCTCATGACCGAAATGCTTCAGGGTGGCCCAACCGGCCATGGCATAGGAGCCGGACCGGGATACCTCCAGGGTATAGTTTCCGGGATTGTAGGTAGTGCGCTCTTGCAGGTAATCGGAACCTGGACGGGACATTAACCTCTGAAACTCACCGATGTCTTTCACCATAAAGAGGCTGCAGTTATAGGGAGACCATCCCACTTTATGGAAATCACAGCCTATGGCATCGGCAAACTCCATTTCTTTAATGGCCTGCATATTGGCTTTGATGGCTGCTATTACCTGGGGGCGGAATTGCATAGGATTTTTATCAAAGTCATATGACTTGAAGCATAGCCAAGCCCAGCCAATGACTGCGTCGCAATAGAGAAAAGGCTTGCCAAAACCAGGAGGATTGGGATATTTCTCGATCAATTCCCGCACCTTTTTAACCTGGTCCACAGCAAAGGCATCGGTTGAACCCATAGTGCAGATGATAGAGATAATGGGAGTTCCCGCTTTAAAAAGCTCCTCCATCACCTCTTCAAGATATTCTATATCCATGCAGTTGGTTTTGTCATCGGTTTGGATATTGACAATGTTGTTCATTCCCAAGCCGGTCCAATCTGTGGAATTCATCTTGCAATAATGCCCCTGCTGGGAGACCAAGACCTTTCCGTCGGTGCGGATGCCTGTTGAGCGGGATTCTTTTCCCAGAACTCTGGTCAGGGCGTATTTTAAGCCGTAGAAATAGCATCCAGAACCGCCGAAGGTATACAATCCGCCGGCAACTTCCGGGTCCCATCCCAGCAAACGGGCTATTATGGCCGCAGATTCCAGTTCGGCCAATTCCACATTCCAGGCATATTCACCCTCGATGATATTGGGACTGAATATCTCTGTCAGCATAGCCGCAGTCATGGAAGCGATATTTGCGGGAGGGATCACATTGGGCATGGAAAGAGGATGGTTCCAATTGGACAGGCCCTGAAAGAGCGCTACCGATTGATCGATGGTCTCCTCTAAGTCCTGCATTCTGGGTGCAAGTTCGGCTTTTTGAGCATCCTGATATCGTGGGCCTTGCGGATCGAAAGGACCGTCGCCCAGCAAAGATGAACCGCCTTCTTCGTGCTTTAGACTATCAACCTTTATGACAGCATTCGATACGATTGCAGCCAGGGTGTCCTTCTTCTCCAAGTAAGGGGACGGAAACGCCTTACGGATATCGATACGTTTCTTAAACCAAATCGGCGCATCGGCATTGGCAATGCCATCTTTGTTTAAAAAATCTTTGAATTTTAATTCGGCCATTGTATCACCATTTGGATTTTATTCATACTTTTTCATCCTTAAAAAGTTTTTCTCAGAATTTCGCTTACTTTAGAGCGTTGCGAATTCCTAAATTAGATCTCCTATCATCTGACCTGGATGCATAGCTCTGGAAAGGAAAGTGAACTGCTGTGTCATGAAGAGCGCGGCTTCCCTTTTCATCTAAAAAACTTGCATCACGGATATGTGATGTAGCCTTTTTTACTTCATTAGGCTATTAGAGAAGCAGATCAAGAAGCCATCTACAAGCACCCTAATTCTCCGCTAGCTTGCACGGAGTGATCTTGTTCGAGAAGATAGGATACTTATAGCAGACCATCATACGAATATAGATATGCGTGCATATTATTTATATTAGTTGAGAGCGACGCGAAATTAATCATGGCAAATGGCTTTTGCTTTCATCCATAGCGGCTCGTGCGGCAACTCCCGCGAACTCCGCGAAATTGGGGAGATCATCCTGAAGAAAGGGGACTTACCGATGTCTCGACATCCCATCAAGACTCTCGCTGGCCCGCAGTCAGCAAAACCCGCCCTTCGCGATCCTGCAAGTTAAACTGTGAATTCAAACTGTGAGGCGCGCAATGTCTATCAAGAATATCGCAATCGGCAAGTACACGATTAGAGACTGGAGAAAGGACGATGCAGCATCAATAGCTCAATATGCGAACAATAAAAAGATCTGGATCAACCTTCGAGATGCATTTCCTCATCCTTACCTATATGCCAAACTGAATAAAATCATCCTGAAACGGGGCGGCTTAATGCCATCCAAATGATCTGGTTAATACCATCTTAGTAGCATTTAATCCCAAAAGTATTATAACTAATAGGCTGTTTTAGCATACTATTAAGACGAAACCACGTTATCCAGCCTAGTGCCGATGATGGCCGAGTTCTCGATTAGAGTCGGCCTTCTCGGGATGTGGCCTGGAAAGGAGTCAGAAAAATGAGATTGATTCAATATCCACTCGCCAACCTGGTTCTGTTCTTCCTGGTGCTTTCATATGCTCCATTTCTGCCATGCGCATCCGCATCAGGATATGTGTTGCACGTATTTGGAAATGCAAATTTAGATGGAATCGTCGATCAGCTCGACATAGCATCCATAAAATCCATGATTGATGGAAGCGAAAAGCCTACTGACCTCGCCGATGCCAATTTCGACGGCAAGGTCGACCAGGCGGACGTATACCAGGTTGAGGACATAATAAACGGAACCGAGAATAACCTCACAATCCTGGACGGCAATGGCCAGCCCATTACAATCAAGGAGCCTGTGAATAGAGTAGTGGCAGAGTATCTGGACAACGCCGATCTGATGCAGATCCTCAAGAAGACGGATGTGGTCGTCGGAGTGGATCTTGCTGTGGCCAAGTCCCCGGCTGAGTTTCCAGTCCTCTCAACACGAACGAACGTAGGAGCAATGCATAAGGAGCCCGATTATGAGAAGGTCTTGAGCCAAAATCCAGATCTTCTTCTCGTCTTCTCCAATGTAACCAAAGACAAGCAAGCAAACCTGCCAGGAGTTTCCGTGCTCTTCGCCGGCCTTTACTATCCGGATTTGAGAAATCCAGAGATCTCAGCGTTCACCGATGCTGTGAGGAAGATGGGTTACATCTTTAATGCCCGACCGGAGGCTGAGGAGTATATCCAATGGCATATTGACCACCTTGCCAAACTCAAGAATGCCACGGAGAGGATTCCTGATGACGAGAAGCCGACTGTGCTGGTTGCTGCATACCCGAATGCAGATGAGAAGACCCTTTTCACATTTGCCCAAATCGATACTCTAACGAGCATGATTGAACTTGCCGGCGGCAGGAGCATTGCAGCAGATCTGCCTGACTTCATGAAGTCGACCTATCGAATTGAGGTTGATCCGGAGTGGGTCATTTCTGAAGACCCTGATTACATTGTCCTTCTGGTGGTTGCTACAACTTACAGCGGCCTGGTTCTCGAGCCGCCCAGCGGGTATGATGCCGATAACGCTACAGGGATTATTCAGGCTCGTGAGGCGTTCATGAGCCGACCCGAGTACTCCAACCTGACCGCAGTCAAGAACGGCCGGGTATACATCCTAAGCGGCAATTTGAGAAATGATGCCAGCAAAGGCCTGATAGGAGCGGCCTATCTTGCCCGGATACTGCATCCTGAGCAGGCAGAGCTGGAACCTGAAGCCCTGCATCAGGAGTACCTGCAGAGATTCATGGACCTGGACTATGACCTGGACGAGCACGGCGTCTTCATATATCCACCGCTAATCAAAGGTGAAGGAAAGCTCGCCGGAGTGCCTGACAGCTACTATGAGGCAGCGGAAAAGGACAAGCCTGTCGAAAGATGAATGAGGAATTCTCCATAGGGATTTAGCCGGATCTGAGATCGAATCCGGCTGGGCTTTTTTCCGGAGGCACTTACAGCATTCCTCAATTGATGCTTTTCTGACTTCCGATTGGGGGCTCTCTACCATCTTTGCTGTCACTTCAACAATCCGTACCACAGCCTCTCCAGGTGTCCGATGAGAACGATATAAATGTGCTTGGTCATGGTACATTCTTGAGTGCTCGTTTATCCACACCGTTCCCGCCTTTATCCGGCTCGCTAGAACAAGGCCACTACGAACAATCTTTGTCCACATGGATGCCAAAATCCCGTATCAGGTATCATTGGCTGAGGCCACTGCCTCCTCAGGAGTTTTGAAGCGCGCCAGCCCGACCACTGGTCCGTATTCTGGTTTCATTTGATTGCCATGAAAAATCTATTTCGTTCTCATCATGCATGAAAAGTCCAATTGTGCAGATTCATCCTTGCATAAAAAATAAAAAAAGATTATGGAAGTATAATATTAAATCCCGCATCGAACGTATCAAGCATGCCGACAAACCGCACGAATATAGAGACATCTCCAGTGCCGATCACTCCTTCCAGAGGAACTGATGGATCAAGTGCCAGCTGCTCAAGAGTCTTCCGGGGCATATCGACAGCGACATTTGCATCCGTCGAGGATTCATTCAGCCAGAAGTTGAGCACACTGTTATTAACCTGAATCAATGCTTTATCGTTTGTACCGTTAATCATCAAATTCAACTTGAAATCCACACCATTCGCTTTCGTTGCATTCAGTCTGACTGCAAGAAAATCCAGGAGCTGACTCAGAGACATGGCAGACATTATATCTGCAGATATCATTGTCCTTCCCTGCACCGGCTCAGAGCTGCGAAGCTCCTGCGCTCCAACCAGATAGGCATTGCGTGCCGGACCAGACTCCGCCTGATACCCGAGCTGTTCAAGGGCATCCGCCTCCATCTTCCTGGCGTCCATATTAGTAGGATCTGCAAAAACGAGATAATTGGCTATGCAAGCTACCAGTTCGTATCTGCCAGCCCCATAATCTTTGGAAAGATTTTGCAGAACTGCATCTGCTCCTCCCATATACCTGGTGATGTTCTTGGAATACTCCACCGGAGTGAGCCTCCTAAGATTGATGGGATTTGCATCGTAAAATCCAAGATACTTCTGGTATGTCGCTTTAACACCCATATATATCTGGCCATAAAATCCATGGGTGTACCAGTAGCTTTGCAGGGATTCGGGAAGGACGAGCATATTTGAGATCTCATCCATGGTATAGCCTTTATTGGCAAGATTCAGAGTCTGGTCATTGATATACTTGTACATGTCGCGCTGATTATCGAGTAGCTCCTTTACCTTATCGTTTCCGAACCGTGGCCAGTTGTGAGCGGTGAACACAACCTCGGCCTGATCGCCGTATCGTCTCCGTGCCTCGTCGAGGAATTCAGCCCATGAAAGCGGATCTCTGACCTGTGCTCCGCGAAGGGTCAGGATATTATGGAGCGTCCCCACGCAGTTTTCCGCCATAAAAAGCGCCTTATGATCCGGGAACCAGATATTCAACTCAACCGGAGCTTCGGTATTTGTTGTATACTGAAATTCCATCACGACTCCGTCAATGGTTAATCTCTGGCCAGTTTTGTTGATCTCAATTGTGGGTGCAATGAGAGATGCTACCCCAGTTGCCGGATATTTGCCAAGGCCGTTATCGACAAGCCCCTTTTCATCTCGGGGAAGCGAAAGCCCATACATATAATTTGCCCGTCTCTGCATCGCAGTTCCGGCATATACATTCTCGCTGACTGCATGCTCCATAAAACCAACAGGTGCAATGACCTCTACATCGCCGGCGGAAACTTGCTCATCAGTAATTACTCCTTTTACTCCCTGGTAATGGTCTACATGAGGATGCGAGTAAATGACTGCTTTCACCGGATACTCTCCCAATGTCCTGTTTGCCAGGCTCATCGCCGCCCGTGCCGTCTCAACTGAATGCATGGGATCGATAACTATCCATCCGGTATCGCCCTTGATAAGGCTCATTGCCGTGATATCATAACCCCTTACCTGAAAAATTTCCGGAACAACCTCGAATAAGCCTTTGATGTTATTCAATCGTGCATGCCTGCATAGAAGAGGATTTATCGTGTCCGGACAGGTCCCATTATCCAAAAACGAAAATGCTTCCATATTCCATGAGGTATAATTCGGATAATCTGAGGGAATGATCAGTGGATGGTCTGCGGCGAGAAATCCCCTGGCGGCAAAATCGAAATCCTCCTCGTTATTGGCCCATGCAGGAGTATCGTTAGCCTTCAGATTGGCAGCGATGGTATGATTGGTTGCAGCGTTTCTGATAAAGCTTTCTGGACCACTACCAGCAACTGAATTTTCGCTGACAGATATTCCAGGCATTGCTGCCATCAGTATGACGGCAGCTACAAAAATTGCCTTCAAGTATATTTTCATCATCTTTTCTCCTTGCTTTTGCACTTGCATTCAAGCATTCTCAGATTTATTTTCTCCCCAGAGGAATCACAAATGCGCCCATCTGTTCCGGCTTATATCTTTAAATAGCTTGAAAGCTCACATCTTAATAATTTCTAGACGCTACAACAACATTTTCAGCCTCAAACCCAAACAGGAGGAGAAGTGAAAAATTATGGGAGTCATGCTTCAAGCATTTTACTGGGATTGCCCTATTGTGGAATCCTGCGAATATAAGTGGTGGGAGAAGATAAAAAATCAAATCCCTGCACTGCAAAAGGTCGGCTTCACTGCCCTCTGGCTTCCGCCCGCAGGTAAAGCCGCTTCATGCAAGTCGATGGGGTATGATCCTTACGATTATTATGACCTGGGCGAGATTGATCAGAAAGGAGGCAAAGCAACATGGTTCGGCTCCAAAGCAGATCTGCTTGACCTTATCAAGACTGCCCACGACCACGGGATGCAGGTCTATGCAGATATGGTCTTCAACCATAACAGCGGAGGGGATGCAGAGGAGCCTAATCCCATCGATTCCAAGATGCGCTGGACCCGGTTTCGACCTGAGAGCGGAAAGTTCCTGCGTGATTGGTCTCACTTTCATCCCAGTCTCTATGAACAATGGGATGGCGCCATGTTCGGAGAGATGCCCGACCTCTGCCACCGCAATCCGCTTGTCTATACGGAACTGATCAAATATGCCAAATGGCTGCTTGAGACAATCGAGTTTGATGGATTTCGTTACGACATGGTAAAGGGTTATGGCGGCTGGATGGTCCGTGCCATCCAGGAATTGCGCGCTCTGCGTGACGGAAAGGTCTTCAAGCCGTTCGGCGTTGGCGAATGCTGGGATAACGACCGCACAATTGAGGACTGGCTCAATGAAGCTAATGCCTGGTCAGATAACCCTGTTAACGCTTTTGATTTTCCGCTCCGCGACCGTCTATATAGCTTATGCGAGAGCTTCGGCTTCAGTCTCCGTAATCTGGTGCCTCGGCCCGGACAGCTCATGTATGATCATCCTCTGCGGACTGTTACTTTTGTTGAGAATCATGATATTACACGAGACAAGCCCATTATTCACGACAAACTTCTCGCCTACGCCTATATCCTCACCCATGAAGGCTATCCATGTGTTTTCTGGCAGGATTACTTTAGCTGGGAACTGGCACAACAAGGCACTCGCACAGGCATCGCTGCTCTTGTCCAGGTCCATGAAAAATATGCCGGCGGAGATACGCGCATTCTCTATGCAGATGATGACTTATATGTTATGCAGCGCGACGGAAATGACGCCCAATGCGGATTGGTCCTTGTACTGAACAACCGTGGCAACTGGAATGGAGCATGGATTCAAACTCGCTGGACCGATAGACTTCTGTCCCTGCAAGCCTGGTGGTCAAGCAATGACAACGGGATTGCCGAGGATAAGATGACCAATGCAAGCGGCTGGACTGAACTCTGGGCTCCGCCGCGCGGTTATGCCGTATATGTCCCGCAGTAATCCAGCAATGAACATGATCCAAAATAAAGAGCCTGTAAAAATATGATAGGAAAGAATGGTAGATAGGACTCATCCTATCAATTGTCATTCATCCTATCCTTGGCATTTTAGACAGTCTATTCGCAATCGGATCTGGTGTGGGCTTTGGAATCGGAATAACCTCGCGGATCAGAGCTTCTTCCGGCTTTATAAATTTGATGCCTCCGGATGAGGATGTTTTTATGATAAAGGTGCTTCCCACTCCACCGGTATCGCTCATTTGAGGCACTTCAGCCAGATCCTCATGGTTTGCCACCCAATTATGCGCTTCCAGGGCGCTTATGCCGGAATCGCCGCCAGTGTCCGCGTTAACCGTACCCCCGTTGGGCGTCTTCCCGGAAATCGCGCATATCAGGTAATAGTTATACTCGCCATGATTGTAAATCTGGCCATTGTAGGTCTCGTATTCGTTATTTGATGGGAATGCATTCTGATCGGACCGACAGGCTGTCGAGAGGAAGATCTTCGACGCCTGAAGGCTGTCTATGAATCCTCCGCTGCGACACTGCTGCATGAAGATGGCAGCTTTCTGGAATGGCAAGGCGTTAAGTTTGGCTGCGAAGTGGCCTTCGTCCATATCCCCATCCATCAAACAGAGATAGGCGGGATCTCCTCCTGCACCATGATCGAAAGTCCAGACGAAAAGGCTGTCTGAGGATTTCATCTTGCTTATGCCGTTAGTTGAATCCCCATTCAAGAGTCCGTCGAAGACCTTATCAACCCAGACATAAGTAGCGGGAAAATCAGTTACAGTATCCGCGCTCTGATACTTGGGATTATCTGATGCATGATCGTTGCCGCTTCCATAGAGCACATAGATATTCTCTGCAGAATAGCCGGCATCGCGCAATGTTTTGTACATCCAGCAGGTGTCGCTCCAGAACTCTTCAAATCCATTTTCGGCCACATCTCCGCAAATTAACACTGCGACTTTGCTGCCCTGAGCGATCGCAGCCGCTCCGGTGTCCAGGGAGACCTTCGAGCTTGCAATAGATCGATCTGCGATGCCAATCGGCATGGAAGCAACCATAGTCGCGGCATTCACGGGCGTGACCTTCAGTCTGTTAGCCTCTGCGGATAGAATCTGAACCGCACTGTCTGCTGCCAGGATGCCTTTTGCCATTCGATCAGCAACCAAAACCGAATCAGCTGAGAGCTTCATGTCGGAATCAAAACGTCTGAGCTGATTTGAGCTCCCATCGAGGACAAAAAGGCTTCCCGCATTATAGGCCATGATAGAGGGATTGGGGCCGGGAGCCCAGGCCCTGGAGATGATCTTTCCATTTGCCGGGTCTATCTTGAATATGCTGCTGGAGTATCCTGCCCGAATTGCAGCGAACACATATCTTCCGTCCGAAGCAATGCTCATCAGCTCTCCATTTTGCAGAACATCCCCGGCCAGAACGCCTGATGAGTCAATCTGCCTTAGATCGAGGAATTTCTGAACGCTGCTAGATATGGGATCGAACTTGTAGATGGTGTTATCAGGCGAACTGCCAACCAGAATGGTGCCTCCTTCGTAAGCTGCAATTCCCGCCACCTGGCTTAAGGGAAGGGCAGAAGATTTGAGCATAATTCCCTGTGTATCGAACTGTGCAATCTGGTTTTTCCCGGCACCCCAGATAGCTCCATCAAATTGCGTCAGGGCGGCCATATCATTCAAAGACAGAGCCTCATTTGCCGTGCTCACTGATGCGGCCAGCGCTTTTCCTGCAGTCAGAGCTGAAGGATTGACAATTCTCATATCCTGTTCGGCGGATTCTGCCAGGCCGCATGCTAGCAGTAAAGTCAGAATAGCAAATGCAAATTTAGAGTTGGTCATAACCATTCACCTTTATCTCAGATCCCAAGCTTCAGGCAGAATATCTGCCAACTTTAAAAAACCGGAGATCAGTGAAACCAATTATAATACTTAATCGAGTTCAAACCTAAAAATCCTTTTGGTCGGCTTCAAGAGGAGCTGAAATATTTCGGGCTTTGTGAAGAATCATCGAACTCGATCTTCTTTTGAGCCTGGAAGGATCCCGAATATATCTGCTCGCTCTTATTCATATTTATCGACCAGCCTCGCATATTCTTGATATTCCAGAGACCCTCAAAAGCCAGCTCTGTGCTATAGAGCATTGTATTATTGAAACGATTTGCCGACCTGATAATGCTGCTCTCGCTCTTGTCGACATGGCTCAGATTAAATCTCTCGGTTACACTGGCTCCAATGCCTTTTTCGAATAACGGCAGTTTCGTGGTCTTGCTGTTCTTCAGCAGTCCTCCTGCAAAGACCAGATCTGACTGGGAAGAGAAGTCGACCTTTCTGCCGACCTTATCCATGCTTCGCAGGGATTCGAGGTTTATTGACCCATAGCCTTTCATCCATCCTTTGGAATCCACGCCGCGATCTTTGAATTTCCCTTTAATGGAGATCTCTCCCCTGCCGCTTACCGATGATTGTTCATCAAAGAAGAATCCCTTCTCTGCATAAAGCCGCTCATTCGGGCAATACTTAAGAGGATATCCAGGAGCAAGATAGTAAACGCCAGGGCCATAATCTGCGGCCTCAGCACTGAAAAATAATACCGCAGCCATCGCTAAGAACATTGCCGCCATAACGCTTATGCCGAGCAGATTCCACTTCACTGTGCATAATGATGGTGAGACGAGATAATTAAACTTTTGTTCCAATCTAGCCTATCTGAGCCGTCATCTGAAAGCCAAAAAGACCACCAATTCATTCGCAGATTGATAGAGCATGCGCGATAATACCGGAATTAGATGGACGCAAATAACTCATCTGCATTTGCTCCGCGACAGATGCGCCGGGACGACGCTTTTTCTTGAATCCTTAAATAAAAAATAGAAAAAGTTGAAAAGTAAATGGACTCTTTGTCGGAAGCTCGGAGGGCTTTCCTGTCCATTCGTCATCCTCAACTCATGCTTCTTCAGCTGCTAATCTATTTCAATTTCCCTGACAATACAGTATCTCAGCAAGTCCGAATCAGCTGTCTGCAGATAAATATCTCCCGCCAGAGATACATATTTATTCCGGCTTAACTTGATGGGATTTTCCCTGTTGCTCATGGTGATTTGGCTACCAGTAATATCTGAGATCGTCAGTTTGCCGAAAGAGGTCATTTCCTTAACCGAGATCGGCGACTTGGAAATCTGCCAGATACCGTCTACTGTAGCCAGGTTCTGATCTGCACCTCGAAAAGCATTCTTGAAATGAACTGCGATGAGGACCACGTTCTTAAGCTCTCCTGAATCTCCTTTGTAGATGTAGGTATTCTCGGCTGTAGCCGCGGCACCGTATGACGGATGCATTATTGCGGAGTGCACTACCTCGCCATTCCTGGACAGCTCCAGGTAGACATTATTGCCATCGGAGGAGATAGACTTTATAGAAAGCTCATAGCCCTCTTCAAGATTCAATGGAGAGTTTGTGGTGATGGTCTTCTCCGCATCATCGTCAGCTAAGATTTTCAATAGCTGCTTCTCGGCAAGAGCGCTCTTGTCTGTGGACTTATCAAAGAGCAGTCCTTTTGCGGATTCAAGGTTAGAGCTGCTCTTGGCAGGGCTCTCTTCCCCGCTTACATATTCGGCAAGGCATCTTTCTCCTAAAAATCCTATGACCTTATAAGATCCCCATTCCTCAAATTCGAAGTTGGCTTTTTGGGCGTTTGTGATGTAAGTGATGCCATCCGGCTGCTCAAGTGCGCCATCGATGACGCTCGTTCTCAGCAATTCCGTCTTGATGCCGTCATCGAGATCATAATAGAAACCGGCAAAGCTGTCCGCCGTCCATGAATAGGAATCGTCTGCAACCGCTCCTCTCAGCCTAAAAGTCCCTGGCCCTGTGATCTCCCTGTAGATGCAGTATCTGAGACTATCGGCATCAGCCGTTCTGATTCCAAAGCCCGGCATCAATGAGATGTCCTTATTCCTGCTCAGTGAGAGATCGCTCCCTTCATTATTCATAACGATGCCATCATCGGTAACCGTCTGGATGGTCATCTTGCCGAGACTTGTGCCCACTGATACATCCAGAGCCTCATCAGAGAGCTGCCAAATTCCATCGACGGTTGCCAGATCCTGATCCGCGCCTCTAAAGGCGTTCTTGAAGTGAACTGCTGCGATGATCACATCTCTTAAATTGCCGAAGCTCTTTCTGTAGATGAAGGTCTTTTCGGCCATGGTCGCACCATCCCTGGAGGGAAAGATCTTCTTTGTAAAGAGCCTTTTTCCGTCCTTGGAGAGGACCAGCGTCACGGTGTTGCCAGAGGCATCAATGGAATCGATAGCAAGCGTGTAGCCGTCTTCCAGCTCAAGCGGCGTGGCAGTGGTGATGGTCTTCTCATGATCGTCATCTATGAGGACCCGAAGAAGCCTATTTGCTGATAGAACATCTGCATCTCCCGATTCCCTAAAGAGCCTTTCTTCAATGCCGCCTGCGGTATCAAGATATCCGGCAAAATATTTCTCTCCGAGCAAGCCTATGACGCTGTAATAGCCCCAATCCCTGAAGGCGAAGTCATTCTGCTGGACAGTGGTCTGATAGACAAGCCCATAAGGATAGGATCCACTCAGCATTCCATTCGTTAGGGTTGCGGTCATCACTTCCGTACCTGTATTGCTATTTAGATCATAGTAGAAACCTGCGAAATTCTGGGGGTTGCATTCAAAGTCTCCAGTGGCAGCCTGGCTGAAAATCACCAGTGGTTTGGCTGATCTATCCAAAGATGTGATCTTGTCGGATGATGTATCCTTATCTGTGCCCCTATCAATAGATGTCGGCTTTCTCACAGAAGCTGCCGTGCTAGTTTTTATTGATGATGATATCATCTCAAAGATGCTATTTTTACTCCTTTCTTTGTCCTCAGCCTCCGGCCCATCGAGAATCTTTTCGCTTTCAATTCTCCCATCCGCTAGCTCCGTCTTGGCTGGCGATTTGATCTTGTCATTTGATTCTTCGCTTGATCCGGGCGCTTTTATGACTGTTTCAGAAGCGCTTGCCTCTACCTTCTCGGGAGAATCCGGAGCAGCATATCCTTCAACCCTGGCAAACCCGCAGGGCGACTCTGAGTTCCGAGACCAGGTTGCCGGGTTCGAGTCCTCGAGGATATAGGTTCCTGCCGGTATGATTTCGTTGGGGTGAGCGATCCAGTAGCCTTTGGGCACCTCGCTTCGATCGAGACTGGTCTCAACCTTCCAGGGTCCGTACTGTGTGCCATAGCCATCAATCAGGCCAATGGTGCCTCCCGGTGCAACGGCACCATTATTCCAGTGATAGGTATCGATGTAGGTTATCATCTGCGGCTCGTCGATTGTGAAAAACGGACTGCATGTAGTATTTCCGCCTACGGATCCCGTATTCCAGCTATTGTAGATGACTTGGCTTTCTTTGGATTTCGGTTCGGGATCGAGGGTCTCCGAGGATCCCGAATCGATGTCCCCGGCTTTGAGATATCTGTAATTGTAAGCAACATCGCCATGCAGGCCGCTTATCACCACGAAGCTGGCATAAATTGCCATCTCATCGTCCTGCTTTCCATTCGGCACAATAAAGCTGCCTGTGCTCTTTCCTTCCGGATTTGTGCAACGAGCCTGCAATATTGTCCGGCCCTCATATCCGATCAATCCATTTGTAGAATTATCAGCAAGCTGTGAGGTGCAGGTCATGGTGAAATTGATCATCATTCCCGGCTTCATGAATTCAGGAGGGACCGTCCATGTTACATCGCTCTCGTATGAGCCGGAGGCTTCCTTGAAACATTCTTCAGACCTCTTTACGCTTCCGTGACCCTTCCCATCGCTCACGGTTACCGTCCTTTCGGTATAGCATGGGGGAAGGTCGATCTCTTCATCCTTATTGATGACCGGATCTCCCTGAAGGTACCATCCGTCCTCATCGCCCTGTGATAGTGCTATGCCGGAAAAAATGAATAATAAAGAAAATAGAATCAAACTCAGTTTATTAGTCATATATAGTCATTAGGTCGAAAGTATATAATTATATCTAAGCAGGATATTCCCACATGCAATAGATCTTGCTATCCTCTGATTCACGGATTGCCCATTCATAATGCCCATGCGATAAGTCGTAAATTTTTAATATAGATGCACGATTTTATTTGTGCCATAATAGGCTATTTGCGCAGTCTATTTAAATTGGAGTCTGCGTCCTCTAACGAGACCTTCTTTCCATTGTCATGCTGGCAGCAAGATATTTATCGCTGGATTTAACAATCAGACCATATCCCTAACGCTGCTATTTCTTTTTCTCGGATTATGCAGTTGACCCAAGAAACTGTCAGATTTAATATCGATGTGTCTTTAAAAAAATGAAATCGGAGCGAGGGTTCACTTCGTCCCCATCTTAAAAGATGGAAATTTTTGAACCTCCGCACATCCCTTTTATCGAGCGTTCACGCCGCAATCATCTCACCCTGGATGAAGCTTCCATTCTGGGCGATGGTCCAGACGTTGTACGATCCGCTGACATCTCCATTCTCATCGAAGGATATGTCGCCTGATGCCCCTTGGTAATTGATGTCCTTTCCTTCCCTCACCAGTTTCAGGGCCTCTTTCAGATCCGATACCTCTACGCCTGGTGGATTGGCAACAGATCTCAGGTTGTCGGCTATGGATCGACCGGTAGCGCTCTTTGCCTGTTCGATTGCAAGAGCCACTAAAGCCACGGCATCGTAGCTGTTGCTACAGTAGACCCCGGGCTCCTTGCCGTATTCGGCCTTGAAAAGATCCCGGAATGCCTCATACGCCTTTCCACCAGCATTCTGATCTGGCGCCAGACCTTGCAGTCCTGCTATGATATACTCGCCCTTGGCATTCTTTCCGGCCAGTTCTGCTATGTTGTCAACCTTCAGGCCTTCAGAGAGCAGCCACGGTGCATCGGTCAATGCTCCCTTCTCATAAGCAGTCCTGAGGATAAGGCTGCCTGTCTCTGGATAGGAGACCATCATCACAAAGTCCGGCTTGCTGGCAGCGATCTTCTGAACCTCGGAATCAAAGATGCTCTGGGATGGATCATATCTTATCTTCTCCAGAACCTTTCCGCCATTGGCCTCAAAGGCCTTCACAAAGACCTCCTCGAATCCCACTCCGTAGGGATTGTTTATGACAATGGTCGATACCGTCTTGTAGCCCCGCTGCTTGGCCAGATTGGCCATTGCAGAGCCCTGCAGAGTATCCGAGGGCGCAGTTCTGAAATAGAGATCATTATCTTTGTAAGTGGTAAACTCCGTGCCCGTGTTGGAGGAAGAAATCTGCAAAACGCCATTTGCGGTAGTGATATCAATTATGGACATGCTCTGTCCGCTGCCGGTATCGCCAACGATAGCAGGTACTCTGTCCACCTTGACCAGCTTATTGGCAGCATCAACTGCGGCCACATTGTTGGTTTGGTCATCCTCAACCAGAAGCTCCAATTTCTTTCCGAGCAGGCCGCCGTTTTCATTGATCTGCTTGGCAGCAAGCTTTATGGCATCGCTCATGGGTCCACCATAAGACGCCAGATCTCCTGTCAACGATTGCAGCGCTCCGATCTTGACACTGCCTTGTCCCTCGGCTGCTGCGCTCTCAGCGCTTGCGCTGGCATTTGCTGATCCTGCTGCCCCTTCTGTTACTGCCTTTTTCTCGTTCTCAGCCTTCTCGGTGCATCCTGATAGTAATACAGCGAGAATGAGGGCCGAGATTAATAGATGCGATCCCAACCTCATAAAACCATCCTGATCTCTGGGGCAGGACAGAATGAATAAATAATTATCGAAGAAGGACTTAATGTTGAGGCCCGAAATTATTTCGCCTGCAATCTTGGAATAGATAAAAATACTGCACAAGCTGGCTATTTGTAGCGATACTTGCTGCCCGGAGGGCTTCATGAAATATAGTGTAGTAGAAACGTTCCAGTGAATAGATTGAAGAATGGCCAGAAAATAAAAAAATAGATCTATTCAGCGTTTACGCTGCGACCTTTTCGCCCTGGACTATGCTTCCGTTCTGGGCAATGGTCCAGACGGTGTAAGATCCGCTGACATCTCCATTCTCATCGAAGATTATATCGCCGGATGTGCCCTGATAGTTGATGTCCTTGCCCTCTCTGATCAGGTTCAGGGCCTCTTTCAGATCTGATACCTCTACTCCAGGGGGATTCGCAACCAATCTCAGGTTGTCGGCTATGGATCTGCCGGTTGCGGTCTTCCCCTGCTCAATGGCCAGCGCCAATACTGCAAGGGCGTCATAGCTGTTGGTGCAGTAAATGCCCGGCTCCTTTCCGTACTCTGCCTTGTAGAGAGACCGGAATGCATCATATGCCTTTCCGCCAGCATTCTCATCCGGAGCCAGTCCCTGCAGTCCGGCCACAATGTATCCGCCGGGGGCATTCTTTCCGGCAAGCTCAGCCAGGTTGTCCGATTTCAGGCCTTCGGAGAGCAGCCAGGTAGTCCCGGTTAATGCTCCTTTCTCATAAGCCGTCCTGAGGATGAGGCTGCCGGTCTCTGGATAGGAGACCATCATCACGAAGTCCGGCTTGCTGGCAGCAATCTTCTGAACCTCGGAATCAAAGATGCTCTGGGATGGATCATACCTTATCTTCTCCAGAATCTTTCCGCCATTGGCCTCAAAGGCCTTCACAAAGACCTCCTCGAATCCCACTCCGTAGGGATTGTTGATGACAATGGTCGATACCGTCTTGTAGCCTCGCTGCTCGGCCAGATTGGCCATTGCAGAGCCCTGCAAAGTATCAGAGGGCGCAGTTCTGAAATAGAGATCATTATCTTTGTAAGTGGTAAACTCCGTGCCGGTGTTGGAGGAAGAGATCTGCAAAACGCCGTTTCCAGTAGTGATATCGATTATTGACATGCTCTGTCCGCTTCCGGTATCGCCCACGATGGCAGGTACTCTGTCCACCTTGACCAGCTTGTTGGCGGCATCGACTGAAGCCACATTATTAGTCTGATCGTCCTCAACCAGAAGCTCCAGCTTCTTTCCGAGCAGGCCGCCGTTTTCATTGATCTGCTTGGCAGCAAGCTTCATGCCATCGCTCATCGGTCCGCCATAGGCACCCAGATCGCCGGTAAGCGACTGCAGCACACCGATCTTGACGCTGCCTTGTTCCCCGGCGGCTGCACTCTCTGCGCTTGCGCTGGCATTTGCTGCGCCTGCTTCCCCTTCTGTCACTATCTTTTCCTTGTCCTCAGCCTTCTCAGTGCATCCTGATAGTAATACCGCGAGAATGAGGGCCAAGATTATGCAATACGATCCCAACCTCATAAAACCATCCTGCCTTCAGGAGCTAGACAGAATGAATAAATAAGTATCGCAGAAGACAAATTATAATGATTTTCTTGCACAAGAGGCTTTAGGGAAAGATAAAAATAGCTCCAATAAGAGGATCTCTTCGATTGAACACTATGATCGGACAGCTAGTAGCAAACGGAGTAGTCTACGGATGCATTATCGCTCTGGCAGCTATTGGACTGTCTCTGGCTTACAGAATCATGAATTTTGCCAATTTTGCCCATGGTGATTTTCTCACTCTTGGCGCCTATTTTACTCTCTTTTTTGCAGCAACTTCGAACCTCGGCTTCCCTCTGGCTTGTGTTCTGGCAGTTCTTGCCACTGCCGCATGTGCAGCCCTCCTGGATATTGCAATCTGGAAGAGAATGCGCAGCAGTGGAGCCAACCGAACCGCCATCATGATTCTGTCGATAGGCGTATCCATCGCCATAAGAAATGCTCTGATCATTTTCTTCCGGCCGGATGCATTGAGATTTCCAGTTCCTGTTATGGAGAGCATCAATTTAGGCGGAATTCTTCTCACCTATTTTCAGATTGCAGTGGTATTGATTGCCTTTACCTGTATGCTCGTGGTCCATTCCATCCTGAGCCGGACGATTCTGGGAAAGAGCATGAGGGCGCTGGCAGACAACCCCAACCTGGCGAGGATTACCGGAATCAATGTGGATCAGGTTGTAAGATACACCTGGATGGTGAGCATGGGACTTGCCGCCCTGGCAGGAATAATGCTCGGCCTCGTAACCCATCTCAATCCCAACATGGGCTGGTCCATCATCCTGCCCATGTTCGCTGCGGCTATACTGGGCGGCATCGGCAATGCCTATGGGGCAATGGCCGGAGGAATGATCATCGGCCTCGCCCAGGAGATCTCCACAGCATTTTTGCCTGCGGAATACAAAATCGCGGTCAGCTTCGCCATTATGATTGCCGTTCTTTTCTTCAGGCCCAGAGGCCTAATGGGTGGGACATAAGATGCAGGATTACCTGGTATCCATAATTCTTACCGCCGGAATTTATGCCATATTTGCCCTTGGCCTGAATCTGCAGTGGGGCTATGCCGGTCTTCTCAACTTCGGCCATGTGGCATTCATGGCCATCGGCGCCTACACTACCGTTCTTCTAAGCATGAATGAGGTGCCGCTTATCCTCGCAGTGCCGGCGGGAATGGTCCTGGCCGGCGCCTGCGGGGCATTCTTGGGGGTGGCGACCCTCCGCCTGCGCGAGGATTATCTGGCGATAGTGACCATCGGCTTCTCTGAGATCGTCAGATTCATTTTGCTCAACTGGTCGTCTCTGACCAGGGGGTCCTTCGGGCTTTACGGATACCCTCGACCTCTGGAGGAAATGATTCCTCATGAGGACTATAACCTCCTTCTGGCAGGAGTTGTGATCGTCGTCCTTCTGCTTGTTTACGCTCTTCTCGAAATTCTGGCCAAATCCCCCTGGGGCCGGGTTCTCAAGTCTGTGAGAGACGACGAGGCGGTCTCGGTCTCTTTGGGAAAGAACGCTTTCTCTTACAAGGTGCAATCCCTGGCTCTGGGCTCGGCCATCGCCGCTCTGGCCGGATCGATGCTCGCCTTTTATCTGCAGTACATCAATCCCAATAATTTCCAGCCCATCGAGACCTTTTATGCCTGGATCATGGTCATCCTTGGCGGCAGCGGCAGCAATAGGGGCACGATTGCCGGAGCGGTATTGCTCTGGGGATTCTTCAGCACCACTCGGTTCCTGGAGGGATACGTCTCCCTGAGCCCTTCGGCATCCGGCGCGTTGAGAATGGTGATCATAGGCTTGGTCCTGATTGCGCTCATGATGTTTCGGCCTCAGGGATTGTTCGGCAGAAAGGAGGAGTTGGCCGTTGGCAAATGAGATCCTCAGGATAGAGGGGGTCAGAAAAGGCTTCGGCGGGCTTAAGGCAGTAGACAACTGCAGCCTATCGGTGCCGGAGAGAACGATCGTGGGCCTTATCGGGCCAAACGGCGCCGGCAAAAGCACCCTCTTCGATCTGATATCCGGTTTCATAAAGCCGGACGCAGGAAACATCATCTTTTCCGGAAAGGAGATTGTCGGTCTTCCTGCCTACAGGATAGCGGGCATGGGCCTGATTCGCACCTTTCAGATACCACGGGCTCTGATGAGGATGACAGTGCTCGAGAATATGATGCTCGGCAGCCAAAATCAGCTAGGAGAGATGATACTTGCTCCCATCATTCGCCATGGCAGGGTCAAGGCAGAAGAGAGAGCTATCGAGAAGAAAGCGGAGGATATCCTGAAGTTCTTCGACCTCCTGAGAATGAGGGACGAGTATGCCGGATCTATGTCCGGCGGCCAGAAGAAGATGCTGGAGATGGCCCGGGCCCTGATGGCGAACCCCAGGCTGCTCTTGCTAGACGAGCCTTTCGCCGGTGTCAATCCGGCGCTATCCGAGAGGCTCATTGAAAAGATCAAGCTGCTGCGGAAAAGTGGGCTTACGATAATGATAATAGAGCATGCTATTCCCTACGTGCTTGCTCTCTCTGATGAGCTGTACGTCCTGAACAAGGGTGCGATACTGGCAAGCGGTCAGCCTGATAAGGTCATCTCTGATTCGCGGGTATTTGAGGCTTATTTGGGTGTGGGATCTGATGCTCAGCCTTGAATCAATCACTGCCGGCTATACCGACGAGAACATCATAACCGACCTCTCTCTTCGGGTAGAAGAGGGAGAGATTGTGACCGTCATCGGGCCGAATGGCTGCGGAAAGTCGACCCTCATGAAATCCATCTTCGGTCTGACCAGGATGCGAGGCGGAAGAATTCTATTCTTAGGCCAGGAGATCACCGGATTGAGGCCTGACCAGCTTGTAAAGAGAGGTCTTTCCTATGTTCCACAGGAGAAGAATGTTTTTGCCGCCCTGACCGTAAGGGAAAACCTGGAGATCGGTGCCATCGCTCTCAAAGGCGGAATTGACGAGCGCATATCTCTTGTCCTGGAGCTCTTTCCGGCGCTTGCCGATCGCATGGATCAGAGGGCAGGAACCCTCAGCGGCGGCGAGCAGAAGATGCTGGCGGTGGGCAGAGCCATGATTATCAACCCATCCATGCTCCTCCTGGATGAGCCTTCTGCAGCTCTCTCGCCCAAGATCATGGGTCAGCTCTTTTCCGAGATCCAGGAGATAAATGAGCGGGGTGTGACCATCCTCATGGTCGAGCAGAATGCCCGCAGGGCTCTGGCCATCAGCGACCGGGGCTATGTCATGGAGATGGGGAAAAACAGGCTGGAAGGGCCTGCCAGAAGCCTGCTGGACAATCCTGAGGTATGCCGGCTCTATCTGGGACGGAAATAGACAGAGAGGCTCTGGGCGAAAGAAAGCAATCGGGCTAGAAAAAGTGCTCTGAGGCCCGGCGGGCCGACAGGACCACAGGCCTGACAGCATTGCCGGACCGCATTACTCCTTTGATTGCTTCCTGAGTGGAAAGGTAATGCGGTCAATCATTTTCGGAGTCTCGAATACATTCGGTTTCTCTTTGGAGTCATCTTCTTTGACGGTGGCTACGATCCATTCCTCTGCGGTTGCGGTATTTTTTGCCGGGTCTACAGCCACCTTGAGATATCCCAGCGTTTTGTTCATGCCGAAGATGTAGCCCGCAGGAGCGCTATCGCCTGTCAGGTCAGCGCACCTGCCTCCGGCATTGCCGACGATGAAATAGGGAATACCACCTATCGAATACCTCTGGTAATTATGGGTATGGCCTGCAAAGTTGGCGCTGATGTTGTAGGCGTGGTAGAGGCTCTCCCGGGGCTCAAGGTCCGGGTTGCTGGTGGCATTGTAGTAATCCCAGATTGGATGATGGTGAATGGTGAATGACCCGAGAAGCGTATCATCGTCCAGCCGCTCTCTCAGCCAGGGCTCCTGGCTTTCGGCCAGAGCCAGAGATGTGTGCGGATCATCACCGTTGGCATTATTTGGGTCGGGGGTGTTGAGGACGATGAACTGGATTCCTGAGCAGTCAAAGGAGTAGTTCAGGGGGATATCGAAGGACCAGTGGAAGTGGTCTGCCTTCGTAGGCGGATTGTCTCCACCGCTGGAGTTGTGGTACTCATGGTTTCCGATGGTTGGAAAGATGGCATCCTTAGCGAGCATCCCATCCGCTACCTGGAAGAATTGACTCCACAGTCCATCGCTATCATGCCCATTATAATCTCCACCAATTAATATAAATAGTATTTCCGGCTCTTTTTCTATAGCATCAGCTACGTACTTGAACCGCTGTTTTTCCTCATATTCACTGCCTTTTTGGGGATCGCTGAATACAATGAAGGTGAACGGCCCGCTCTCTGGCATCGTCCGGAAGGAGCGGTTGGCAAACGGACCGTCACTGCCGGAGGGCGTTACCCGGTAGGTATAGGATGTATTGGGATCAAGGCCGCCCAGCCGGACATGCTGGTAGGTCGCCGCCTCCTTTGTCTCTATCGTCGTTTCATAGCTGTGATGGGCATCGAAGTAGCTTGTTTTTGCGTAATCTATCGATCCGGATCCATTCTCCTCTCCGCGCCAGTTGATTATCGCAGAGTCGGTCGAGGTCATTGTCACCCACGGAGACCAGTAGTCGGTCGAGGCTCCTGTTGATGCAGAAACTATGCAGAGGCTCAGAAGCATCAGCGCCAGAAAAAATCGGCAAAATCTTTCGGCCATAGTTTTTTATTATGGGGGAATAACGCTAAAAGTCTTTTGGGAGCGATTTTTAGATCCATGCCATGTCATATCCACTGCAATCGGCGCGATTGGGTGAATGATTGGGTGAATAGGCGGGGCAGAAGAACCACCCCCCCATTTATCTCACTGCAGCTTTATTGCAGCGGATATTGATTCCTCAAAGGCAGCCAGATCTCCCTCATGCCTCCATTCCGCCTTTGCCTTATCGTTCTTATCCAAAAATGCCCTGCACTCTTTGCATTCAGTTCCTGGACGGCATCCTGCGCACTCCTTTCTTATCTGCGAGTAATTGCCTTCAGCCGCCCAAATTCCTTCGCCGCTCAAGAAGCTGTACTCAAGGCTGTTTCTTGCAAAAGTCTTGATATCCGAGTAGCTTACCTGCGGGTAGTCGCTGGCAATGATCACGAATTGCTCAGTCAGATCGGTCCTCAGAACTCCTGGGTCATCGCTGGCCAGGATGACTGGCACCCCGTGCCTCAGGTAGATTGGGAACGGATGGTCTTCTCCTGAAACCCCCAGGATCTCCCTGTTGCTCACCGGCATAATCTCTATTGTTACCATGCCATTGCGCATCTCAGATAGGGTCTTCTGGGAATTGCTCTCCCTCATGATATCAACACCGTGGCCTATCCGGCGAGCGTGTCCCACCTCAACAGCTTCCTGGATATGGAATCTGAGATCCTCGGGGGGAACCAGTCCAAGATCCAGCTCACCGGCATGCAGAGCGATCTTCACATTGGGATATTTCCCATGCAAAAAGTCGATCATCTTCATATGCAGTGAGTAGTCTTCCCTGGCAGTTCGGTTGTCCTCGGCGCTCAGAATATTGATGCCGACTGCAAGAGACGATGTATTTGCCACCTCGAAGGCCAGGGTTAGCTGAGAGAAGACATCCTTCTTCGGCTTGATCCGGGAGGCGGTGCACAGGTACCTGACGGTGACATTCCTTCCTGGATCTCTGGCATCAAGAAGCTCTATGGATTTGGCATCGATTTTATTCCATGATTCAACTAAAAAACTTTTTTGATACAAAAGATTCAAAAAATTAAAAAGCCATCTCCCAGGAAAATGATGGCCTCCCAAGTCTTCAACATCATCTGGCTCACGACTCTAAATATGGCCCGAAGTAGATCGCCTGGTCGTATAGCAGCTCATTGTCGTCAGGAGAAACGTTCGTTTCAGGCTCCATGTAGTTGCGGAAGATCAGGAACATCTCATCTTCATCCATATTCAGATCCGGGCAGCTGTAGGGCACGCCCCAGGGGTCGGTGAATGACTCCGGCCCGGACGGCTGCATGCAGTAGGCCTCTTCTTTGCAGTCCCGCGCCACCTTGAAGGCGTAAAGCTTATCGGCGTCAGGATCATCCGGCCCCAGGTACTGTTGAGCGCTGCCGTTGAACTGGTCATTAAGCGTCGTGCCAATGCCAAACCACTTGTCCTTGTCTGCATAAAGGCTGAAGCTGGCATAGGTGGCCTTTCCGGTCTGCTGGTGATTGACCCCGTAAACGATCACAAACTCGTCGGTCCCATTGCGGAGCTTGAAATTCGGGGAGGTAGCGAGGTAGTTTGTATCCCGAGTTGCTCCCATCATAAACTGGCCTCGCTGCAGCCCAACGTAGGGCTTCTCCAGCATTATCTCCCTCTCAGGCAGCCACCAGACATGAGTATCCAGTTCTTTGTGCGCCCCGGTGTACTCCTTTAAGATGGCCTTGCGCAGCCTCTTCAAGGCCGGATACAGATCCATCTCCGAGCGTCCTGTGCCACGCACCCTCAGCACTGGAACCGGCTCAGGATCGGCAGCCAGGTGGGCATTCGGCGTGACCCGGAAGACTCTGTAGGGTGGATACTTGATATAATCCTCCAGAGCAGATTGGTTTGTTGGCATGGCGTTGCGCTGTGCCAGGTAGAAGGCCGATCCGGACGGGCCGATTCCCAGCGGCGCGATCACAGGGGATATGGCCTCGATGTTGATGATCGAATCAGGATAGCCAGCCGTTAGGGCTGCGGCGCGGACACGCCGTTCCGCTTCGATGTTTCCGGTGATGATGTAGATGATCGGGCTGTAAAACGGCTCAGCGTTGGTGGTATTGATGGTAGCGACATTTGTTGTATCACCCAGAGCGATTCCCATGCGTGGCTCAATCCCTGGGAAAGGTGGTGGAGTCGCATTGCCGTCATAAGGCGGACTGACCATGAAGGTCTGATAGCTGAAGTAAGCGACGGGTGGTGGAGTCTGTCCAACCAGAACGATGGCCTCATCCTCCCCCAGCTGCCAGATCCATGAGGGGTAGGAGAGCTTCGGATAGCTTTCCGGCGTCATATTCTTCAGAGTCAGGTAGGCATTGGGCCAGGGGTTGTTGGCCAGCGTGTCTGCTAGCATTCCTTCGCAGCATTGCTTGACCAGGTCGATGTATTCGATCTTGCCTTCATGCAGGGAAAATCCCGCTTTCTTTAGCTCTTCCAGAAACTGCGGGACCCTATCCAGGGCCGAAAAGCTCTGGTTTTCGGAGCTGGCATTTGCCTTTTGCACCTTTGCGCCTGCTTCACCTGATGCCCCTGATGCATCTGCCAGCATTATCATCAGCAGGACCATTAACATGAATGAAATTCGCACAGCATCGTTCATCTTTCTGCCTCCTGGCGGCCTGTTTCCCACCATATTCTAATCCGAATGCCTCTATTGAGATGAATGTCATAGGACGGCGATTGTGTGGCGAGAAAACTGCGCCATCATCAATCATGCCTCTTCCTTCGTTATCAAATTATCCATTAGTCATAGAATAAACAGGAGTGCGGCCAAAAAATTCATTAGGAATCGGCCTCTTTTATTCCCGCCTCGGCCAGCTCAGACCTGATCAGCTCATCGAGAAGGCCTGATCTTACCTCCTGGGCATAGTTCCAGAGATCAGGACCGCACTTGCCGCAGCCTTTCGACGTATCCTCCATGATCCTGACCAGATCGAGCAGAGACCGGTACATAAGAGGTGCTGCATTTCTCAGCTTGCACTCAAATGGCCTTGGGCTCTCGACTGTTTGCGGGATCAGATTGCAGTCTTCGTCCCTCCAGGCCATACAGTCATTCCTGAGGCACTCTTTCCCGGCCATGAAGGGACAGGATCTGCGAGAGGGGCCGGTCATTTGCCGGTCGCCCCGAGCTTGGACTGAATTGTTATTTCCTTGTCCAGGCGGTAGTCTATCCTTATGGAGGTGATTATCCTCTGGACGCCCATCTCTCCCAGCCTCTGGTTTGCTCTTTCTATTAGCTTGAAAAGCTCCTCGAAGCTCTCGGTCTGTACAGCGGTTGACATCGGTCCGGGAACAAACTTGACATCCAATTCTCTTAAGAGATCATGGACGGCTCTGACATAGGTGGACCCGCTGGTCCCCGATCCCATGGGGATCATGGAAAAATCAGCTACAATCATGAATAAACATTATGCAGCAAAGTATAGAAAAGTTGTGATATGGTATCGATTTTGCGCCAGACAAAACATCCATCAGATATGTTTATTAACAACATGATCTATTATTAAGATAATACTATGGCCCAGAAAATTGTATCCGTCACAAGAAGATCCCTCGACAGATACCTAGAGATGGAATCCTTGCTGCATAAATTTTTCGATAGTATCGGCTATTGCAGGGAAAACTTCGGCGTAAACTGCAATGGTTGTTGCAATGAAAATGTCGCCAATTATCCTAAAAAATATCGTGGTTGCAGAGATCTGGATGAAGAGAGGCTGAAGATCTACGGCGTTGGCAACTTAACAGGAGGATGCCCTTATTCCAGCGACCACGGCTGCATTCTGGCAACACATAAGACGCCAAAATGCATTGCTTACATCTGCCCACCATTCACAAAGGCACTAAATGAGCAGGGAATAGATTATGACTGGTTTGAGGTACATACCCTGCTCATCAGTATTCTCAATGAAGGCAAATTTGATTGGTGGAGCGGCTCTAAGATTGAATCTCATTACACTAGTGATGAAGAATTCTTCGCAATTAAAAAGAAATTTGAAGAATTGCTGAATTTATGGGCATCGAAGGTCGCTAAAATTTAGTGAATAGAGAGGGTCGGTTTAAGGACCTTTGCGCATATCGGCAAATCGCATTTTTCGAGCATCGATTTTAGACAGTTGTCTCTTGCTGCTGGTGGCCTTCTTCAGGTGAGATGCTCACGAGCATTTTTTAAAAAAAATACTATAATGTTATATTATTAGAGAAAAAAAATGAATAATAGTACCAGTTTAGATAATACTACAGCGTTTAACAAGAAAAAATGTTGAATTTTTAGCTCTTATTCAATAGAGGATAGATGAAAACGCCGTGCTTGTCCAGATCGTAGTCCATATGCTGGAATCTTTTTAGATATTCTTGGTGAATCTCCTTCGGCTCCAGATCCTTGAAAAGCTCCGGGTGGAAGAGTTTTGCTAGATATGCAGTACCTATGAGACAGCCGTCGCCACCATTTCGGAAATTGTCTGCCATCATGAAAACCTGTTCGTTTTTCACTGCACTGCAATTTGCTAATACTGAGATGTTCATGATATCGTCTCTCCCTAAGGCGGTTTCTGATGGATCGTCAGTATTGAAGCCGTGATTTGTATCTTCGTAATATAACTGCGCGATAACGATTTCGGGATTTTGCATTAACAGCCATTCAAGATTTACGTTTGTATAGGTGTCACATGTATATGCATTTTCAGCTATGTCACGTCCCCCTGCGAGGGTGGTCATTTGATACGTTTTATAGCCTGTACAACTTATTTGCAACTCTTTTGATGGCCTATAATGCATATTCATTACCAACGGCTTTCTATCTTCAGAAACATCACCTGTTCGTGATTTGATCGTATTCAGCCAATAATCACGCCAGTTTATAAACTCATCAGCTTCTTCTCTCTTACCAAGGATATATCCAAGTTTTTCAACCCCATCTTTGTATCGAGATTGACCACTACTTATTAAGTCGGGATTATATAATCCCAAAAATAGGACCTTCGTATTCGGGAGTTGTTTTTGCATTTCATCAACACGAGACGAGCCAAATGCTAGTAAGACATCGGCATTAAGGCCTATTATTTTCTCATAGTCTGGGTTAATAAAATGGCCCACACTTGGCAGCTTGCTAATCTCTGGAAAGAAAGCAGAGTCCCATTGCTTAATATAGTCGCTGATACCGACAATCCTGTCTGATGCATTGAGCGCTCGCAATACCTCCGGAGAATCTTTATAGGGTACAACAATCCGATGCGCTGGTGTTTTTACGGATACTGACTAATCAATATATACTTTTATTATTAGATTTGTTTAAGTTTAAAAGTGTTAAAACTCACTGGCAGGCTCAAGTCATGTTTAATTGTCAGATTATGAAGAATCTAAGCATGCATCTTCTTTCACCTTGGCAGATTCTCTTCTCCCTGGCAAACTCGATCTCCCCCATATCGCCCTTTTCCCCGGAGAACTCGCTCGCCCAGACGGAGTTCTCCACCCGGCAGATGATATCGCTCACCCTCTCAGATAATTCCCCTCGCCCAGACTTTATCATTACATCGTGCCAGGGGCACCTTCTGACGATGACTGCCAGGCTGTCCTCATCCGGCGATATCTCGAAATCGAAGCCCTCCATCGCCAGTCGGGCGGAGAGCGCCTGGGAAAGGTCAGGCAAGCCGCTTTGCAGATTCATCATCGCCTTGAGCGCGCGAGCCTGAATCTTGGGAAGAACCTTCCAGACGGCCTCGTCCACCTTCAGAGCCTCATCGAAGCCCAGCATCTCCTCAACCTTCATAAACCACAGACCGTCCACCGCCGTATAGGACCGCCGGAAGTACTCCGTCTTCTGCTCTTCAGTCAAACCTGCCATCCACATCCCTCACTGCTGATGCCGTATTTTTCTGTTTTTCCGGTTAGGCCGGCCTTTCCAGCTTCTCGCGCCTTCCCTTATCATTCTTCTTGTTCTGCACAGTGACTGCCCCTTCCCTGGCCTGAGACTTTCGCCCTGCCTTAAGTACGGCCTTGCAGGACTGAATGGACAGGTGGCATCTCTTCGCCATTTCATGCATCTCCTGGACTTTGGGGTCGCCACTCTTCTCCAGCTCCTCAGCCAGGGTCTGATAGATCTTGAAGGCTTTTTTGTAAGCTCTAAGTGCCTCTTTGCTGCACTCCTCTTTATCTTGCACCTCAGAAAGAGTCATATAATCAAAGGCCAGATCCCTGAGGATATCGGCGTGCTCAGAAGGAGCCCTATCAGCAGTGTAGTACTGCATGGCCTGCTTGCAAGCATCAATTGCCATCCTGCAGTTGTGCTCTCTCTCCTCCATTTCAGCCATTGTGATATAGCTGAGGCCCAGGCTCTTCAGAGCATCGGCGTGCTCAACCGGATTTATCCCATCATAAATGGCGATTGCTTCCCGGCAGGCTTCTATCGCCCGTCGGCAGTTTTCCCTGCAATCGGCAACCTCGGCCAAAGCCGAATAAGCCGCCCAGAGCAGAATCTTGGCCTCTGCATACTCTTCAGCATCTTTCACTGCATGTTCTTGCAATTGTCCTTCATCATAGATCCGCAGGGCCTCCTCGCATGCAGATATGGCTTTTCTGCAGTCTTCTGCTTTGGCCTCTACAGTGATCTCATTGTTTGCCAGGGCTATGGCGGTCATAGCCAGATCCTTGCAGCAGGATGCAATCTGCAGCGAATGTGCACCCCAAATCCGCATAGAATGCAGCCCTTCCTCACAAGCCTGCAGAGCCAGGGCGCAGTTTTCTGCCCGATATTCGATATCAGCTAGAGTCAGGTAAGCCAGCCAAAGGCTGCCTTTGGCCTCGCCGTAATCCTCAGGGGAGTCTTTCAGGGAAAAGACCTCCAGAGCCTTCTGAGACGCCATGATGGCCCGCATGCAGTTTTCAGTACTGTTCACCTCCTGTCCCAGGGTAAGATAGACCTTGGCCAGATTGTTTTGAGCAGTAGCATAAAGCCTGGGAGACTCATTCAGAGAATAGATTCGCAGAGCATTGCTATAAGATTCCAGGGCAAGCCGGCAATATTCCTGGAAAACGTTCGATGTCTTTTCATCCCGAGCTTCTTCCGCTAGTGCAAGGTATGCATTTCCCAGATTGTTCTGCGTAGCAGCGTAGGCCAATGGATGCTCCTTCTCTGTTCTGTGTGCCAAAGCCTCCCGGCAAGCAGAAAGAGCCTTAATGCAGTTTTCTGCTCGTTCTTCGGACTCGGAGAGGGAGAGGTATGCTATGGCCAGATTGTTCTTCATGGCGGCGTATTGCAGTGGGCTTTTTGCCGGAGAATAAACCTGGATGGCTTCCAGGTAAGAGGAGACGGCTTCTTTGCAGAGCTTTGTATGATCTGCAGGATTTGAGGACTGAGCCAAGGTTAGATAGCTGCTGCCCAGGGAGGCCTTCGCGGATGCAAACTGCATTGGGCTGTCTTTCAGGTTATAGACGGCAAGCGCTGCTTTGCAGGCTTGCACTGCCTTCTTGCCGTTTTCTTCCCGACTCTCCAGCTCGGCCAGCTTTCTATAGGCAATGCCCAGCTCATTTTGAATGATGCCTTGATCGTTGGGTGCAGTGGCAGGAGAGAGGGATTTCAGGGCATCTTCCAGGCAAATGACTGCTTGATTGAGGTTTTCGGATCGGTTTTTGTGATCCGCTAAAGCTGCATAGGCAAAGCCCAGGCCTTTCATGACTTTAGCGCGAGAAATCAGATGGCCATCCGGTGCAAATGTGAGCAGAGCTTCTTCATAAGCGGCAATGGCGCGCTCGCAACTCGACAGGTCATTTTTTTGCCTGATGATCTCCAGAAAATTGTCGCCTATCCTTTTTTTTATATTGGCGCGTTTCACCGGATCCATCTCCAAGGCCAGCATCTTCTCGTATATTATCAGGGCCTTTTCATGCTCCGAATCGGGATGGCTTTCCTTGTTCTGCAATGAAAAATTCGCCTCCTCTGCTTCCGGATATGAGCTCCAGAATTCATGATGGATGCGAACAAAGATGGGCGCTGCTGCTACATCTATTCTTCGCCCATTGAGCAGCGGCCATAATTATAAAAAATATTTTAAACTCATATATATACTTATTTAAAATACCAAAAGTGTTAAATCCAATAAGTATACAGTATTTATTTAAAAGAAGTATTGTCCTCAGCAATAATATTGATAAGTGCTCTGCCAAAACAGGAGAGGTCAGGTTTTGTTCCTCCTCCCTGAACCTCTCCCACCTCATCACATCAGCATGGAATGATGGAAAACCTCCGTTAAAAACATCTCAAATTTTGGAATCATATGATCACCACGACATCAAGAAGTAGCAAAATCGCTCCAAAAAAGCCTAGGATGGTGATTATCGTCTCCGTGTTTATATCAGGATTATTCACGGGCCGTCCGCTAAGCAGATCTAGGATATATAGGTTTCCAGAGGTAGATGCTTTCCATTCATCTATTCTCTACGGAAGGCGCAAGAGAGTCTCTCTCATCTCTCCTGCACCCCTTTGACCATCTCTTCCACCAGCACCTCTCCATCATCCGTGACAAAGATCCCGGCATCTTTTGATAGTGACCTTTTCCTGAAAAGCAGGGGCGCCTTTCGCCGCAGTTGCACTACGATATCCAGGGATGTGATGGGCAGGCGCATATGCTTCTCATCCGCAGCGGCAAAGATCATCCTGGGCAGCTCAAAGACATCTGTTCCTGCCTTAGCCTGCAGGGAGATGGGAGCGCGAAGCATCAGCCACTGCTGCAATGTCCGCTCCGCCCGTGCGATATTCTGGTGGGCCCTCTTCTCCAGAATGCTGACATTGGAGCGGGTGGTGCCCAGGCTGTCGGCGATCTCCTGCTGCGACAGGCCCGCTAGCCTCATTTGCAACACTTCAATCTGTCTCTTTGTGAGAAACGAATCCAGGTATTCCTCGTCTTCTTTCACAGGCATTATCAGGTCGCAGGAAGAGATGAACTTTCCAGATAATAAAATCATCCTTGCCGAATGCAAGGGACAATGGAGCGATTAGGAAAAAGCCAAATAGCTTGAGGGTCTTTAACAAGGATGACCATGAAGCTGAAAATCAGAATTATCGGCCCCAGAGTGCATGATGTTGGCTACAGGTACTTTCTGTTGAGCTTGGCCATGTCTCGCAGAATCAAGATGTTTGAAGCCCATAATACAGAAAGCGGCGAAGATGATGAAGTTCTGGTCTTTGCCGAAGGCGATGATGAAGCAATTAAGGCCTTTCGTTCTCTAGTTGAAACCAAGCGCCCTGAGCGCTCAGATGTATCGAAGATAATTTTTGAGGACTTTGAGGGAGATATCATGAAGATAGGTGATTATTCTCAATTCTGCTCAACAGTCCAAATGAACAAGGCAATTCCTCTGCTCTTAAATATGAGCGACGACCTCAGAGAGATGCGGGGCGATATAAAGGAGATGCGGGGCGATATAAAGGAGATGCGGGGCGATATAAAGGAGATGCGGGGCAATATAAAGGAGATGCACGGCGATATAAAAGAGATGCACGGCGATATAAAAGAGATGCACGGCGATATAAAAGAGATGCGGAAAAATACGGACGCAATCCCTCTGGTGCTGGAGGAGATCAAAGGCATGAGGGAAGACATACAACCAGGATACGGGATGCATTTCCGGCAGATGCAATCCGATGTTAGAGCGATAAAGGAAAGATTGGGTATGCAGTGAGATCCAAGCGGACGTGAGCGAAAAGCTCTGACGAGTCGTTACGAGCGCAGAGATGAGCTGGACCGGCTGGATTTGCAGGATTGCAGCATCTCTCTTTTGGGAAGAAGACGAGGATCTGCCCGCAGAGGCGAGCATTCTCTTCGACCGTGGCCTGACACGGATTTACAGCACCGAGGATGTGGCCGTGCTGCTGCTGGCGGTGGTGCAGAAAGCAATTGGTTCACGCCTTCCTAATTCGCCTTCTTCCGTTCTGCTGAGCCGTTGAGGAGCATGAGCCGGTTTATGGCGCTGACCAGGGCCTCTACTGAAGCCATGACGATGTCCTCACGCGCCGACCTGGCGCTGACCTTTCGTCCCCGGTCATCCTCTACCCCGATCACCACTTCTGCCAGGGCATCGGCACCGCCGCTAATTGCTTCGATCCTGAAGTCGCTGAGGCGGATTGATGTGTCGCTCTCCAGCAGGCCCTGCACTGCATTTACAGCGGCATCCACCGGCCCGACGCCGATGTGAGCGAGGACCTTCTCTTTGCCCCGCACCATGGCTCTTACGGTTGCCGTGGGTGTGATGATGTTGCCGGTCATTACCGAGACCTCCTTGAGCACCACCGCCTGGCTTCCTTTGGCCACCTCTCCGATCACCACATCGGCAATAGCCTGAAGATCGATATTGGCGACCTGCTTTCCTTTGTCGCCCAGCTCTTTTATCCTCTCCAGGATCTCTTCAAGCTGCTCTTCAGTGGGCTGGTAGCCACCTTCCTCCAGCACTTTGGCCACTGCATGCCGTCCGGTGTGTTTGCCCAGGACTATGCGCCTCTTGTGGCCTACCATCTCCGGGGTCATGATGCCGGGCTCAAAGGTCTTGCTGTCCTCAATGACTCCGTGGCTGTGTATGCCGCTCTCATGGGAGAAGGCGTTCTCGCCTATGATGGGCGCGGTTATGGGAATCTTGACGCCAGAAAGCCTTTCTACCAGGCGGCCGGTCTCCACCAGATATTCTGTCCTTATGCTGGTGCGGGCTCCATAAATCGCATGCAAGCTCATCACCGTCTCCGCAAGGTTGGCGTTTCCTGCCCTCTCCCCAAGGCCGTTTACGCAAACCTGAACCTCTCGGGCTCCTGCCTCAACCGCTGCCAGGCTGTTGGCCACAGCGAGCCCGAAGTCGTTGTGGCAGTGAACATCGACTACCATGTTCACATCATCGCAGATATCCTTGACAAAACTGTAGAAAGCAGAAGGAACTGCCACTCCAACCGTATCTGGAATATTGATGATATCGCAGTGAGCTTCCTCTACAGCTTTGAAGATGCGATGCAAGAACTGTGGCGAGGTGCGAGTGGCATCCATGGCTGAGAAGAGACATGTTCTGCCGTTGTCTTTAACAAACTGAACCGTCTCCATCGCTCCGGCCACAATATCATCATGGCTCATCTTTATGGTATGAGCTATCTGAATATCTGAGGTAGGAACGAAGACATGCACCATTCCCACATCGGCATCAAGACAGGCCTGAGCATCCTTTTTTACAATGCGGGAGAGGCCGCAGACCTGAGCCTTCAAGCCCTCTCTGGCAATCTGCCGGACGCTCTCAAACTCGCCTTTTGAGGATACTGGAAACCCAGCCTCAATAACATTCACACCGAGCTTATCAAGCTGCCTTGCAATCTTGAGCTTATCCTCCTGGTTGAGTGATACGCCGGGAGTCTGCTCGCCATCCCTAAGAGTCGTGTCAAAAATGCGGACTTTTTCATCAACAAGCGAACGAACGTCGTAGAAGACGATTCCCCACAGAGGTTTCGTGTGTCATAAACTAAGATAGCATGAACAGCTATAAAACTCTTGCCGCCCAATAGAGGGCAATCATGTCTGAGACGGAAGGAAAAAGCATTGATGATTATCTGACAGAGGCAGAACGGACAAAGCTGCTGGCCAGTCTTCACCATTTCCTGGTATGGGTAGGAGTGACAGAGCCTGAGGAGATGCAGATCGATAGCAATGATCTAACCCGTGAGTTGGAAAAGCATCATCAGACGGAAAAAGATCTCCCGCCCGAGGTTCATGCCAGGCAGGGGCGAATTGAGCTTCATCGCCTCATCTGGAGACTGATTAACGAGGAGGAGATAACAGAAGAAGAGCGTCTGCAGATCGCCGAGCTGATTGAGGTCCTGGACAAAAAGGAGAAAAGTGAAGAGAATGATCTCAAGACGGCGAAGCTGAGCCAGAAGCAGGCAATTGCGCTTCACGATGAAGCGGCAAGCATAATTCGCGCCATCCTGGACCTCAAGGATATCCTGAAGAAGAGAGAGCGTGGCACTCTGACTGAGTATGGCTCAGACGAGCTGATAAAACGAAAGGTTGATCAGGTAAAAAAATGGAACAAGTTCATGGATGAGGTGACATCCTCTTCGCCTATGAATGAGTAGGGCTTATTGCGCCATCGATCCAGCTTGCTTTATATTGCTTTATATTTTCTAGTAGAATCGGATGCCCAAGCTCAAGACTACTGGAACTCTCCCAGCGTGAATTGATCCTGCAGCCGGATCTCTTTGGACTTATGCTCTATCGAAAGCATATCCATTAACAGAAAAGCGTTCCTCACCGACTTGGACCGAGCATGGTTGTTGAAGTACACCCTCATCTTATCGGCCTTCAGCTCCGCGGCCTTGATGCGAGGAACCCAGGCCTCCAGCTGCTCCTTATTGTAGAGATAATCGTATCTGTCCAGCCTGTGGTCGTCCTCTGTTTCGGCTTTGTCCTCCCCTCTGTACCAGATATCGTAGTTGCGACCATGAAAGCGCACATAGGCATGATCAGCGGTCTGCTCATTTCCTGCATGAAGGCCAGGGCCATCGATCAGGACATTGGCGACATTCCTCTCACTCAGAGCATCCAGAGCCTCGGGAGCGATCTCCCTGGCGCCCTCGTCCAGCCAGCTCCTGTGCCGGAACTCGACCGCATAATCGTACTCTCGATGAGAGATACAGTCTAAAAGCCCATTTATTGAGGCTAGAGCAGAAGAATCATTCCTGAAGTAGGGGGAGAGCTGCAGAAGGACACCGCCCAAAAGGCCTGCTTCCGCCAGCGGTTTTATGCAGGTCTTCTCAAAAGATGCAGCCCAGAAGACCGCTCGCTCCACATCCCCGTCCACGAGCGCTTTGTGGGTGACGAGCTGAGGCACCTTGACCGAGTACTCAAAGCCCTTCAAATCTTTGGCCTTCTTTATCCAGGACTGAACCTGCAGCTCGCCGGGAGGCCGATAGAATGTGCTGTTGATCTCGACCGTCTGGAAGTAGCCTGCATAGTAGGAGAACCATTCTCCTTTCTTTCCCGCCATGCTAAGTGGGTAGAACTTACCCACCCAGTCGTCGTAAGACCAGCCGCTGCATCCCACAAGAATTGTCATGGTCCCCCTCTTCGATCCGGATCTATGAGCCTGCATTCTATGAAGCTGCTTTTATTACTAACACTTTCGCCCCGCATCCTCGGCTCGCTCTCATATCCTCTCTGCTCCAGTCATTATGTATGAACTATGAGAATGAACTATGAAAGAGAGACTACGCGAGAGGCATATGGGTGATCGGCTATGGGACGAAGCTTCGAGAGTGTGAGGATGGGAGTAAAGGAGGTCTCTGCCCGATGGTTAAAGGCCAGCCGGGCTCTCACAAAGGAAGACCAGATCTACGGGCAGATGGTGGCACTGATGGCCAAGATGCACTCCAGCGAGGCCTTCTATGCACTGGATGATCCGCTGGAGGCGGCAGTATTCTCGGTGCTGGTGGAGATGAGAAAGGAGCTGGAGAGGATGAAAGAGAATTGGACGAAAGAAGAATAGAGATATGTGGATCTTCGATACTTGCTACAAGGGCTGTGTAGAGATGTGGGGCCGGGAAAGAGGCATCATAAGAGCCAGTGCCGTCTATCCTCAATCCTTTTACATGCATCTGCCGGACCCCCCCGCTCACAGGGAGATGGTCGAGGCTCTGGAGAGTCGTTTCCGGACAGAGGAGTGCAGCATCATGACCATCTTCGGCACCTTTGCCGGCCACAGGATATTTGCCGGCCGAAAGGTTGCCGAGCAGATCGAGATCCAGACCCGTCATCAGGCAGAACTCTACAATGTCGATGTCCGCCATGACCAGCGATACCTGGCCGAGCACGATCTCTTTCCATGCGGAGATGGCGAAGATTCCCGGTTCTCGCCGGATTTTGCCGTCCCGCTGACCAGCCTGAAGATGCAGCTATTCGGCGATCCTTCCCAACCCGGAAATATCAGCATCAACTGCATCGAGATTCAGAACGGTCGCAAGCGAAGGCTGGAAGGGCCGGAGGGAGCGGTCATCTCCGATCTGCTGGATCTCATCAAGGCCCATGATCCAGACCTGATCCTCTGCCCTCATGCCGACACCTGGATTCCCCTCATCGTCCGCAAGGCCAGAAGATACGGCCTGGAGTCCACCATCAGCCGCAGCGGCTTCTTTAAAACGATGACCTCCCGATCCTACTGGAGCTATGGAAAGATCAGCCACAAAGAGGGGGCCCTCATTCCCGAGGGCCGGATACTCATAGATACTGCCAGGAGCTTCGTCTTTGCCGAGAGCGGTCTTAAGGGCGTCCTCATGGCCTCCCGCCTCTCCGGCCTCTCCCCCAATCTCACTGCCCGCTTCACTCCCGGAACGCTCATCTCCAGCTACGAGGTCTTCGAGGCGCTGCGCCGGGGCATCGCAGTGCCATTTCGCAAGAGAGATGCAGAGGACCACAGGAATATCTGCGAGCTGAGGACCTGCGATAAGGGCGGCATGATCTTCCAGCCCGCTCCTGGATATTACGAGGCGGTCCACCAGATCGACTTCACATCACTATATCCGTCGATAATCGTGAAGCACAACCTCTCCCCCGAGACCATTCGGGACCCCGAGCGCAAGGGCTTCTTGAGCACCGTGATCTCCCCCCTGCTCAACCTGCGCATTGAGACCAAGAGGCGAAAGAAGGTTAGCCCGGAGTACGCCGGAGTGGACTGCGTCCTCAAGTGGATGCTGGTAACCTGCTTCGGCTACACCGGATACCGTAATGCCAAGTTCGGCCAGATCCAGGTGCACGAGCAGATCACAGGCATCTCCAGGGAGCTGCTCATGCTTGTCAAGGAGAGGGCAGAGGGAATGGATTTTCAGGTCCTGCACGGCATAGTGGACTGCTTATGGGTCATCGGCGAGCCCATCGCCGTCTTCAAGGAAGCTGTGGAGAAGGAGACCGGCATCCTGACTGAGGTGGATTCATACGACTGGATCATCTTTCTGCCTATGGAAGATGGATTTGGGGCCTATAACCGCTACTTTGGGAGACTGGACACCGGAAATATGAAGATCCGGGGAGTTATGGCCCGCAAAGCGGACACTCCTGAATATGTGCGGCGGATGCAAAAGGAGCTCTTCGCGGTCATGGCCGGGGCGAGGAGCCGGGAAGAGCTGAGGAAGCTGGAGCCAGAGGCCATTGAGGTGCATAGGCGGTATCTGGAGGAGCTGGTAGAGGCCGATGTAGATATCCAGGAGCTGGTCATCCACCGTCGAGTTAGCAGTCTGAGATATTCTCGCAGGTGTGCTGAGGCTTCGGCCGCGGCGGCTCACCTGAAGCAGGGCATCGCCCTGGCTCCGGGGATGGAGATAGGCTATGTGGTAAAGGACGCCAAAAGGTGGGAGGTGGAGCCGGATAGGATAGCGTCGGAGTTTGATGCTGATTATTATCGGAGACTTTTGAAGAAGGCCTGGGAGGAAGCTGCGTATGCATTCGATCAGGTCCGATAAGGAGGTATGATAAGGATTTCGGATAATCCAAATTCTCGGCATTAAGAGACCCGCAGGAGTTCGCTCTCCAGAGATAGTGCAAGACGGAGCAACCGTTCGATTTATATAGTATTACATTTTAAACATAATACAGCTGTTTGGCTTTTAATTCATCTGCAATAATCAAATTGGAGCATAAATAGGAGCACACTATCATGGTGTATTTATCTTGGAAGGGATGATCATGGGGCGCCCGAGGAAAAACAGAGAGAACTTGGTTGGCAGGGCAGGTCGGCAGGCTATAGAGCAGGAAGATCTGCAGCGCCAGTCGCAGAAGTGGATGCGCAAGAAGGAGACGGTAGCCAGGTTTGCCAGGCGAACCGAAACAAGAGGCTGAATGGAGACAAAAAAATGAGCAATGAAACGAGCGACGAAAAGGTTAGGTCAAGCATCTGCCCCGCAATGGGTGTGTGCCATCTGGAGACCGGAGTGCAAGTAATCATCCCTATGCAGATGGGCCCGGAAAAAATTATAGAGTCCCTGGAAGCTATCGTGAATGCCGTCAAAAGCAATACGGCAGAGGGCATTGGCTGCTATCCGATAGCTTGCATGATGTCAGAGGACGTAGGAGCAATGCTGGCGGTAAGCACTGATGCCGCTGAGGGAATGCCCGAGGCCCTTGATGCGCTCTTAGTGGCAGCAATGGCGTTTGCTGAGGGTGCGGGCAATGCAAAAGCCAAGTTGCAGATGCAGGATGAGAAGGTTTCTTCGGATTCGGGCGAGAGAACTCCATAATATTTTTCTGCAAACTATTCATGCGGTATATTCCAGGCCATGTTCCGGGCTAGCATTATGCTTTAATTCGGTGAAGTGTGCTAAGGGTCGCCTCTGCCATCTTTCCGTCTACAAGATATACCAGTTCAATCTCATCTTCGGAGATGATAGTCCCCAGGTCATATCCTTCATTAAATTCGGATATGTAGAATGTCTTGTTGTCCAGACCGATCGCACCAGCAAATCCTTCAACAATCTCGGTCCCGTTCGCGGACCTGTAACTCAGATGCCCCGCAAAGAGACGTCCATTCTGATCTGTGATGGTAATATTCAGGCTTTCGTTTTCTGTCTGCCTGGCAGATCCGTCTACTGCACCATACCAGCTCTCCATTCCAGTCCAATTTCCCAGCAGGTCTGGAAATCCTATCGCACTGCTCCCTGGGACTAAGAAGGCAATGACCAGCAATGCCAATATGCAAATTTGCCTCATGGGAATATATTATTGCCGATCATATCATATAAAAATTCCTGAGTTTCAACGCCATTGTTCGATTGCTCCATTCATCCAAATGTATAACCTATTTAAGCAAAAGATGACGATTCGATAGTATGATGGTTCCGGCCAGAGAGGCTATTGCAATGGCTATGCATGCTGCAAGTTGCGAGGTGGCAACCTGCGTGCCTGGCCTGGGGGCCACGGAAATATTTTGCGATTTCTTTAAAATAAAGTCCCAGATACCTGTCTTCTCCTTCCATGAGGAGGTAGCCTACACAATCGCTCATGGAGCAGCACTGGCAGGCAAGAGAGCCATCACGATCATGAAAGCGCATGGATTCTTCAAAGCGGCAAATAGCGTTAGTGATTCGCTTTACTCTGGAACACTGGCCGGCTTCGTCACCATAGTAGTAGATGACAGAAACGGTATTCAATCGGATAGTATAGCAGATACTAAGAGCTTCGTGGAGGGTGTGGGCATTCCTCACAAGGTAGCTAATGTGCAGGAAGTCTTCGAAGATATAATAGAAGGTTTTCTTCACTCAGAGAAGGTGCTGTTGCCCTTTGCGCTTATCATCGATGCCGGTGATCTGGAACAACTTTCCCGCATCCCGGCGAAAAGATGCATAGACCTTCCCTCAGAGAAATATACTAGAGACATCACCCAGAATGTGCTCTGCCCTCCGTTCTGCAAATATCAGCGAGATATCCTGCGATGCAAACTCTCCGGCGGCAATTGGAGGGCTATCAAAAAGCCCTCTCTTCGACCCCTCTTTGAAACTCTTCCGGAAAAATGGATGTCGGTTGCAGAGCAGTATTCCATCATCTTCGAAGCCCTCCGATCGGCTAAAGGAGAGATTGCTGCGGGAGATACCGGTCTGTCCACCCTTTTTGCCCTCGCGCCTTACGATTGCATCGATGTGACCACTTACATGGGCGGCAGTCTTCCTCTGGCTCTGGGCGTCCATTTGGCAGGTGTCCGTCCGGCATGGGCAATCAGCGGCGACTTCTCCTTTATCGCGGCAGGACACCTGGGTCTCCTGGAGGCTGTTCAGCGCCAGATTCCGCTAAAGGTTTTGCTGCTCTGCAATGGCAAGGCCGAAACAACCGGAGGCCAGAAGATCCCGGGTGGGGTGCTGGAGCGAATTCTCCGAGGATATGAGGAGTATGTTCACATCATTCATGATCCCTTGGACCAAAGAGCAGTTGAGTCTGCTATTAAGAGTGCAGCCGGGTCACCGGAATTAAGCATATTGGTTGCAAAATTTTAGTCAAACGGAGCACCTGCTGCAAGCTGCGGGGGTATTCATTTTAAAACCTTCAATAAGGTTCCCGGCGGCTTGATGTCGGATATGTACACCACCAGCATCAATAGCTTCCGGAGGTCGGATCCCAAGGCCGGGGTCAGCAATATCACCAGGAAGGCGGCAAAGTTGGGGCTGGTCAACTGGCCATAGACATGATGATTGGCCGCCAGAATGAAAAGCTAATTAATCCCCTTGCATATTACCTGCTGTGAAATCCTCTGAGCCACTGGTCTTTACCCTATCTCGGATTGAGAACCTCATGCATCAGGTGAGCTTTGATCCGGAGCGGATGAAAGGAAAGATCATCACCAACACCTCTCTGGTCGAAAAGCAATACCTGAATGAGGCCCTGTCCGTTTTTTCCGATGTCATTCAGAGCGGCCTGTCCGTATCGCCTTTGATCATGCTGAAGGAGGAGAGAGGGCTGATAAAGGTCAAGACCGCCTGCAGCCTTACCATCAGCGGCTTCCTGCTCAAATCCGGCATACCGGTACGCCCCAAAGGTGGCGGCCTGATCGAGGTGATCGAGCGCGAGCCGGTCAGATTCACAGACATGCTCATGTACTGGGCCACAACCATCGATCCCATCGACGTTCTCACCGCCCAGGAACTGACGGACATCACGGGAATGATGCGCACTGGAAACGGGCGCATCCTGGGCAACCTCCAGGAGGCCCCCATGCTGGCCAGGGAGAAGATCGAGGAGGTGTTAGAGCGCCTCACCTCAGCGGAGTTCACTGGAGTTTTGGAGCTGTCCGAGCCGAATATGAATGTGCTTGGGGTCTCTGTGGAGAGGGATCACATGGGAATAGCTCTCGTGGGGGGCACAAACCTGGTTGCAGCCGCACAGGAATGCGGAATTTATATCAGGCACGAGTCGATCAGCAGCCTGACCGATGTCTCTGAGATGAGGCATATTGAGGAGCTGATTTGATTGCTTTTACCCTCTTAAATATCTGCTCCATGGTATCCGCATTGCTCTCTGTAAAGCTAAAGGGCGACTTTGTAAAGGGCTGGAAATAGATGGGAACATCATCCAGCCGATAGAAGGTTCCGTCGCACTCCATGGCGTCAATCACTCCCGGCAGGACCACATCGGATAGCATTGTGGTCGGACAGGGCGAAATATCGATGCAGACCACCGGAATCTCAGCCATGTACTCGGAACAGGTCGCAGGAAAATGCGATACCGGATCGGCAGAGAGGATCAGAGCGGCGTCCACATCTCTATCCCTGAGCAGGTCTACGGATGTGTACTCACCAGGATTGTAGCGCGGATATCCACGGGAGAAATCCAGGCCGAATGGGAATCCATAGAGATAAGAGGCGATCTGGTTGAACCCGGCCACATTGCAATGGCCCCTCAAGGCGCCAATCACAAACTTGGTATGGCCATTAAGCTCTTTGACCAGATTGAGCGCCGCTTCTGCATTGCGATGCTTTCCATATGATGATGCTATTCCCAGGCCCACATAAATGGACCCGAATTTGCAGCTCTTCATCATATCGAGCATCTCTTCCATCTGGGAGATAGGAACGCCCGTGGTTCTTTCCACCGAGGGATGCGGCCTCTTGCCGTGCAGGAGGGTGAGGAGCGCCATAAGAAGCTCGTGGTCGCTGTTGGGCAGCAGCTGAATATGCAGATCGGAATTCTCGGCGGTAATGCTCCTTCTCGGATCAACGGTGATAACGGTGCGGTCAAATCTACCCCTCCGCGTCCAGTAGCCCCGTGGATAGATGGCATAGCGGGACATGTGCCTGGGCATGGACTCCAGAGGATTGGAGCCCCAGTAGACCACCAGGTCGGATCGGGATTTGCTCTGTCCGGCAGTGGCGCCCACTCTTCCGGATTCCTGAATGCCCATTGTAGTAGGCCCGTGACAGACCGTGGCATTGGAATCAACTACGCCCCCGAGCAACTCACCCAGATGCAGTCCAACCTCCATAGCCTCGCAGGAGGTCTCGCTCCCCATAAAGAGCAATGGCCGGCTGGCAGATGCCAGAATCTCTGCCGCCCTCTCTATCGCTTCCTCCCACTGGGCTGGCCGAACGGCACCATTTTCTCTGATGAGCGGCTGCCTGATTCTGTGGCCGCTGACGATCTCCTGGAACTTGGCATTTCCCATCTTGCAGGCATTCCTTACAACAATGCCGTCTCCGGATAGCTTCACCTGAATGTCGTCACAGGATGCCCCGCAGACAGGGCAGACGATGTTCTTTGCAATCTCTGGTCTCTCAGGCACTTCTAATATCTCTGATTTCATTGCTATATCACCTGCCCCTTTCATATTTTGCATACAGCTTTGCGGTCAGCTCTCTTGCATCCAATACATCTTCCTCTGTAGGCTGCACCCGGATGGGTGAGCCTTTGTAGAGCGGCGAGCCGGTGGAAAATGTCTCAGGGTCCACAATGACATTGGACCAGATCGCTCTGGGCATGAATATCTGACCAGGCTCTAAGGTGCTCTCAGGAAATGCGTAAACCGCTACGCTTCGCTTGCCATCCATGGTGGATATCAATACCTTTTTCGGTTTGCCCATTGCCTGATAATCAAGGGGATTCATTCTGCAAACGGCGCACTCCTCTGTGTACTCCGCCGTAAGCTTGCTTCCTCCTTTAGCGAGCCTCCCTTCATCGATAGTGCTCCCGCTATTGAGCAGAAATTCCCTCATAATGTCTGACGCTCCTCGGTCTTCTCCTCCTGAAAAATTAGCTGAATCTGCCGCTTTCAGCATCTATTATCCCTCCCGGCAATAAAGAGTGCCTTTGGGATTCTTTCCCAGAGCAAAGTCGCCGGCGAACTTAGTATACCAACCATCGAGCTGTATCTCACCCAGCTTTACATTCTCTTCCCGGCCAACCTCAACAAAACCGGGTGAAGGCTGCTTTATACTGCCGCAGATGGCAATGGTGCCGCCATTCATCTCCGCACCCATGCCCCGTACTGCTGAGCCTCTCACCAGTATGAGCCCACCACTCTGCCGAATGCCGCAGAAGTTCTCCACATTTCCGGCTACTATTATCCGCCCGCCAACCAATCCCCCGCCCAGCTGGCTTCGAGCGTTCCCGTCTATCAGTATCTCGCCTCCGGTCATACCCCTCCAGCTTCCCCGATAGGCAGAGCCGATATGGTCCGCTCCGTTTCCCTTAATGTGAATCTGCCCGCCTCTCATCTCCATTCCCGTCCAGGACCCGGCATCTCCTCGAACGATAATGCTGCCGCCAGTCATCTCCTCGCCCAGATGCATGCCTGCCGAGCCTTGGATCTCTATCCTGCCCGCCTTCATGCCCTGGCCGATGCGCTTGACCCGGGAGACATCCCCCTCGATGATGATGCTGGTCTCTTCAGGCTTCCCTTCATCAGTCTGGCCAGCCCGGCCTATATCCACATCGAAGAACTCAGCCAGAGGAAGGGTCTTCGGTCCCTGCCAGAGAAAGAGCCCCTCGATCTCTTCCTTCTTTTTTCCGGCAAACAAATCGGGCCTGATGACCTCTGCCTCGACCATGATTCCTATGCTGCCCTTGGGTTTCAGAAGAATTTCTGCCATGTCTTCACCTCCTCACCAGGGCTATAGTCTCTTGGGGACTATTGACCGGAATAGCCACAGGATTTGTAAGATACTTGTCAGGCACCGGATAGTTGGCATAGCCCACTGTGTAGTACTTGAACCATTCCTTGAGATCGGCGTGCATCTCCTTCTCCAGGCCTTCGTCAACATAAGGCCGGCAGTAGAACCTTCTGCCCTCCGGGACTGCCAAGATCTCACCCTTCCTGGCCACTACTCCGCCATCCTTGATGGTGTAATCCGGCCGGGCCAGCTTTGCTCTCAATGCTGGCGTATCGTTCAGGTCCAGCTTCTCAGGATTGATGTCATAAACGGTAACATCCCCGTCCGCACCCAACCCCAGGTGGCCTTTCCGGTAGGCCATGCCGATGGTTCGAGCCGGATTGGCGCGGGTGACAACGGCTATCTCGTAGAGGCTCATCTCCCGGTCCACCCCTCCGAGGCTTGACTTATCATAAGCCCACTTGTGGCATTCCTTGGCGGTGTCGTCTCTGGCCTTCTTGGACATCAGCCAGGTGATCAGCTGCGGATAGGATGTGAAGATGCCGCCGTTGGGATGATCGGTGGTCATGATGGTCTTCCAGGGATCGTCAACAAGCAGCATAACCTCGAGGCCAATGGCCCACTGAACGCTGTGCACCGGACTGCTCTTCATATAAACCAGCGAGAGCACCCCAGAGCCGCATTCCATTTCCACATCGCAGTTGGACCATTTCTGGCCGGTGAGCATGTAGAGGTCATGCTGGGCCGGGCCATCGCCGGTCATGGTTGTCGCCGGGCCGAATGGGACGCTACCGCTGTCGATCACCACATCGTCGACCTGGTTTATGTATTTGGCGAGGTCGGGCGCTCCAGAGCAGAAGTCCCTCCATGATGAGCCGCCATAGGCATTGAACTGGGCATGGGCCAGGTAGACGGTCTGCTTTCTTCTGGCGCTCTCCCGTGTCTGGGCCCACTCCAGGTCCGATCTGTTCTTGGCATCCAGTCCGGAGGTGATCATCAAAGAGTCCCTGGCAAGCTCCCAGTTGCCGGGATGTCCCAGATTATTGGCATGCAGATGCAAGGACATGGGCAGTCCAAGCATCTCATTGACCTCGGCGAGGCCCCGGATGATCTCTCTGGGCGTTATCTCAAAGTGGATGTTGGGCTCGTCCAGGCCGTGGACATTCTTGGCCCAGCCCCAGTTCTCGACGCCGGCTGGATTTACGCATTTGATGCCGTAGGCTTTGTGGGCGCGCATCATCCAGGCAACATAGGCCGCTGCCTTCTCCAGGTCTCCCTCCTTGAGATAGCGCATGATAAACCAGTTGTTGCCCATAACCATGTAGGCTCCCATGTCCAGAATGGGTGTGGAGCGCATCTCCTCATGAGTATGTCGGGCTTCCAGGGGCGGCATGGCGGCTTCAAAGACCGTGGTGTATCCCATAGCCGCGTAATCGTAGCCCTGCTTGTAGACGGACGGGACTGTGTAGCCGCTGCCGCTGTGGGTGATATCCGTCTTTATCCTTGCCGATTTATAATGATCCTCGGGCCGCATGAGACGGCCGGCATTGACCTTGGCTCCGGCCACATGGGAATGGGAGTCTACGCCGCCCGGCATGACTGTCTTTCCAGCGGCATCTATAACGATAGCATCCCTCTCATAAGCTCCGCTGAGGTCTGAGACGATCGTTCCCTCTTTTATAAAAATATCAGTAACATCGCCATCTATTCCATTGAGGGGATCGAAAACATAGCCATTTCGAATGATCATAGTATTGGTAGTAGCTGCCATTTAAGCCGCCTCCCTTCGCTCCAACCATATCGCCAGAACCGGGCAGATCATGCTGCATGTGCCGCAGCTGCCGCAGGCATCCTGATCCACCACTTTGACCGTGCCGTTCAGGACCTCTAGGAGCGGCTTTTCGTCCAGCTCATTGAGGTGTCCGGCCGCAAGATAAGGATCATAGAGTGCATTGACCGGACAGGCGATGACGCAGTTCCCGCAGCCGAGACAGGCGTCCTCATCCGTCTTGAGAACGGAGGTCAATTTTGGCCTGGGTGCGGGAGCGCTCAGTTTCTTCTCCAGAGCTTTCTTTCCCTTCATCTCCGGGATTATGGCACTCTTGGAAACGGTGATGGCCCTGACCGGGCAAGCCTCCTGGCATGCTCCGCAGTAGATGCAGGCATCCGCTCGGTGAGAGACCTTCTCCACCATCTCCGCTGCCTTGCCTTCTTTATTGAAGAGGGCATTGGCAGGACAGGTATGAACGCAGGTTCTGCAAGCCTGGCAGATATTGTCGTCCCGGAAGAACTGGCCGGAGAAGGGCTTCTGGAAAGTTATGGCTCCAGCCGGGCAGACCTGAGCACACCAGCCACAGTGTACACAGCGGCTGAGGTCTATCTTCGTCTTTCCTTCCATCCTCAGGCTTCCGTCTTCTGCCAGCTGCCTGTCCTCTATTTCAATGCAGGACTGCGGGCAGACATCAACGCACAGGCCGCAGTGCACGCATTTATCATTTACAGTCGTCGGCTGCATTGCCGCGCTGAGATAGGACTCGTCCCTTTCTGCCTTGCCAGCCGTGCGAAGCTCCAGAGCACCGGTGGGGCAGACGCGGGCGCAAAGAGCGCATAGGACGCAGGCTCCGCTCTTTTTCTTCTCAATGAAGTCCTTGTCAATCAGACCTCGGGCCACAGCCCCCACTGAGCCAATGACCAGCTCCCCCTTTGGGCAGACCTGGACGCATGATCCACAGCCGATGCACTTTTCCGGCAGATAGACATGCTGCCTATCATCTCGGGATTCCAGTAAAACCTCTCTCATCCGTTACCCTGCCTCCATTGAGATTGCAGGGAATGGCATAAAGAGCTTTTGCACGGCAGCGGAAAGAGGCCTGGAATTTGGATGATCTGGAAGCTTATCGGAAAAAAGTATATGATGATCCGCCAATTCTCACCCCATCGCTTCTATCCGGCATGCTGCCATCTTGTACTCCGGGATCTTGGAGACCGGATCGAGGGCATCGGAGGTTATGATGTTGGTTCCCTGCCAGTGGAAGGGCATAAAGACCATTCCGGGCTTGACCTTTTCAGTCACACGGGCCCTGGCTTCCGTCTCTCCTCTAACGGTTTTCACCCTTACCATGTCATCCTGACGGACCCTCAGCTCTGCAGCATCCTTGGGGTTGATCTCAACATAAAGCTCAAAGTCCCTTTCCAGAAGCGAGGGACTCCTGCGTGTCATGGAGCCGCTGTTGTAGTGAACCACAATTCTGCCAGTTGAGAGAAGGAGAGGATACATCTCGCTGGTCTGCTCGCCGGGAGGCCTGTTCACCACTGAGGCGATATTTGCCTTCCCATTCGGATGGGAGAACCGTTCCCTGTGCAGAATATCAGTTCCAGGGTGCTTTTCGTCCGGACAGGGCCAGCGCAGCCCTCCGATCTTAGAGATCCGCTCTTTTGTCATGCCTCCGTATTGAGGTACATTGCGGTTGATCTCCTTTAGGACATCCTCTGCAGAAGTGCCGCTCAGATCCAGACCCAGCCTTTTGCCGATCTCATTGATGATCCAGAGACCTTCCTTCGCCTCGCCCACGGCAGGCACTGCCTGGTCGATCCACTGCACCCGCCGCTCCATTGAGGTGTAGCTGCCGTCCTTCTCAGCCCAGGCAGCAGCCGGCAGGATGAGGTCTGCCATCTTGGCGGTGGCGGTCATGAAGATCTCCTGGACGATGAGAAAGTCAAGTTTGTCCAGCGCCGCTCTGGTCTTGTTGATATTGGCATCGCAGATGACGGGATCTTCTCCGATGAGGTAAAGGGCTTTGATTCGTCCCTCCAGCGCCGCTTCTGTCATCTCAGTTGCAGTCAGGCCCGGGCCGAGAGGCAGATCGTCTGCTTTCCAGGCAGCCTTAAAGAAATCCAGCGATTTTGGGTCAGAGGCTTTCTTGTATCCGGGATAAAATTCGGCCATGCCGCCCATATCGCAATTTCCCTGGACGTTGTTCTGTCCTCGCATGGGCATGACTCCAGCGCCAGGCCTGCCTATTTGCCCGGAAATCAATGCAATTGTAGCGCAGGCTTTCACATTGTCTGTGCCGCAGACGTGCTGGGTGATTCCCATGGAGTAAAGCAGAGCGGAAGCAGGAGATTTGGCATAACTTCTCGCTGCCTTGATGATATCTGCTGCAGGGACTCCGGTCAGCTCGGCAGTCTTTTCGAGGGTAACATCGCTGAGGTTGGCCAGCAGCTCGGCAAAGCCTTCCGTTCTCTCACTGATGAATCTCTGGTCTATCATGCCCTCGTCCACTATTACCTTCATCATGCCCCTCAAGAGGTCGATGTCGCTGCCGGGCTTGATTCTCAGGTGAATATCTGCCATCCAGGAGGTAGAGGTAATCCTCGGATCGGCCACGATAACCACAGCACCATTGTCTTTGGCCTTCTGCGCCCATCGGGAGACTATGGGGTGGGCCTCGGTGAAGTTTGTGCCGATGGCAAAGATGCACTGAGAGTTCTGCAGGTCGAGAAGATTATTGGTCATGGCTCCTGTTCCAAAGACTGCACCGAGTCCTACCACCGTAGGAGAATGGCAGAGGCGAGCACAGTTGTCCACGTTCGGGCTGCCGAGGAGACGGGCGAGCTTTTGCATCAAGTAATCTTCTTCATTGTTGCAGCGAGATGAGACCATGAAACCAAGAGATTTGGCTCCATGCTTCTTCTTGTTTCGAGCCAATGCTCCGGCTGCCAAATCCAGTGCCTCATCCCAGGAGATTCTGACGAAATCTTCACCTATTCTCTTCAAGGGATACTTGAGCCTCTCCTCATGATTCAAGAACTCCAGAACAGCGTTGCCCTTGGGACAGAGAGCGCCCTCATTGGTCGGATGCTCTGCCATATACTCAATGCCGGTAGCTTTGCCTTTCTCTACTACCAGATACAAGCCGCAACCCACTGCGCAGTAGGGGCAAATAGATGGCATCAATTTTGTGGACAATTAAATTCCTCCGAAAGTAAGCAGACAGGTTTTAAAGCAGATCAAGATCATTGGGCCTTCTTGACAATGGCCACTCTGAATACACTCTTTTTTGGTATGATGAATATTACCAGGCATATCGTCCCTGCCGCCATACTCTTTCCGCCCAGGGTTTAATAATGTTTGCATTGGGGTTTGATTCTATGGAATGGAAAATAAGGGCCAAGGCCGCTTATTGGCGTTCTAGGGACAAATATGTGCATCGAGAATGTGCATCGAGCGGATTAGTCGGATCTTGATCCAATGGCAGTGAAAGGCATTCGGCCAGGGTGGGTCGATTATTTTTCCAATCGTATCCAAATAATCATGTCCGATTGTTGAATAATAGGCATCCTCGCAAAAAACCGCCTTGCTAGAGGCAGAGGCATAAAAAATTAAGTGAATGCTTTTATGCTGTAATCTTGCTCTTTGCGATATATTTGATTAGATCCGGGCCAAGTCTAGCTTTCTTCTGGATTTGGCTTGCCAGATCTTCCATAGAGGCACCGCCGGCAACCAGGGAACTGATCTCCTCTACAGTTGCATCCTCAATGGTAAAGTATTCGTCCAGATCTTTTCTATGGCCCCATACATCTCCTTCCAGCAGCTCGATGCCTTGCATGTCCAGAAATACCTGAATGGCGCTGGACATCGTCTTATGATAGGATGGAGGGACCTGAATCATCCTCAGTCTTGGACATCTTTGCATCAAGCCGAGGAAATCTACATTGCTGGCGCGAAAGGCCAGATGAACCATCTTCTCATTAGGATTGAGATTTGAAATCTCATTTTTTGAGCTAACTACTCTAAGCCTCATTCAATTCTCCCAGACAGTAAAGAACATTCACTAGTATTAATAGACACTTAAAGTGTACACATGTGAATAGATCGATATGCTTGGATTATACACATACTCATAAAAAAATTCCGCTGGCTATTTAATGTACTAAAATAGACAAAGATGACAAAATATTTCAATTCCATTCTTGAATCTGAAAGGTTTAGATGAATACGAAAAAGGCATCTCTAAACCTCCGCATTAGCTCTATCAGGAGCATGCTTAAAATATAGACAGAATGAAAGCTCTAATCCAGATACATAAAGAAGAAAAATGCTTCGTGGCAATCGATCGATAGCTTTCGATCTCATAATGGATTTGATCAAAGATAAAATAAAATCGGTAGTGTGCTGAGTTGATATCAAAAATGGCTCCAACCATGTACCATTTTTATATCAAGAGCTCATGACCAAAGGTCACCCTTGATGATGAAAGTGGCACATGGTTGGAGGTATTTTTATACCAATTAGCTACACTGCCATCAGAATTGCAGCCAGCTCAAAAGCCTAGGCAACCTTTGTAAGATATCTTCAGTTTTTGCTCATCTGCATCAATGGCTTAACGTGGGCCTTTGAACTGAATCCGTGCTCTCTTCCGGGACCCCGCGCGCGTTGCCCGGTTTCACGCGAGTTCTGGCGGGGGCTGTCTTTCCGGGGCTGGACCGCTCCCTGCCCCCGTGGCCACGGGGACATGCCACGAGCAAGGGGATGCTGTTATTCTCGCGGGGCGCACAGCAGCCCCATCGACCTTGCAGCATGGCTAAGCCAGATCAAGTTAATAGTAATTATGGAGCCCAATCTCCATTTAAAGATACAAAGAAGTAGTTAGGTGAGCATGGCAGCGATCCATATTTCCCGAGGGCTCGCGCACCTGAGTACAGTATGGAACGTGGACGGGCTTATCTTCTGAGTTCGGAAAGGGTTCAGGAGTCTCCCCGTCGCTCTGGCCGCCATGCTCGAATCCAAAGCCCGGATTCGAACCGGTAGGATGCCTTCCCATTTTAAATTGAAGGCATTTCTTTGGTTAAAGTGCACATGTTTTTAGCTTTGCGAACCAGATTTCGCCCGAGTTTAGCGGAGCGCTGCGGAGTTATTAGTAGCTGCGAGCTGAACACCTCGTTGCCTTGGTGCTTACACACCAGCTCTATCAAACTCGTCTTTTACGAGTACTCTAAGCGGTCTCTTTTCGGGAAAGGTTTCGGGCTTAGATGCTTTCAGCCCTTATCCTGAAGCACGTAGCTGCTCGGCATGCCTTGCCAGACAGCCGATAGACCAGAGGTGCCGTTCGCTTGTTCCTCTCGTACTAAAGCTAACTTCCCCTCAGACCGCAACACACCCCTAACAGATAGTAACCGACCTGTCTCACGACGGTCTAAACCCAGCTCACGATCTCCTTTAATAGGCGAA
>MVRL01000103.1 GCA_002067705.1 Methanosaeta sp. PtaU1.Bin112
AGTCTCCATGACTGAAAAGTCGTGGCTTCACATACCCACCAACTATAACCGCCAAGTATCCAAGCCTGCCCCGGCTCTGCGGGCAGCAAAACCGAGCCGGGCGTCCAACCCGAACGCAGAAATACCACAAAGAACAGTCTCTTTTCCGAAATCAACAAATTTAAGGGCTAAAGTTGCTGCCTCGATCTAAGGGCCATGGCTCTTCAGCCCCAGAATATCGTCTGTTTTGACGTTCACCAGCTTCCAGACGGAGTTCTTTTCATCCCGGAGCAGGACCTCCACCGGCTCCTGCGGAGAATGGCCGAGAGCAGAGAGGACATTGGGGGAAAGGGATCGGCCCCGGATCAGGCGCACGAACATCTCCCGTACCGCCATCTTCTGAAGCGCATCCTCTACCTGCACCAGCCGCCCGGGCAGAGCTACAAAGCGGAAAAGAGAGAGATCGGCTGAGTAGTGCTCTATCTCCACGGTCACCAGGGGATTGTCCCTAAAGTGCTTTACCTTCTTGCCGTAGTTGGTGGAGAGAAAATACATGAACCGGCCATCGAAGACATAGATGAATGGAGCGATGTAAGGGTGCTTCTCACCCTGAAAAGCGATGCGGCAGACATACTGCTCCTCCACCAGACGGTCATATTCGGCTTTTGCCATGCGTGGCATCTTGAAGATCTCTTCGGGCATCCAATCTTACCTCTGGGAAGAATTGCTGCGGGATTTCACTTCTCATCGCTTAATGTTTCCCCCATACTAAAAAGGATTTCGAGGAGATTACTTTCGCCCCGCTTGCGTATTGGCTATAATCCAGTAGCTGCCACACAAAGGCAATGGTCAGTCTGGACAAGATCGCCCACCTGGCGGCAGAGTGCAGATTCGACTCATCCGGGCCGGCACAGGGCGCTGCACTGATGGGAATTGATGGGGCAGGAGTAGACGCTGAGAAGCTTCGCAGCCTGGGAGAGGGCACGCGCCATGATGTCTGCGCCTCCACCTATTCGCCGCGGGAGAAGCCCCTGCCCGGAATCTGCCACGCCTTCACCCAGGACGGAAGATGCGTGAGCCTCTTCAAAACCCTTTACACCAACCACTGCACCCACCAGTGCAGCTACTGCATCAATGCCATCGGCTGCAGCCGCAAAACCAAAGCCTTCTCCTACACCCCGGAAGAGCTGGCCAGGATCACCCATTCCCTTTACCGGTCAAACTACATCGAAGGGCTCTTTCTCTCCTCTGGCGCCGGCAGAGATGAGGACCGCATCACAGAGAAGATGATTGAGACCGCCCGGCTGCTCCGGGAAAAATTCGCTTTCAAAGGATACATTCACCTCAAGGTGCTGCCCGGCAGCAGCCAGGCTCACATCCAGGAGGCGGCTCTGCTGGCCGATCGCCTCAGCATCAATCTGGAGGCTGCATCATCCACCCATATGAATGAGATCTGCTCGACCAAGGATTATGATAATGATATCCTGCAGAGGCAGAGATACATCCAGCAGATACTGAAAGAAGGAGGAAGATCGCCATCCGTCCTGCCCGCCGGCCAGACCACCCAGCTGATTGTGGGAGCGGCTGGAGAGAGCGACGAGGAGATCTTTCAGAGGGTTATTCACGAGTACAGGGAGATCGGCGTGAAGAGGGCCTACTACAGCGCTTTTTCCCCACAGCCGGGAACGCCCCTGGAAAAGAAAGCCGCCCAGCCGCTCTGGAGAGAGCACCGCCTCTACCAGATGGACTGGCTCTACCGGATCTACCGTTTCCGGACGGAGGAGATCTCCCATGCCTTCAATGAGGATGGCTTTCTCAGCAACGCCGATCCCAAGATGGCCATTGCCAGAGAGTTCCTGGACCGGCCGGTGGACCCCAATACCGCCACGCTGCCGGAGCTATTGAGAGTGCCGGGCATCGGCCCAAAGAGCGCCCGCCGGATCATGGCCATCCGGAAGAGCCGGCCCATCGGCAGCAAAGCAGATCTCTCTGCCATGGGAATCGCAGTGAAGAGAGCGGCTCCATTTCTGAAGATCAACGGCTGGCGGGACACCACCCTGGAGATGTGGCAGCCTTGAGGGTGCCGGAGGGATTCTGCCGCTACCTCGCCATGCATGAGGAGTGCACGGAGCGGCTTCTTGCCAGGGCTAAGGAGATGCGGTCTCTGGAGCTGGAGACCTCGACCGATCCGGAAGCGGTCCGCATCAAGAGGATGGTCTATGCGGTCATGGGAGAATCGCACCGCATGAAGGCATTTGTGAGACTTGCCCCGCTCGGCTCAGCTGTGCTCTATGGCTTTATGAAGCCCAGGCACAGAATAGGTGAGCACGTCTGCGACAGCTTCGCCCGCAGAAACGAAGGAACGATAGTAGTATTGGGAAACGGCAGGGAGAGCTGGATAGCCCTCTCTCGGGATGGCAGGATCTGGCGGCAGCGGGGCGGCGGGATGGCCGAGACTCTGGAGAGGCTGAGGCTTATGGCGGCACTGAAATGCAGCCAGGATGAGAACGGCGAGGAAAAAGCCGCAGTCTGCGACTGCAATTGCAGGGAGCCGTGCAAGGACCCTTCCGGGGTCGAGGATCTCTGGCAGGTCTACTACGACAGCCAGTACTGCCCGGAGAGAAAGAATCTGGCGGCATTCAAGAGGAACATGCCCAGAAGAGATCAGGAGGCTGCGGGTCTGCGGCTGGTGCAGAACCGGAGGAATGCGACGCTGGATGACTTTATTGGCAGAAAATAGCATGAGAAAAATGGTCAGGTTATTTCTCTGGAGTTTTAGCAGCAGGTTTGCCAAAGATGCTCCCGCTTCTGGAAGGCAGCAGGCTTGCCGCCAGGGCAAGGATGGGTCCCATGATCAGGCCTGATCCAGCCAGCAGGGCGATGGTTCCGATCACCGCCAGGAGGACTCTTTGCAGCAGCCCGGCCTCGCCTCTGGCCAGACGAATGGTCACCACGCCCAGCAGAGCATGCAAAAAGGCAATGGCCAGGGTGATGTAGACCTCCGGCCCAAAGGGAGCACGGGTCAGATTGAAGACCATCTGGGTGAGCACGGAGGCGCTGCTGGCCAGGAAGAGAAATCCGGCCAGAGAGCCGGCCAGAAAGTATGAGGTCTTCCGGGAGCTGCGCCAAAACATGAGGAGCGCCAGGATCTCGGCCACGAGGTAAGGAATGAGAATGACTGCCAGGCTCTGTCCCTCCCAGAGGTAAACGGATATGAGCCGCACGGGTGTAGTAATCCGCTCCAGAAAGCCAAACTCCTCCCGATAGCCCACCGCAAGCCCGTAGTGGCCTACTGCGTTCGCTTTGCCATTGGAATTATCATAAACCACCGCATAGTAGCGAGCCGATTTGGGTGCGGAGAGGTTTAGCTCCGCAACTTCTCTGAAGCTGCTCGGCCCGAAAGGCTCGTATACTGCCGGGAAGGCGCCCCTGCTCTCTGCCACCAGAATCTTCAGGCTGGATGCCTGCGGCGGAAGTTTCAGATTCTCAGGCAGATGAGAGCTGCCGCCAAATCCCGGACCGAGGAGCAGCAGGGCAGGAAGAAAGTCCTTTTCTAACAGATCCGCGGTCTTGAAAAGTGAGAGATAGATTCGCTCGCCCTCCTCCAGGTCGAAGCTGTAGTAATGAACGATGTCCTTGTCCAGAGTGCCATAAACCGCCCAGGACTTGCCTGGATCGGAGATGTGCATGGCCGAGGAGAGGTTCTCATTTCCTCCGGCAGTGAGTGGCACATGGGCCGAAGCTGGAATTGCAAGGGAAATCATGATGAGAAGAGCTGCGAAGAGGCAGAGAGTCGGCTTCACAGATGAGCATGCCACCCGATCGGTATTCAATTTTTCGGCCTTGGCGGGGTGAAAGCCGTTTATGCCACACAGTACACGCCGCCAATAAATTTATCTTCAAAGCCAGCTACCACTTGTTTGCTGAAAAGAGTGGAGGTTAAAAAGATGTTTAAGAAAATCGGGACAATTCTCTGCCTGTTCTCTGCGGCCATGCTTTGCATGAGCTCTGGCTTTGCCCAGGATAGCGGGGCAGCAAAGCTAAAGATAATGGATGCCGCCGGCGATCTGGGCCTCAGCGAGTTTGCTGCCGCCATTGATGGATCTGGACTTGCAGATACCCTGGACAACCAGGGCGTGCTGGTGATCGGCCCGGGATCCTTTGTGATCTTCGCGCCCAGCGATGCAGCATTTGCTGAGGCGACCGATATCGACATGAATGCAGTCAAGGAGAACGCCACCGAGCTAAAGAGGATACTCGCCTATCATATCGTCTGGAACGACGGCCGCTTTGAGAACATATCCGAGCTATCGTCAGCGAAGACTATGCAGGGCGAGAACCTGACAATCAATAGCACAGATGGCTTGAAGGTAAATGGGGCCAATGTTACCGGATCTCAGAGCTACGCCAACGGCACCATCTATGTGATCGACAGAGTGCTGCTGCCCAAGACCGCTTCCCGCCTGGGTGTGATCGAGGCTGCCAATGACCTGGGAGCCAAGAAGTTCGCAGCAGCCATCAAATCCGCGGGCCTCGCCGATACTCTCAACGGCCAGGGACTGATGGGCATGGAGAGCCTTTCCGAGGGGCCGTTTACGATATTCGCCCCCAGCGACAGCGCCTTTGACGCCGCAAAAGCCACAATTGACGCCATCAACAAGAAAGACGCAGGAATGAGAAACCTTCTCTCCTACCACATTGTCGATTCGGAGAGCCTGATCAATGCGAGCGAGAGCAATTCCGCTAAGACCATGCTGGGTGACTCTCTGGCAATCGACGCAAACCTGGGCCTGGCAGGCAGCGCGAGTGTCCTGCAGTCCGAGAGGTATGCCAACGGCATCGTCTATGTCATTGACCAGGTGCTCGTGCCCATAAGGCTCGCCATGTAGAGGGAAATGGAAGGCAACGCCTTAAATGCCCCGCCGCTCGCCGCGCGGCACGCCGTCTCCATTTCGCTTTTTTTGGTTTTTAAAGGTTTATCGGCCTTTGCAGTTACCCCGGCCATCCACCTGCCTACCTGAGAGGGCATTTTATCGATCTCCAGCCAGCCATGCCACCCAAAACGACGCTCAGCCTCTTCCAACCCCGCGCCCTCAGATAGCTGGCTGCCACCATAGACCGCATGCCACTGCCGCAGAAAATGGCTACATCCCGATCCTGTGGCACCTCATCCATCCTCTCAGAGATGGCTGTGATGGGAATATGCTGCGCCCCCTCGATCCTGCCGTCTTTGTCAAGCTCGCCCGCAAACCTGACATCCAAAATCCATACCGGCTCGCCCCCATCTATCTGGCGGCAGAGGTCCTGCACGATCTGGGTTCTAATTGACTGCGACTGCTGCCCGGACATATGCCAGCTGAGCATACCACCAGCCAGAAATCCGGAGATATTATCGAACCCAAGGCGGAGGAGAATGGCAGCCACCCTATCCGCCTGATTGCCTTCTCCCACGAGGAGAATGGGCCGGTCGTAACCGAGGAACCATCCTGCGAAGCTGGCCAGACCGTCCAGCCAGATGGATTGCGATCCGGGAACATGAGCAGCAGAAAAAGCCAGCTCCTGGCGCGTATCCAGGATTTGGGCGTTCTGCGAGAGAGACAACTGCCAAAAGCTCCTGGCATCCAGGGGAAGGGGAGAAGGCTGCGCCCCCAGAAGCGGCCTGCCTTCCAGGTTCACCTTTTCCATGCGGCGGAAGTATGGCGGCCTGCCCGGATGGCTCGTTTGCAGCGAGGCCACAAATTGCTCCTTGCTCTTTGCCTGAAGCCGGGGATTGTGCTTCTTCTCGATGCCGACGCTGGTCCAAAGACGCTCGGCAATCGCTTCCCCGCAGACCGAGCCGGAGCCGTGGGCGGGACAGAGGATGACCTCATCACCCAGAGGCAGTATTCTTGAAAAAATGCTCTCGTAGAGCAGTCCGGCATTCTCTGCCGCCTGATCTGCACCCAGCAGGTCAATTCTTCCCACCTCTCCGGCAAAGAGTGCATCCCCGCAGAATAGCATCCAAGCAATTCCTGCCGGATCACGCAGCAGATAGCTCATGCTTCCCGGAGTATGGCCGGGGGTAGAGATGGCCTCGATCTCCAGGCGGCCCACCTTCCACCTCTGGCCGTCGGCGACAGCATGGCCATACTGATAATCCCACTGGCGGTCAGCATGCCAGACCTCTGCTCCCGTCCGGGTTGCCAGCTCCATAGATCCAATGAAGTAGTCCTCATTCCTGTGCGTCTCAAGAATATGAGCAATCCTCATCCCAGATGCAGCAGCCATCTTTATGTAGTCGTCAACATCCCTTCTGGGATCGATTACCAGGGCCAGGTTCCTGTCACCGACCAGGTAAGAGTAGTGAGCCAGGCCCTCAGAGACAATCCTTTCCAAGAGCATCTATTGCACCTCGAATCAGTTTCTAATCACTTTCAAATCAGTTCCTTGAACACGCACCTAGAACTTAGCAGATCACTATCTGCTTCGCCTGCAATTAAAGACCTCATCGGCGCTGAGCAGAGACAGCCTGGGCGATGATATCCCAATGCCGACTCCAATTGCCCCACAGCAATTCTGCCATCCATCAAAGGCTCTCGTTTTTGAGAGGCTGCTATTAATGGTAAAATTTTTAGTTATGTGATATGTGCCGACATATTCCTCTTCGATCTCTAAGGCCGGATTCTTCCAGGCATGTCCCTCGCCTCCGGAAAGAACACCAATCTCCACCTTGCCGCTCGTCACGGTTTCATCGATCTTCATTGCCGTCGTGGTATAGCTGCGATCATAATATTCGCTCTGTGTGCTGCGAGAAATGGCAGAAAACTCACTGCGGCCTGAGAGATTCTGGGCTGAGCCAACCTCGTGGCTCATGGCGGTCGCTGAATTAGGATCGCTATTGTAAAGCACAGTCTGGCTGCCAACTCCGCCGCCAATGGCGAAAGGATGAGACGAATAGTAACCGCTCCCGGGCATGAGAATCACAGGAGCGCTGGAAATACTGTTATCGCTTACAAAAGTGATTGCCGAGCTATTATAGGACGAATTGGACTGGACGGAATCTTCGAAAAGAGGATTTAAAGAAGCCTCTGCTGCTATAATCGCAGTCGCAAGCAGAATCATTAGCAGCAATTGAATCATTCTACCTTGCATTGTCCGGGCACCATCTCAATATCGAGCATTATCCAATTCTTTGCTTATATCTGAATCGGTCCGAGCAAAAATTCATGCAAATTCAGAAATTAAGCCTCCAGAGAGAATAATTGAGATACGCTGCAAAGCTCACCCAGAGGATATATGGAATGAGAAGCACAGCTGCATATTTGCTGATATGCCAGAACCGGATTATGCATTGCAGTATGAGAAGCCAGAGCAAGGCAATTACTGCGAGTGCAGCCAGAGGCGACTGCAATCCAAAAAAGGCATAGGACCAGAGAACATTGACCACTAGCTGAAGAGCAAATACGCCCAGAGCAATTCTGCTGGCTTTGCTGCTCATCCTCTCTTGCCAGACAAGGAAGAGAGAAAGGCCCATAAGAGCAAAGAGAATGATCCAAATCACAGAGATAACCGACCCTGGCGGCGTAAACCAGGGCTTCTCAAGGGTTGGATACCAGGTGGTAACGGTTCTCGCGGTAAACTGCGAGCCTATGATTCCAGCCATCTCGCATATGGCTATGCATAAGATGAGATTGAAAAGCTCATTGCCCGTTATAGATTTCATCAGCGACACCATTCCTCGCCCTTCCAATGATGCGAATTTTCCCGTATCCGATTATCTCGGGCCTCTCCTTAGCTTCAATTGGTTTTAGCATCTATTGCATATATTTATTTCCGTCTACTGATTTTCGGTAGCTTTTGTGAGGCTGGTAACATTGGATTTGGTGAAAAAACCGTCGAATCCGCCATATCGATGAATATATTCTGTGACCAGGAGAGTATTCCTGGAAGGCTGGCTGAATATCTGCTTCAGTCCCTCCTCAGGAGAGCCCACCAGATCGAGGAGGAATTGCATCCCATCTCTTCGCAGAGCCTCTACAGTGGCATCAATCTCCTCTGTCTGGAAGGCGATGTGATGGACGCGAGGGCCGAAGTTGCTTATGAATTTCTCTGTGGGACCAGATGCCTGCGGGCTGACAAAAGGAGCAATCCCGGAGGTGAAGACCATGGCAAAGTCGGAAGAGGAGAGACGGGCCACATTGGTAATGGAATTGAGGCTCCTCACATAAATGGCGAAATCGAAATTGTAATTGGTGAGCCTCATGAACTCCAATATGGCAGGATCGCGATCCTGAGCCCTGACCCGTGTAGCGGCATGGTCCAGCCAGCGAATATTTCTCAGATGAGACAGCCTGGCTGATATGCTCGCCGATCTGACGGCTGATCCAGCGGATTTGAGATCTCCGTCTGCGGATAAGACGGATGACTGAGCCTTCCCTTCCATGCTCTGGCTCTCAGCTGTGGAGTAATCACCTCTCTTGCCCTTCCATTCGATGAATCCAAGAGAGTTTCCGGTGAACTGAGAAGGGACCGTCTGAACAAAATAGTAGTTGCCAAAATCGAGGATTCCACTCTGGAATTTGAAGCCTGCCTGGGATTGCAGGGTTACATAACTCTCTATATCTCGAGTTTCAAAGATAAATGTCTCCAGACGAGTATTAGGGTAACCACCGGTCTGAGGAGCAATGTTAAAGGCGCTGAATGGATTTTCTCCCTTCAGCCTGCAGCGGATGAGAAAGTCTGCCGAACGGAACTTATCTGAGCCCGGGACTCTGAGAACACAGGTCTTTTGCCCTGAATCCACAAATCCCCCCTTAAACTGAAGGCCGCTATATCTGATAAGCTCCTCTGCCGCTGCTCTCTGCAGGTGGCTCTCTGTGTTGATAATTACAGCCTGAAGCCCTCCCACCAGGCCATCCAGTCCTCTGGACTTTCTCTCATCTCTAACGCGAGCCGCCTCTCTTTTCAGGAGATCATCGCGATTTTGCAGATCAGTTTGCATTGCCATTCCCGATTTAGCATTTTCTATGCTCCTCCGAAAGATTGTCAAAAGTCTCTTCATCATCTGCCCGCCAGCATGGGCTGACCAGGCAGATGACCTTTAAAATAGCGTCACCTGAATTTCGAATATGCTGCCAGGAGCCGGGCGGCACCAGCACTGCCTGGCCGGCTCGAACCGGAGAGATCTCACGGTCGATGTGCATCTGGCCCTCTCCCTCCAGAATAAGATAAACCTCTGCAGATTTTTTCAGCCGATGTGGAAGCGATGCCTCGCCCGGCTGCAAGATAGCATGAGCAATGCTGTAGGGGAGGTCCAGGCCCTCCCTCCCAGGGTGAAGCAGCTCGCAGATCAGAGTATTATCCATCGCCCGGAAGTACCTGCATTCTTCCAGATCTCTTATGATCATCCGCAAAACTCTCCCTTGCAAGATCCTTATCTCTTTATAGATCCTTATCTCATTATTGTCATTACTACTACAAGGAGATTTTTATCGATCGCTGGGATAAATGGAATATAGGGGCAGATTATTGTCCTTCGAGATAATAGACGAGGCAGTCCGATGAGGCAGAAGCTGAATGCGGGAGAGAGAGGATAGCATTTATCTCAGTTGGAATAAGAAAAACGGCAGATGCGCCTGATAGAGATATTCCGCTCCATCCAAGGCGAGGGCCCAGCCATGGGAAGACCAGCTACCTTCGTTCGCCTGGCCGGCTGCAATCTTCGCTGCCAGGGTTGCGACACGGATGACCGAACAAGCCGGGAATTATCCACAGAGGAGGTGATGAAGAGCATCCAAAGCAGGATGATAGTCATCACCGGTGGAGAGCCCACCTTGCAGATGGAAGAGCTGTCGGAATTGATTCAATCGTTGCACGCCCAGGGAAAAGAGATTCACATTGAGACCAACGGCACCAATCCCATTGAGAAAGACATCCTGGAAAAGCTCCATTATGCTGTAGTCAGCCCAAAGCGTGGATCGAACTTCCATCTCCCCTTTTGGGCAGAAAAGAAGAACGTCCACCTCAAATTCGTATTGGGAAAGGCTCCCTGGTGCTGGACCCCAGAGCAATTGCATGATGCCGTCCCCTCCCTGGAAAAAGAGAGGACCTGGATTATGGCTTATGGCACAGACCAGAACATGCCGGAGGCCCGAGATGCCTGGGACCTGGCGCTGAGCCTGGGCGTCAATTACTCGGATAGATTGCATATTCGCTTGAGGAGAAGATAGATAAAATGGTCATCAAGTATCAATTGGATCATCAAATTGGATCGGCAGCCATTAAGGGGATGGATCCGCCCGATGGGAGTAGTCAGAAGAGAGTTTGGCCGGGCGGTCTAAAGTATAGCAATGCTCAGCAGCTATGAGTAGATTTGCCGCGCGCGGGGCGAAAGTAATAAAGGACGAACGATAAGTAAGGGTGTTCTAATCCATGAGAATGATAGAGATTGAGATTATCGGAAAAGGAAAGGCCCTGGCAAAGCTGGATGAAAGAAATCCCAGGACAAGGGAAGCGCTCTTCGATGCCCTTCCCATAGAAGGCATAGCCAACCTCTGGGGCGAGGAGGTCTATTTTGATGTGCCTTTGCAGTTGGACAACGAGAATCCTTCGCCCACCTCATCCGCAGGAGATGTCTGCTACTGGTCGCCGGGCCCGGCATTTTGCATCTTCTTCGGCAAGACCCAACCCTATTCATCTGTGAACCATATCGGAAAGATCACACAGGGATTGGAGATATTTAAGCGCGCCTGCAATGGAGACAGGATAGTTTTAAGAAGAAGGTGAGAGTTGCCGTTCCATGAGCAATGGAAAAGAAAGTTTTTTATAAGATACAGAGAAATCTATAAGAAGAAAAAGCAGCTCTAGAGGTGAGTGGTATGGCAGACTCGGAAAAGAAAGAGACTGTTGAATCTCCCACCAGCGGAGAAAGAGTATTAGCAAAAAGTCCAGTCAGAGAAACAGAACTCGCTCGCGGATTTGATTCGATCTTCGATGAGTTCAGAAGGTCATTTGATGATCTACTTGCGCCGTTTATGCCAATGAGAACATTTATTCCCAAGACTGCAAGCATCCTCCCCATTCGTGCGCCATTGATAGACGTTATTGATGAAGGCGATCAGTACGTCGTCAATACAGAGCTACCTGGATTTGCCAAAGAGGACATCGATATTCAATTGAACAAAGATTTCATGGAGCTTAAAGCGGAAAAGAAATCGGAGAAAGAAGACAAGACTGAAAACTATCTCCATAGAGAAAGATCCTACAGCTCATGCCAGAGGACCGTCAATTTCCCGGAACAAGTAGATCCATCAAGAGCAGAAGGCACAATGGAGAACGGCATACTTAAGCTCAAAATACCAAAGAGAGAGCCTAAGCCGGAAGAGAAATTGATCAAAGTTCCGTTGAAATGAAGACATATTTAAAATTTTTTAAGTATTAATAGGAGGGACATTTAGCAGGAGGATATTCAATTCAAAAACAACAACAATTGGAGGCAATGAAATGAGATCAAAGCTAATTTATTTGATAGGATTTATATCATTAGTGCTCTGCACAGCCATGGTTTGCGCAGATGACAGTTCGCTTCGAGTAACAGGAATAGGAACCGTACAGGTTCCTGCTGACACGGCGATCATTCTGGTCAGTGCTCATAACGAGAGCAATAATTTGACTATGGCTGCAACAAGCAATTCAGAGCTATTGAATGCCATCGAAAAATCCCTCATTGCAGAGGGAGTAAGAAAAGAAGAGATAATGCCAGATAGACGCAGAGGCTACATAACCAGCCGCAGAGTGGTATGCAATAAAGCGAACAATACCACCACCTGTCGGGACGTTGCTGCAAATCGGGCTACCGAACAGCTTATTCTCAGAGTGAAAACAATTGACAGTAACAAGACCGAAAAGTTGCTTGATGTTGCTAGGTCAAATGGGGCAGATGCAGAAATTTTGAGATACGCCTTGAGTGACTCAAGCAAAGCTGTGGAGGATGCCAGGAAGAAGGCCCTAAAAGACGCCAAAGCCATAGCAGAAGACTATGCATCCAGCTTTGGATTGAATCTCGGCAAAGCATTGGAAATAGAAGAACCGATATATCCTTATATAGAGGTTGGACCGACGTATAAATGGGATATGCCCATGAGAATGCATCATGCATTCTGGATGCGGCCCTTCCACAGGACCAATGGGCTTTTAGCAGTCAATTACATTCCCAAAGGCATGGCAGAGGTCACCGCCTATGTGAGCGTAATCTACAGCGTTGCCGCTTGAGTGGCCTCTTCGCAGATGTACTTGACGAGCTGCGGGCTGATCCGGGCCTTCTGGGCAACATTGTCTATGGCGGCACCGCTATCTGCGAGAGATCGAATCTCTCTGATAATAGCATCTTCGATGGTGAAGTACTCATCAATATCCTTGCGGTGACCCCATACATCTCCTTTCAGCAGTTTGACCCCCTGAATATCCAGGAACGCCTCAATTGATTTAGACAGAGTCCTCATATAGGAAGGCGGAACCTGAATCATCTGCAGCCGAGGTGCCTTCTGCAACAGATTGAGAAAGTCAGCATTGGATGCTCTAAATGCAAGATGGACTGCCTTCTCATTCGGCCTTATAGAGTTGATCTCTTCGCGAGAACTGATTATTCGAATCTTCATCATATACCACCTATTCTAAAGCAATTATAACGTCATTTAACGTATTTATATCTTTCTATTTTAGACGAATGACGTAGATATTAATAAGAGCTCAGGGATCCAAAAGGCTGCGCTCTGCTCTTAAGATAGCAATGAATAACATCATAATCAAAAACATCACAGACCATTAACCGGCCCGCATATGCAGGCGCAATACGCAAGCGCAGTATGCATGTGTAATATGCAAGCTAAAAAATGATGGGAACAGACCTCAGACGAACGATAATGACTACTTTTTACGCTTGACCACCACTATTTTTTCAACATCTGCCGCAGATTTGTCCAGATATTCCATTCCCACCTTTTTTACCTTGGGCTTCCATATCTCATCTGGCATCCACGCAGGCGCATCCTTTGGTTTCTTAATCTGCACGCGCTCGCCGGTAAAAATATGCACCTTCTTTGTTCCACGTTCCCGAAGTCTGATGTCAGTGTGGCCGCGATTAGCTGCTTTTAGGGCTGCCTGTCGCGGTGCTTTTCCAGTAAAGACCCCGATCTCGTTACCATCCTTATCCCGCAGGGCAAAGTTCCTCATCTCTTTCTCAGCCAAACTATCCCTCCTTGACCAAAGACCGATAAGCATAGAAAGGACTACTTGTATAAATTGGTTCCGTGTAATATGTAATTATTATGCGAGTCGAATACATCACCCCCACTCCGGCTTTACAATCCCGATGGCATCGATAGCCTTTCTGGCAGCTTCCCGGACATCGATATCACTATCATTGAGAGCCTGCTCCAATGGACCAATGGATATGGGATCGGCTATGTCTCCCAGAGCAATAGCCGCATAATGCCGCACGATGTTATAGTTGTCATCAAGAGCCAGGATCAGTGGTTGCACGGCTCTCTTATCCTTGAGTTTTCCAAGAGCCAAAGCAACGCTGCCTCGCACCAAGCTGGAATCGTCCTGGAGTGCGAGGATCAACGGCCCCAGTGCTCTGGCATCCCCAATATTCCCAAGGGCCGACGCAGCCGCCCTCCGAACATCAATATCACTGTCATTGAGGGCCAGGATCAGTGATTCGACGGCCAGCCTATCGTTAAGCTCCTCGAGAGAAAACGCAGCGCTGTAGCGAACAGCATAATCACTATCATTGAGAGCCAGGATCAGCGAGCCGACTGCACGGCTATCGTTAAGATCGCCAAGAGCGGAAGCTGCGCTCGATCTGACAACACTGCTGCTATCATTTAGTGCCAGGATAAGCGGTCCGACTGCTCTGCGGTCTCCAAGATCGGCGAGTGCCAGGGCAGCTCTGCTTCGGATATCGCTGCTGCTATCATTCAAAGCGATGAGCAGTGGATTGATGCCGTCTATATTAACGAGAGCCGATGCAGCGATTGTTTGTAAGTCCCAATTGCTGTCATTGAGCGCCAGGATCAATGGGCCTATGGCTTTGAGATTGCCGAGATTGCCCAGAGACCGTGCGGCATTTCCCCGTACATCACTATCGCTATCATTAAGTGCCCTGATCAGCGGATCTAGGGCATCAGTATCACGAAGAAGGCCAAGGGACCTTGCGCTCTCGCTCCGGACGGCCCAATCCTCATCAAGAAGAGCCTGGATAAGCGATCCTGTGGCTCTGAGATCGCCAAGAAGGCCGAGAGACTGGGCTGCACTCGCTCTGACCGCGCTCTCGCTATCATGCAGAGCCTGCATTAGAGGATCGAAAGCCCGGCGATCATTGAAATTGCCCAGAGAGCGGGCTGCGCTTTCCCGCACGTCGCTATCGCTGTCATTGAGCGCCTGAGTAAGAGCATCAAAAGCTCTAGAATCTTTTAGCTGGCCAAGAGCCTCTGCCGTATGCTTGCGGACATAGCTGTCATCATCCCCAATTGCCGAGATCAACGGATCGACAGCTCTGCTGTCATTGAGATTTCCCAGAGCGAGCACTGCATACTGTCGGACAGAGCTGTCCTCATCCTTGAGAGCCAGGATCAGAGGATCGACCGCCGCAGGATCCCTAAGATCAATAAGAGCCTCTGCCGCATAACCCCGTATCCTGGAGTCTTTGTCCTTCAGAGCTGTGATCAGGGCATTGGCCGCTCCAATCTCAACCAGAGCCGAAGCTGCGATCTCCCTGACATACCAATCGCTATCATTGAGAGCGAGAACCAGTGAATCGACTGCTCTTGGATCTTTAAGATGGCCCAAAGCCATTGCTGCATTCTCACGGATCCACTCATCCTCATCCTTGAGCGCCCGGATCAATGCATCGACGGATCTGCTATCATTGAGGTTTCCTAAGGATAGCACAGCAAGCCGCCGCAAGTCATTATCGGCATTATTCAGAGCCAGGATTAATGGACCCACTGCTCTGCTGTCATTGAGATTTCCCAGCGCCTGGGCTGCGTTCATCCTCACATAATGATCACTATCATTGAGCGCATCAATCAATGGATCGACCGCTCTTGGATCGTTGATCTCTCCTAAAGCCAAGGCTGCTCTCCATCTTACATAATGATCATCATCTTGAAGCGCCCGAATCAATGGATCGACTGCTCTTTCATCTTTGTAATCACCCAGAGCCGACGCTGCACCCGCCCGGACATCCCGATCGCGGTCATTCAAATCATCGATCAGAGATAAGAAAGACTTAGAGCTGTAGGGCACGACGAGGGTCTTGTTCTTTGCAATCCCCTCGATGAGCTGAGCTGCCATCTCGTAAGCTTGCGGTGAAACCGTATTGCTTATGCTCACCGATTTTATCGAACCGTTTGCAGAAATTGAAATATCCTCGCAAGAGCCATCTCTAACCTCAGGATTATAGTAGCTATCGTTGAGGGAAAAAAATCCGCTCTCCTCAATTGCATGGAGAAGAGCTCTTAATTCGGTCTCATTAAGCGAAAAGGTCTTTCGAAAATCTTCCTGCTCATACCTCTGCCCGTCATCGAAGAAGACAAGATTGCCGCTTCCACTCTCATAGAGGCCAGAACCATCCTCTCCAATCCAGATATCCGTCCTGCCCCATTCCGCATGGCAGGCTCCATGCGAATAATGGATCGTCAATGGCATGCTCTCGCTTATGGACTGAGGTGAAGACTCTATGCCGGCGACTGCACCTGCCGACAGGAGGACCAGCAGATAAGCCCAAAACACCGATCTCATGTTTTCCATCCTTGCCTGATGGTTCAGGCATCAATCTCCATAACGAATTGCCCTCTACGAGGATCTTTCGGTGACAGATCCCAGTATATCAATGGAATCGCTCTCACTGGTATTGAACATCCTGACCGAGAAGATGGTATTATCCTCGATCCAGCTGGCGGCACCAACTTCATCCTCTTGCGGTCCATGAATGATGATCCACCTTCGGTCTCCAATAAATTGAGACTCGTAGGGAATGCTCTCATCCCAGGGCCATTTTGATAAACCCAGCTCAAGAAGGTTATCATCAGTCCGTGCTACATCATCATATTTTCCTATTACAAGGGATAGATTTCTATTCCCTCCCTTTCTGTCCAGAATATCGCTTCTGTATTGAGTATAATTGGTGTAGGAAAAGCAATCAGAAGGCCCAGTTTTGATTCGTCCATTGTCGCTTATTACGTCGCTGATATAATATTCATTATTGTCTGTCAGGTTTAGCCCGATAACATACGGACCCATATTCATGAGTTCGAGACGAGTACCCAGGGCAATAGATGACCTGCTATTGCACGGTGGCTTATTATTATCATCTCCAATGCAGCCACATAGCGATGAAAGGGAAATTGCAATTAGCATCAGACTCGGCCAGATCAATGTATCCATTCTCATTGAGGGCCAGTGCGATGTATTCATTAATCGTTTAATATGTCCGAATAGGATTTAAAACTTATCTTGGCAGCGTGCAATGATCGAATTGCTATTACCGAAATATCGATCAATCACTGGTTGATCTTCTGGCCGGAATTCAAATGGAAGAAGTCTTAAATATTGCTTACAAAAATAGTCCTATTATGAACAAATAATATTGAAGAGACCCATATCTTGTAATTGGGGGCACAAATGTGAGAAAATCCCAAAGGAAATCATGGGTGTGATATCATAGGAATGTATTCAATAGAGATTCAAGACTTAACGAAAAAATTTCTATTACATCGAGGGCTTCTCGATCTTGTCACTCATCCGCTCAACAAAGATGAGATAACTTCCCTGGAAAGGATAAATCTGAAGGTACGAGAGGGTGAGGTATTCGGACTGCTCGGGCCGAATGGTGCCGGCAAGACAACGCTGATTAAGATATTATGCACCTTGATATTTCAAAGCGCTGGAACCGCAAGGGTTAATGGATACGATGTGATAAATGAGAGCAAGAAGGTCAGAGAATCCATCGGTTATGTCACCACAGACGAGCGAAGCTTCTACTGGAGGCTCACCGGAAGGCAGAACCTGGAATTTTTTGCCAACCTTCACAATTTATATTCCAATAAGGCACAGAAGAGAGTAGCTGAGTTGCTGGACATTGTCAACCTGCAGGCAAGGGCTGATGACCCGTTTCTTAGCTATTCCGCAGGAATGAAGCAGCGCCTGGCCATAGCCAGAGGGCTGATAAACGATCCTAAAGTCCTATTCATGGATGAACCTACAAGGAGCCTGGACCCAAAAGCAGCCCAGGACGCTAGGGACTTTATCCACGATTACATCGTCAGAGAAAAGGAAAAGACCATATTTCTGTCCACCCATAACCTGAGCGAAGCCGAACAGCTCTGCAACAGAATCGCTATCCTTGATGAAGGAAAGATCAAGGTTTCCGGCTCTCCTCAGGAGCTGAAAAGCGGCCTTGGCGACAATTCCACATTAAGCGACGTTTTCACATCCTACTCCGGCAAGAGGCTGGAAGAAGAAAAACAGCCGAAATCCTCCTTCATGAAAGAGATGCGCTTTCGGCATAAAGGTGGGTTTGGCATGGGGAGGAGATAAATGTGATCTTGAGAAAGGCGTTCGCTTTTATAAGGCGCAGCTATATGCTGCAGATGAGCTACAAATTGGAGTCCATCTTGAGGATGTTCTTCATGCTATTTAACATCCTGACCTATTACTTCGTTGCCAAGCTCGTAGGAACCGCAGGTGCCAAGTATCTTGAACCCTACGGAGGAGACTATTTCTCTTTTGTCCTGATAGGCATAGCTTTTTCCACCTACCTGATGGTCTCGCTACGGGGTTTCTCTGAGACCATAAGAGATGAGCAGATGATGGGAACATTGGAGGCCATGCTCGTTACTCCCACAGATACCGCTACTGTGATAACCTTTTCATCACTATGGAGCTTCATATTTGCCTCAATAAGAGTCATCTTATATCTCCTGGTTGGCATTCTCCTGGGCGTGAATTTGACCAATGCCAATCTGCCTGGTGCATTGATCATCCTTCTTCTGACGGTATTGAGCTTCAGCAGCCTCGGCATACTGGCTGCAAGCTTCATTATGATCTTTAAGAGAGGAGACCCAATCAATATGATGTTCATGAGCACATCGGAACTCTTCGGAGGCGTATTCTTCCCAATCGAGGTATTGCCCTGGTGGCTGCAGAGTATCTCTCATCTATTTCCCATGACCTATTCGCTAAGCGGCATGAGGCACGCACTTCTACAGGGCTATTCGCTGCATGATCTGCTCCCAGAGATATCCACATTGATCATCTTCTGCTTGATTCTAATTCCTACGAGTCTGTTCATAATCAAATACGCAGTAAAGAGAGTCAAGGAAGAGGGAACGCTGGTTCAATATTGAGCGAGCTTGCAGAGAACTTGCTTTCTATTTTTTCCTGTTAGATGGAATCTGTTAGTACTAACCCTCTTTGCGCCGGACTCATTTCTCAATATAAATTTCTCAAAATAACCTTGTAGTTTATCTTCTTGGAGGAATAATCTTAAATAGTATCATAATTAACGCTTATTTTAATATCAATTAGCATATTATCTGCATTTAAAATGTAGAAGTATCAAGCAAATAAAAAATCATATGTGGTGATATAGATGAAACAAGCCTGCAAAGTGCTAGCATTGTTATTATTCTTGTTTCTCTTGGCAGCTCCATCCGTATTTGGGGAGGACATACTCAAGGTATTCGGAAATGCCAACATGGATCAAGTCATAGATGAGAAAGATATAGCTTATGTAAAGGATGTTATCGGCGGCAAAGAGCAAACAACGGAGTTTGCAGATGCGAATAATGATGGAAAGATCGACGCTCAGGATATTGACCAAATCCAAGCTCTGATTGACGATAACGCCAATTCGATAACGGTTAAGGACGCTGGAAATAGAACGGTCACCGTGAAGCTGCCGGTCAGCCGCTTCATATCCGCGGATTACCGCACAACAGAGCCTTTGATAGCAATTGGAGCAGGTGATAAGATCTGTGCCGTCGACACTACCTTCCATGAGCGAATGGTGGAATTTGGACTCGCAGACAGGCCTGAAGTTGCCGTTCATGCCGGAGAGGTCAACTACGAGCTGATTTTAAAATTGCAGCCTGAACTGGTAGTGGTTGCCACCAGCAAGGCTTCCACTGCAAATGATACTTCTGAAAAGCTCAATGGCTGCCCGGTCATAGCCATCAGTCCCACCAGCAGGAAAACCATAATTCCTGATTTGAGGCTCCTGGGCTATGTATTGGGAGAACGAGAGGGATCTGAGAAGGTAATCGGCTGGATTGAGAAGAATGAAGGAATAGTAGAAGACCGAGTTAAGGACATCCCATCCTCAGAGTATCCCACATTCTATTATGAATCCAACGCAGACCAGAAACAATGGTTTGCCTATACACCAATTGGCGGAAATATCTTTGATGGATGTGCAGCCACAAATATCGCATCAACTCTTGGATCCAGCTCATCCTATGAGATCGAACCGGAATGGCTGCTGACTCAGAATCCTGATTTCATGTTCCTGGATCTGATGAAGGGAGCAGACAGCGGCCCGGGAAGGAGCGTGGGAGATATGGCGGCCCTGTGGCAGAAGCTTAAGGACGTGAGGAACTTCACCGGATTTCTCGAAATCAACGCGATAAAGAACAACAACATGTATATAATTGATAGGGATATAACCAGCGGACCGAGATGGGTTGTAGGACATGCATATTTTGCCAAATGCATGCATCCAGAGCTGTTCGCGGATATCAATCCAGAAGAGTTAAACCAGGAATACCTCAAGGAGTTCTTTGGACTGGATATAAATGGAACTTGGGCATATCCCATGCCCAAGTGAACACTTTTTGAGAAGCAATATCAGGAATTTTATTCCGTTATCAATGCCTATGATCATTTCAATTTTCAGGAGAATGTGCGATGGAGACAAATGAATCTATGCGGCCAAATAAATCAGAGATAAAGAAGAAAATCAGAGCATTCTGGGACAATCCCAGACACGATTATGATGCATCACCAGGTCACAGGGTAAACTCCCCCTCGGAAAAGGAGATGTGGAGAAGAGCAATGAGCCAGTTGCTCGGCAGCAGTGACCTGAAGATCCTGGATATAGGAACCGGAACCGGCTTTCTGGCGCTGCTGCTCGGGGAGATGGGATACAATGTTACGGGAGTTGACTGGGCAGAGAGCAAGATACAAAAGGCAAGAGATAAGGCCGCAGCCCATAAGATCCCGGTCAATTTTGAGGTTCAGGACGCGGAGATGCTATCATTTCCGGACAGCACCTTTGATGCCGTGGTCAGCAGGCATGTGATCTGGACACTTGCTGATCCTCTGGCTGCGGCCAGAAATTGGGCCAGGGTTGTTCGCCCTCAAGGAAGAGTCATAGCAGATATCCCTCATATGAAATCCCATTCAGGAAACCATCACTTTGGAGAAGAGGTGGGCAGAAACCTGCCATTTTACAATGGCGCGGAGCCAGAGAAGGTTGCGGATATGTTCAGGCAGGCAGGATTGGAAAAAGTCGATCTGCTCGAGCTGGAGCGACCGGCCGACCTGGACAGAGCGACTGTCCTGGTATACGGCGAGAAAAGATAACCACTCGCCGAACTGACCATTGAGGCGAAATTTTTCCCAGGAGCATTCGAGACCAACTGTTTTTCTGAGGTGGTCTGGGAACTGAGGCTGCACAGGATCTTCATGGCAATTGGGGGCGGAATTGGCCTGGCAATCGCCGCACCTGACGAGAATGGTTATCGGCGGAGATAATCGATTCCTGTTGCCGGCCTCGGCTCTCGTTGGTGCATTGCTGCTTTTGGGCGCGGACACTGCGGCCAGAGCTATTCTCTCTCCCGTGATACTGCCTGTCGGGATAATGACCTCCTTCATTGGGGTGCCTTTCTTCGTCTACCTGTTCATGCGCAAGAAGAAGGAACTCTTTTAATCCAATAATATTTGGTAATACTATACCAATAGAAAGTTTTATTAATAATACCAACTCATGCCACGATTATGCAATGGGCGATGGAGCACCAGAAGTATTTCACGGGCCAATCGGCTGCTGCCTGAAGGAGCGCGACGGTTTATGGTTAAAATCACAATTAAAGATCTGACCTTTAGCTATTCAAGCAACAAGATACTGGATGATTTGAATGTGATAATTGAAGAATCAGAGATTCTGAGCCTCGTAGGTCCAAACGGATCCGGCAAAACGACCCTGATAAAATGCATCGATCGCATTCTAAAGCCGAAGGGAAGCATACTCCTCGATTCCCGAAAGCTCGATGAGATGTCTGCGGTTGAGATTGCTCGCGTCTTCGGCTATGTTCCCCAATCCAGCTCGACTCCTTTGAATACCACGGTATTTGATACTGTGCTGATGGGCAGAAGGCCGCACATAAGCTGGAGAGTCTCAGATGCAGACATCGAGAAGGTTGCTGATACCTTAGAGCTACTGCACCTGGAGAAGTTCTCAATGAGAGATTTTTCCCAGCTCTCTGGCGGCCAGAAGCAGAAAGTCCTTATCGCCCGTGCCCTCTGCCAGGAGCCGGAGGTGCTGCTCCTGGATGAGCCGACCTCAAACCTGGATATGAAGCATCAGCTCGATGTCATGGAGACGATAAGCTCCCTTGTTAAAGAGAAGGGAATCTCCGCAGTCATGGCCATTCACGACCTCAACTTAGCTTCCAGGTTCTCAGATAAGCTGGCCATGTTGATGGGCGGAAAGGTATACGCCGTTGGAAGCCCTAATTCACTTATTACGGAGAGCAACATAGGCTACGTCTATGGAATTGAGGCGCAGGTGATGAAAGACCTTGACAAGCCCTATGTCGTGCCCATCAGATCGATGAACTCCAGCCCAGTATGCAGCTGAGGCACATTTCCCTAATTTGGAAAGGAGACGAGCGAGATTGAATCGTCTCCGATTTATTTCCCATGGAAATCTTTCGTTAAGTATCGATTTCCATCTTCCGTGTATGAGTCACCGAATCACGAGTGTTTTAAAACGAATATTGTTCGTTCATTGAATTTTATTGAATGATCCTTCTGAAGCTGATCGATGCCACAATAAAGACCACGACATCAAAGATCATCACAGCCGCGAAGTCCGCAGGGATATTTGCCACATCCCCGCTTATCATCAAGCCCCTCACCGCATCCACCGCGTAGGTCAAGGGATTTAAAACCGCTATGGACTGAAGGAAGGGAGGCATCAGCTTGATAGGGTAAAGAGCATTGCTGGCAAAGAATAAAGGCATGATCATGGCCTGGCCGATGCCCATGAAGCGCTCCCTGGTCTTCATGAGAGAGGCCACAAAAATGGAGAGGGCGGCAAAGCCTCCCGAGACCATGAACAGCATCATGAAGGCGGCGAGGATGTAGATGGGATTGGCAATGAACTTCACGCCAAGCAAGATGGCCACCGGGAAGATTATCAGAGCCTGAACCACAGCCCGGACCCCAGAGGCAATAGCCCTGCCGGTGACTGTGGCGTATCTGGATGCAGGAGCTACCAGCAGGCGTTTTAAAATCCCGGTCTCCCTCTCCCAGACGATGGTAAGGCCGTAGAAGACAGAGACAAAGATGGTCGACTGAAGCAGCACCCCCGGCGTGATGTAATCGATGTACGGAATACCGTTGGTGGGAATGTCCCTCACATGGCTCATGACCGTTCCATAGACCGCCAGCCAGAGGATAGGCTGAACGGCGCGGGTGTAAATCTCAGTACGATCGTGCCTGAGCCGTCTCATCTCAAGCTCGATCATTGCAAACATCTCCCTCAGCGAATCATTTAATGCCATATTTTTAACCCGATCTATCTCGCATTCCGGCATACTTTAAGAAGACATCATCAAGTGTCGGCTTGCTCGATCTGATCCATTCCAGCGAGATCCCTTCGCTCCTCAAGACGTCGATGATCAAAGGCATCGCAACCTCTCCGTTCTCGACTGCCACATCCATGATGCTGTCATGAACGACCGCATCCTCAACCAGATTCAGAGTCCGAATCTTCTTCAAGGCATCTGATTCTCGTTTAAGAGAAGCTGCGGCAGGATGCCCGCTTTTGCTTCCATTGTCTGCCAGACGGAAGGATATGATCTCGCTATGAAGGGAACGCTTAAGCTCGCTGGCAGTTCCGGTCTTTACGATCTTACCCCGGTTGATAATAGCAACCTCATCGGAATACAGGTCTGCCTCGTCCATGTAATGAGTGTTGAAGAAGACCGTAGTGCCGTATTCTTTCTTGAACGATCTGAGGCTCTCCCATACCGCTTTTCTGGCAGATGGATCAAGGCCCAGAGTGGGCTCGTCCAGAAAGAGAATTTTAGGTTTGATCAGAAGGGCACAGGCAATCTCAAGCCTGCGGATCATGCCGCCCGAGTATTTCTTGACGGACCCGTTCGCCACATCCTCCAGGCCCATGTTCTGCAGGGCATCCCAGATGGCCTTCGTTCTGCGATTGGAGGAGACTCCATAGATCTTGGCATAGATGAGCAGATTCTCATACCCTGTGATATCCGTCCAGACGCTCATCTCCTGGGGCACATACCCGATGATCTTTCTGACTTCATCATCATCCTTTACAACATCATAGATAAAAGCACGTGCAAGGCCAGTTGTGGGATGAATCTGAGTTGTCAAGATCCGCATTAATGTGGTCTTGCCTGATCCATTGGGGCCGAGAAGGGCAAAGATGCTGGCCTCCTTTACCGTCAGATCGACTCCATCCAGAGCACTTACCTTTCCATCATAGACTTTGGTAAGCTGCTTGATGTCAATTGCGGATTCCATGTTCACCTTTCTGTGTTTGGGATTTTATGTCTTTTGATTTGATATATAAATTCTGCGATTGATAGCATAAATTATTTTACTAATGATTGATATTTTATGCATGAGCAAATTATCTGAGGCGGGTTAAATGACTTGTATTGTATCAGTAAATAATTGATTATTATCTAATTTTGCTACATAAATTATAAGTAGTATGAGGAAATTATCTATGGTGAAATTTCAAGTAACGGCCACAGAGGAAATCGAATGATGAGGGATAATTTAATGAAAGTTATGCGGTATGCAATAATGGTAACGCTCTTCTTGAGCATTGCGGCATTTCCATCAACCGCAGAGATTACAGTAAAAGAGAAAATTGTGAACAATACGGAGAGTTCAATTACGGTTGTGGATGAAGCTGGAAGGACAGTAACCATCAATCTGCCTGTTAACAATATCATTTCAACCGACTACCGCCAGATGGAAGCTCTGCTCGCTCTCGGTGCGAGAGATATGATCGTTGGCGTTGACAACACATTCCATAAAAGAATGCCTTATTTCGGCCTAAAAGATGTTCCGGATGTGAGTATCCATTCCCAAGAGGTGAATTACGAACAGGTGCTGACGCTGGAGCCCGATCTGGTAATAGTGCCAGCCAGACAAGGCGCAACAGCCGATGAAATATCCGAGAAGCTGAAAGGCGTGCCAGTTATCGCTATGGGCCTGGCAAGCAGAGATCACATCATTCCGGAAACTGAGATTATGGGAGTGATTCTTGACAAAGAGGACGAAGCAAGCAGGCTCATCAACTGGATAAAGAAGTATGATGGCATTGTGGAAGAGAGAACCCAAGACTTGAAGCCGGAGGATACTCCAACCTTCTTCTACGAATACATGTCTGACCTGAATAAAAAATGGTGGGCAATTGCCCCGAATGATCCCAGTGCAGGAAGAGCTGCCGAAGGATGCGGAGGAAGAAATATCGCCTCCGAATTAAATATGAATGAGACAACCACAACCAAGGAAGTTGAAGCAGAGTGGGTTCTTTCCAAGGATCCGGATTACTTCTTCATGGATTTCATGAGCACTGGCCTTATGAGCGGCCCCGGAAGGACTGAGGAAGAGGTTAACAAGAATCTAACCGGTCTGATTTCGGATAGAGAAAATGAGGGGTTCTCGAATCTCCTGGCTGTTAAGAACAATCACATCTATACACTCAATAGGGACTTTATATCGGGCCCACGCTGGGTTATTGGCCATGTCTGCATCGCCAAATGGCTTCATCCAGATCTATTCAAAGACCTCTCCCCTGATGAAATGAATAAAGAGTATCTCAAGGATTTCCAGGGAATGGAATTGCAGGGTACATGGGCATACCCTGCCCCGAAATAATCTCAAATTGGCAGGATCAAGGTAGATGGAACCGGGGTCTATCCCCCCGGAGTGATCATGCATTTTAATAGGAGATCGGAATGGAATCAAATTTTCAGCAATCAGAGATCAAGAAGAAAATCAAGGAATACTGGAATAATCCCCATCAAGACTACGATGGAGTCAGTTGTCACGGTGTCAATTCCGAGATAGAAAAAGAATTGTGGGAAAATGAGATTGCCCGGCTTCTCAGACACAGGCAGAATCTAAAAATCCTGGACATAGGAACAGGCACCGGCTTTCTGGCGCTTCTTCTGGCAGGAATGGGCCACAGGGTAACGGCTGTCGATTGGTCCATGACAATGATGCAAAAGGCAAAAGAAAAAGCCCTGGCATCTTCAATTCCAATTCGCTTTGAGGTCCAGGATGCAGAGAACCTCACATTTGCCGAGGGCTCTTTTGATGCTGTAGTGAGCAGGCACGTTCTCTGGACTTTAGCAGATCCACTCAGGGCATCAAAGGAATGGGCAAGGGTGACCAAACCCAATGGACTGGTCATAGCTGACATCCCACGCCGGGGTTCGAATTCCGGAAAGCATCATTATGGAGAGGATATCGGCAGGAGTCTGCCCTTCGGCAATGGGGCTGATCCGGATGAGATCTTGACCATGTTCAAGCAAGCCGGGCTTTCCAACCTCAATCTGATCCTCATGGAAAAGCCGGGCGAACAGCACAGAAAGACACTGATTATCTACGGAGAGAGAGTATGAGCGACCATATGCTATGGGCGGAAGCCCAGGATAAGACCGTGGCAGGCAGCCCGACAAAGGCTTATGCATTCTTCGGGCACCCTTCCATGTCCACAAGCATCTTAGCACCCCGAATAGACTGCGCATTTCTGCGAACCCCAGCAGGAGAGAAGCTCAATCTGGTTACAAGGAAAGGAGATTGGCTTCCAGGATACGGCCATATGGAATTTCTGTTCTCGGATATGATGCCCTATTGGCCGGGAGATTACGTCTTCGGTCTGGCCAGAACCCCAGGAGTGTACGACATGTCCTGGCACGGAGGAGAGAGCGGGCTGTTTCTCACCCGCAGCTTTGCCAAGGTGATTATTCATGCGGAAAAAAATGATCCAAATGCTCAGGACTGCCCCAAGATCCAGGGCTCCTGGGAGGCGGGATTTCCTCTGGAGGTAATTCCAGAGAGTGCTCCATACGAGGCAAAGGCAATGGAGACGCTCAAGTTTCAGGTAAAATATCTTGGCAAGCCTGTCAAGGCCGAATACTACGCATCCTACTGGGCATGGGATGAAAATGGCGATGCAAGAGTTCAAAGAGGAACAACCGACGAGGACGGGTCATTTTCCGTCAATCTGATCAGGGGAGGCATGTGGATCATCGATGCCACATTAACTCAGAATGAATCTGGAACCTTTATTGCAGATAGCGCCTCCAAATTCTACAAGGCGGGAGATGCTCTGCAATATAAGACCATCCGGGTAAAGAGTGAAATCACCATCTGGGTTCGATGAGCAATCGAGCCCATACCAATCATTTTTGTAGCACCGGTTTTATCTTCCTCAAGCAGCGATCCAGACATTCTTCGCAATCAGCCCAGGTTACATCGACATTCAGACTCTCCAGGATCTCCTGCAGCAGGTCTTTGACCTTCTCCCAGGTGAACTTGTTATTGGATTTGCACAAATCGGTCATCGAACGAAGCGAAGGCATAAAGACCTTCTTTAACTTGATTTCTCATATTTAATGATCTCAAAAAGTTATCCTTTTATGCCATCTTTCTCATGAAGATCTTTCGTTAGGTATCGATTGCGCTCTTGCAAATAGTCGAAAGGATTTGATAGAGGATTCAATCGAGGAGTCCAAATGAAAACCGCATTTGCAGCATTAGTCCCACTGGCAATCCTCCTGTTGGCAGCGATCTGCTGCTGCGATAGCCAGAGCTTCTCGCAAGACGTTGGAGGAGACTTTGGCAGGAGCTGGATAAGCAGCTTCAAAGCCCAAAATCCTCAGCCTGCGCAGACAAACCTTAAAAATGAGCTCTGGTCATGGGGCAGTTCTCCTAAAGGGAGCATAATTGTCAATGGAAATTTGATGCCGGATCCCTATTACATCTGGAAGGCCCTCAACTACAGCAGCGGCTGGCTGGGCATAGTCTACATTGATCCTGCTACAGGATATCCGGTCTACGGATACATAAATCCTCATACGGGGCTTCCAGTCTACTACTATCTCGACCCCAAGACGAGAAAAACAGTATATGTAGATTCGTATCCATACAATGGCTTGCCCTACAATTACGTCGCTCCACCCTACTACACGGGGGACTTTCCGCCAGCGTGGAATACGCCGCCCGCCGTATTCTACTGAAGCACCTCCTTTTGCATGAGCGCCAAGATCTGCAAAGAAGAATGATAGAGAATGATGATAATCAGATCCATAATGAATTAGCGTTGATGGGACGGATTTCTAATTTAGGAAAGACTTAAATATCGCGATAGCTCAAACCCAGGCTGCTGGAATTGGAAAATAATCAAAGAACTTCCAAGCACCAGGATATTCCCGTCACAGAGCGGCTGTGGTCCAGTGGTTATGACATAGGCTTCCCAAGCCTGTAACCCGGGTTCGAATCCCGGCAGC
>MVRL01000104.1 GCA_002067705.1 Methanosaeta sp. PtaU1.Bin112
GTAGTCCAAAAAAGAGTCGAACCGGAAGGAGGATAGGTCGATACATCCTCCTTTATCGGAGTGCTTTCATGGTAAAAAAATCAGTATGACGAGTTTACAGAGAGCACTTCGATTCCTATCCATATTGTACTTCCTCAGCTTTAATTCTCAACGTTGTTATAAATAGTTTATGTTGTTAATTTATAAGTTATAAAAAATATATTTATTTTAAAAACAGATATCAAGCATTAGTTGGACATATATAGCAAGAAAAAATACCGAACATGCTTGCCAACTGTATAATATATTTATTTAAGATACAACGACAATACAATTATTTCATAATTAATTATAATAAATGGTAATGATGCCTAAACCAAACTGCTTTTCCCTTTAAAGATATAATGAAAAAGAGAGACCAATTAAGATATCAATTAAGCTTAGCAGGGAATAATTATTCTTTATTTATCAATGGATATAGTCATATTTATTATCATTGTGCCCTCATTGGACAACCACAGAGGGGGGGAAAGATTCTTATAGATATAAAGAAAAAAACATACTAACATTTTCACAGGAGAAATGGCAAAGAGAGATAGAGTCAAAGACAAGCACTATTGGCACCCGTTGTGATCGATTAGGGAAATAATGTTTCAAGGTGATGATGGAAATGGCTGGAGAATTGGGACAAGAGGATAAGATTGCCAAAAGAATTATCATTGTCCTAATGGCGCTCCTCTTGGTGATAGTCTTGGCAACACCTGCGAGCGCGATATCCCTTGGGAAAAAATCCAAGACGACCGACAATTGTGAAGTTAAATGCACGAAATACGAGCAAGTCATAGATAACAGTTATAAAAACGAGAAAACTGTCGCGGTTTACTCTTTCATAGTGGGTGGCGTTAAGAAGAACCTGTACGTTAAATATGCTCAAGATTGCACGAGTGGACACTATGGCAGAACCTGCACTCCATTTGCGCGCTGCAAAGTAAATAATCTATGTGAGCAAAGCGGCCCTATTCTGACGGAAACCAGTGGCGATTGGGAAACGTGCAGCAAGTGGGAAATCACAGATGTTTGGGTGGCATCAGCCTAAGAGCTATGATCGAGAATGATATATCCAAGATTGATTTTTGCCGTACTATTGACTATCAGTAGTCTGCCAAACTCTTTTGCTGCAGACAATATTGCAACTCAGTCGGAATTATCCACAGGCATCCCTGAGAGCGGACAGATAAATGCCAGACAGATTATACTGATAAATGCTACTATTGATACTAAAGTATCATCGTTATTGTTTGTTTTGACTTGGCTCAATGCCACGAGTGATTTGGAAGCCACCTTGATCACCCCCGCCGGCGCAAAGATAGACTCGACAATACAACCCCCAGCCATTTATGGCGTGAATAGTAGCCTGATATTCTATATCTTGCCAAATGCCGAGGTGGGAAAATGGACTGCAGTAATAAAAGCAAAAGATGTGCCTGATATGGGAGAATCCTATTGGGCCCTATTCGGCATGATTTCAGAAGACGAATATCCAAACCAAGAATAACAGTCAGGGTGTCTTATGCAATATGAATCACACTCTGTTTTATGCCTACCAATCCCTTTCCCGGAGAATAAATTCCTCCGGTCAAAATGTATTCACCCTTAACCCATGAATTATCAGGCAGAAGGATAAGATCGACACCCGGATGAGATGATTCCTGCAGACCTACCGCACTATTTTCCGGCAAGAGAGGAAGCAAATCCATGAGAAGCTTGCTAGATACACTGATCGGCCCGTCTATATGCAGTGATTTGGAGCCCAGTGAGAGAGTAATATCAAGGCCGCTTGTAGTCCTGTTCTTAGCTATGCCCAGGCTCGCGTTTTCATAATTGCTCCGGGAGATCAGAATCGCAGCGAAGAATTTGCTCTCATTGCCTGGAACTGAGGTATTCATCATCACCGGAATAAACGGCTCATCTGCCTCGACGATGCTTGGAGCCTGCAAGATGGTTTGTCCTTCCGTTATCAGCAATGGCATAGAGATGAGCAAGCTTGATTTTTCTTCATCAAAGAAATAGAGAGAATACATGCCACTGCGGGTTCTCGATAGCAGGAATGACTTGCTTTCGGCATTTTCGATATAATTAGAATTGCTGCTATTTAATAAAGGATAATATTTTTCGCATATTTTGCCACTAAAATCAACTCCATAATCGTCTGAAATGAAAAATGAGAGATCGAATGGAGATATGCACATAGAGATATTGGATGCAGCTGGCTCTAGAGAAGAATGATAGGTTCCATTAATTGATTGGTTGATGGAATATACAGGAAGACGTTCAAAATGCTCCATAGATGCTGTTCCATTCGGAAGGGCTATCTTCGGCATTAATAATGTATCATTTCCTTCAAAACCTATTGAAGACCCACCCGAAGAGTATACAAAGAATGCCGATGAAGTGTTGCCCAATGCAGCCATATTAGCGAGAACAATCAGCAGCAAGAGCAGAATGTTCTTTCCATCCATAATTGATGAAAAGATGCATTGATGATATATATGGCTTTTCCGTAGTAAAAGCTCAGATTCTGCGAGGGGAAGCTATTAGATCTGAAAGAAGAATGAATCGGGATAAGAATGAACATAAAAGATATTACAAGATATAAACTTGATCTCATATTGCCCATAATCTTGATTCTTCTGGCAGAGTCCCTCATCTTTTTCGGCAAAACAAAGGCAGCAATGCCCATTCATGCCACTAACTTGGTTTTCCTTATATTATCATCTATTTTTATAAGTAATCGTATATACCCCGCATTGATGCTTTTGCCTCTCTTCCGTCTCATAAATGTCGCCATGCCGGTTTTTTTCAATTTAACCCTTTATTCTTATTCTATGGTTTACGCTCCCATGTTCATACCTATATTTCTCCTTGTAAAGGATGGTTTTATAAGCCGCTCGGAAGCGGGAGTGACATTTAGGGGTTTCTTGTATTATTTTCCTCTTGCGATTGCCATAGGCTCTGCCCTGGGTTGGGGAGAATACTATGTGATACATCCTCAACTGCTGACACCAGGAGCCAATATCAAAGAGATCTTGGTTCTTATAGTTACGATGATATTCTTTGTCGGAATTGTAGAAGAGTTCGTTTTCAGATCGTCTCTTCAAACTGTTCTGGAAGAAAGATTGGGCTCAATTGCAGGGCTCTTGCTGGCAAGCGTTATTTTCGGATTCATGCACAGCGGCTACCAAATGCCTCTGGAGCTTCTTTATGTCTCTTTTGCCGGAATCGTCTTCGGACTGCTCTTCAAGCTAACAAGAAGCCTGCCGATAATCTCCCTGGCTCATGGCGTTACTAATATCTCTTTATTTCTGGTAGTGCCTCTGGCAACTGATTTATTGATATACATCATATCGGTCCCGGCACTCATTTTTGTGTTTTGTGCCTATTTTATCAGGCGGAAATCAGGAATAGTAAGCAGCGGTCAGAAAAAAATCTAGTTCGACATCCCTGCCGCAATAGGAGCAATGGCACCACGTCCATAGCCTCATTTGAAGCTGATCATAACTATCTGCCAACAACTTCGATGACTTTGTAGCCTACAATCAAGAAGAATGTGATCACCATTGGCACAATAGCCAGGTTCAGCATAGTCGACAGGCGCTTGTTCCACTGTGAAGAAGCCGACAAAATTTCAGATGCGCTAAGCAAAACAATAAGACAGATTACACTTATAACGCTGATTTCAGAGACCCCAACCGTTGAAAAAGCGGTGATAACCGATGTCGTGCTAGCTGCACTCATTGTGCTAGTTGTGCTCATTGTGCTAGCTGCACTCATTGTACTACTTACAGTACTCAACATCGAGGATAACATGATCTTCTATTCTCACTGATTTTAATCCTGTCTGGATCTTACACACCATCCATCTTGCTCACATATTGTATTTATAGATAACCAGTGGAGAACCTAAGACATTAATAATTTAGTTGAAAAATAAATATCATAAAGCCTAGAATGAAGGTGCAACGCTGCCGTTTCCCCCACGCATCCCGATCTATTCATGGCATTAATGTTTGGCCTCTATCCATCAAAGTCCCCAATTATTACGAGGATGATGCAAAACATAGAACTAGAGATAGAATTGCTTGAATGGCTTTCTGTACTCATCCTGCAGCTCATACTTCAGCACAATCTTTTCTGGCAAAATATGGACCTCCCTTATCGATTGGCTGAAGAGGTACCATATAAAACCCCTATCAGGAAGCCTGTACCTGTCTGGCAGGGTTTCCGTGAACTCCGATTGGCCCATGATATATGTTCTAAGCATCTCGCTTCCCGATGAATAGAGAAATGGAAAGCTTACGTTTTCAATCTCCCGCTGGCTGCTGCCGCGCAGGCGCAGACGCTGCGCCAGAAATGCCAGGTAGTCATCTTTGGTTACCACCAGCTCTCTGTTCTCGCTCATTGCAATCACCTCCGGTTTTACGGCAGATGGGTGAGATAAAAGTTATCGTTGCTTTATCGCAAAAAAATATTCACGATAAGAGCTTTCTTGCCAGACACAACTCAGCCAGACTCATCTGGCCTGGTGCTGTGCTCTCTGTGACAAACCCGTAAGTAAGAACGGACCCATAAAGAGGGGCTACGGCGCGCAGATGCCTGCCAACTCGGCCCATGGCAATCATGCAAAGGGGCATGTCCGCATCCAGCAAGAGCTGCAATATCCTCAAATTGTCCTGAAGGCTCTTGGGAGTCACAGCGATCTTGGCAATAGCAGCTTTCGTCTTCTTCATCTCCTCGTAGATAGCCATTAATTGCGACTGCTCAGGCATGCCCTGAAAGTCATGATAAGAGATTATTACCGGTTTTATTATTTTAGAAATTGCATAATCCCTCAGATCTGCCAGGAGTTCCACATCTACATAGTCGGCATAGTAGGCTGCTTTAACGAGCAGATCTATCCTCTCTCTTTCGCTGCCCTGAAACATCCCACCTTCAGCCTGAAGGCGAGCTGTAGCGATGATCGGCTTGACAGTGGCCCTTCGCACCGCTTTCAAGGTTTCCAGAGGATCGCTGAGAGATAGCAGGTCCAGCCGAAGCTCGACCATATCAGCTTCGCCAGCTACCTGAACATCATCTTCCGCATCCTTTCCTAAAACAGCTACTATGCGCGACCTGTGATTCATAATACTACTGCTCCACTATGCTCTCTTCAATCTTCATTCCAAAGTGACGGGCCGTCTCCTCCAGATGCACTAAAACCTCATTTCCCGCCTTGATATCGGTCACCGGTTTTGGCAAGCCGTCAGACCCGACCAGTTTTATGGTCTCGGCGTTCTGCAGAAGAGTGCTTATCCTCTGTCCGTTGGCCTCGGCTTCGATGAGGATCATGGGCCTTTTCTCGATTTTGGCGCGACCGACTATTGCCGTCCTGGCGAGACCATCCTTGCTGACGATGGTAACCTCCTCTCCCGATTTAAGCTCGGAGAGGTAGCGCGTCTTCTCTCCCACCCGAATGTAAGCATGCACCGCTCCGGCATTGACCCGGAAGGGGCGAGCCGCCACATAGGGGCTGTCTTCAGACTCGCTGTGAACCAGGAAGAAGCCCTTGGCTTGGGAGCCGATGAGCATTCCCTCTCCAAAGGACATCATGCTGGCCGTGTCCACACAGACCCGATCTCCCATGCCCACCGCCTTGACAGCCGTCACCTTTGCTGAGATCAGCTCCACTCGGCCCTTTTGCGACTCCTCTACCGCATCCATGACCCTCTTGACCTCAGAAGGATCTTTGCAGTCCAGCAGCACCCCATCTGATCCCTTTTCCAGAGTGGCCAGTGCCAGACGTGCTTCCTCTGCCGTCTTAACTCCGCTTATGATCTTGACGGATGCGCCCTGCAGTCCGGCAATCATGTTCTCCAGGGGAATGACCTTCCAGTCTGTGCCAATGACCAGGAGATAGTCTGCAATCTTGCCCATCTCCACTGCGAACTCTTCATACTTCTTATTGGCTATGACCACATAAGCAGCCCTTATCCCGGAAACAGTCTTGGCAAGAGCAGCGTCCATTGAGCTTGCTGCCTCTTTGGGGAGAGCGACAGTTCCATCGCCCTCGCCTCCTTTGCCCACAACGAGGATATCTTCGGTCCCTTTTTCTGCACCAAAGCAGGCTACCTTGATTTTGCCTAGCTCCCTCACGCGATCGATGTTATCCCGGTCCACCAGCACGCAGTCGAAACCGGACTCGAGAGCGGTTGTGATCATGGGCTTGACCATCTGCCATGATCCTTCGGCCATTAGCCACTTCTCTTTCATATGCTACCCCAGGGCATTTTATTACTAATCTCTTTTGGCAGTTATGCTAAAAAAATTTATATGAGGAGCAGAGAATGAACTTATGGGAAATCGGTTGGTTTATAGCCCGGTAAGCTTGCTGTTCATGCTACTACTTGCGTTCTTGCTCTTTGTCGTGGTCGGCTTTCTATTTCTAGACCTGGCCAGGACAGCTTTCACCAAGATTGGCTTCTCCTGGAGCCAGGCGCTCTTTGTTTTGCTTGCCTGCCTTCTCGGAAGCAGCATTAATATACCGCTGACCAATCTGGAGTGCAACACCCCTCTGGTTCAGGAGCGGCAGATTCGGGCCTTCGGAATCACTTACCGTGTGCCTGTGGTGGAGGTCGTAAGCTGCCGCACACTGCTGGCAATCAACGTGGGCGGGGCACTGATACCGACTGTGATATCCATAGCGCTAATTCACAGGTTCCCGGAGTCTTTGAACTATGCACTCATTGGTATCGCTTTCGTGGCGATATTAACTCATCTTGTGGCCAAACCTGTTAAGGGCCTGGGAATAGTAACGCCTGCCCTTCTTCCGCCCCTGAGTGCAGCAATAGCTGCGATCCTGCTGGTCTATTTTGGGGGAGCGCCGCACGACATTATCTTTCTGATAGCCTATGTGAGCGGAACATTGGGGGCGCTCATTGGTGCAGACATTTTGAACCTCAACAAGATCCGTGATCTGGGCGCACCGGTGGCCAGCATTGGCGGAGCCGGAACCTTTGACGGCGTATTTCTATCCGGCCTGATCGCAGTGCTCTTGCTCTGAACGGAAAAAAGCTTTAAGATAAACGCGGAAAGGGTAAACCATGAGCTTTAGGGGCTTCCTGGAGGATTTGAAAAAGGACGGGACGCTGAAAGAGGTGCAACAATCAGTCTCCCCCATCCTTGAGGTCGCGGATCGCGCCTGGGGAAAGGGACCGATATTCTTTAACGATGCAGGCGGCCATAAGTGCTGTTTGAACATCCTGGGCACTCGCCCTCTGTTGGCAAGGGCCCTGGGAATAGAGACTCATGATATGGTCGCTCATCTTGCCGGGATCGGCTACGATGGGCCGGTTCGCGAGGTGGATTCCTCTCCCTTTATGGAGTGCGTGAGCGCTCCCGATCTTTCCCGGATTCCCGTTCTCACCCATTTCCAGGGCGACGGAGGGCCTTACATCACCTCTGCGGTGGTGGTAAGCCGGTTTGAGGGGAGACTAAACGCCTGCGTGCACAGGCTCATGGTTATCGGAAGGGACCGGCTGGCGGCGCGACTCGTTCCTGGTCGGCATACTCATCAGTTCTACCAGGCGGCAATGGCCAAAGGAGAGGAGCTTCCTGTGGCCATTGCCATAGGGGTAGACCCGGTGTTGCTCATAGCGGCATCAACGCGCGTTCCCCCGGAAAAGGAGTTCTCCTATGCAGCGGCTCTGCGGGGCTCTCCCGTGGAGCTGGTGCGTCTGGAGAACGGCACTTTTGCTCCCCATGCAGAGATAGTGCTGGAGGGCTACATCACCGGCAAGAAGGCGAGCGAAGGGCCTTTTGTGGATATCACCGGCACCTGCGATCTCGTCCGGCAGGAGCCTGTCATCCGGCTGACCAGGATGATGACCCGTGAGGATCCCATCTACCAGGGCCTGCTTCCCGCGGGCGGCGAGCACAAGATGCTCATGGGAATTCCCTACGAGCCGCTGATCTACAAAGCAGCCTCAAAGGTTGCCAGGGTCAAAAACGTCATCCTGACGGACGGAGGATGCAATTACTTCCATGCCGTGGTGCAGATTGAGAAGGTGACTGAGCAGGATGCGAGAAGGGTGATCGATGCCGCTTTTCAGGCGCACGGCTCTCTGAAGCATGTTCTGGTGGTCGACTCGGACATCGATATATACGATCCCAGCGACCTGGAGTTTGCAGTCGCCACTCGCATGCGAGCCGATGAGGACCTCGTCATCTATCCCAATGTGCGGGGCAGCACCCTAGATCCGCGCAGCCGGGAGGGCATTACCACCAAAATGGGAATAGATGCCACAGCCAGGCTGGAGCGGCTCTGGAAGTTTGCCAGGGTGACGCCGAAAGGGCAGGGTTAGGCTGGGCTAGGGGCCCAGAATTCATCACCATTATCTCTTTGCCCTTCTCTTCAGATCTCCAGGTAAAGGCGGATGCTGAAGACCGTCCCCACGGCGAGGATGATTGACAGCATCAGTGCCAGTACCTGCAACATTATCTCGGTCATCTCATCGTGTCTCTCATGGCACTCATGTTTCTCATGTCACTCATTTGATTACATCAATCTTAGAGACTTTCAAAGTTATCTGTTTTTCTCTCTGCGGCCCGGGCTGCCGCAGCTGTGGGCTGGCCAGGACCTGAGCGGATTTCACTCCCGTGATTATGGCCATGAGCCTGACCTTTCCAGTAAAATCGGGCCGGATTCTCGCCCCCCAGATGACATTGGCCCTGGGGTCCAGCTCCTGGGTTAGAGCCCCGGCGATGGCTGCTGCCTCTTTCATGGTCATATCCGGCCCACCGGTCATGTGCAGAAGGCAGGCGGTGGCTCCCCGGTAGTCCACATCGAGCAGCGGATTCTTCAGGGCAGTCTGTACGATCTTCTCCGGGCCGCTCTTCATCTTGGCCTCGCCCACAAACATGAAGGACGCGCCTCCAGACCTCATGATGGTGCAGACATCGGCAAAGTCCAGGTTGATGAGAGACGGAGCCGTCAGGGTCTCGCAGATTCCCTGCACGATCTCGGCGATGATCTGGTCGACAACGAAGAACGCATGCTGCACCGGAAGATGGGGCGCGCACTCCAGGAGGCGGTTGTTGTCCATGACGATTGAGGTGTCGGCGTAGCCGCGGAGCGCTTCCAGCCCCTCCTCGGCAATGAAGATGCGTGCCCTCTCCAGGTGGAAGGGCGTGGTCACCATAGCCACCACAATTGCCCCCCGCTCTTTGGCCAGGCGGGCAACCACCGGGGCGGACCCTGTTCCCGTGCCTCCGCCCAGGCCGGCGATAACAAAGACCAGGTCGGCTCCCCGGACCATCTTATCGAGGTCCGCTTCTGCATCCTCAGCGGCTTTCCTGCCCACCTCGGGATCACCTCCCGCTCCCATGCCACGGGTGATCTTCTGGCCGATGAGGATCTTCTCATCCGCCTGAACGGTGCTCAGATGCTGATTGTCGGTGTTGATGGCAACGGTCCTCGCTCCAGCGAGGCCCATCCTGAAAAGCCTGCTCACAGTGTTGCTTCCTGCCCCTCCGCAGCCGACGACCAGGATCCTGGGCATGCCAAAACCCTCATCATAATCGCTGGACTGCCGTAGATCTGACTGCAATTCTCTATTTCCCCCTCATTGCTGGCTTAAACAAATAGTAGTATATGTTAATAATTATTGCGGATAAGTGCGGCAGCGTCTCAGAGTCATTTTAAGACTATGAGACCGCCGCCCATTAGATCGACCGACTTCCACATTGCGTCTCTAATCCCCTAGGTTTAAATCTTTTAAAGGCTCAATACCTGCCCGATATGTTCTGCGAATACATTCATGCGGCGCTTTCCAAAGCAACTTATGAGATCATAGAAGACGAAGAGCCATTTTATGGGGAGATCCCAGATCTGCGAGGTGTCTGGGCAATCGGAAAAACTCTGGAGGAATGCCGTGAAAATTTAAAAGCCGTTGTCGAAGGTTGGATCGTTTTGAGATTGAGGTTGGGATTGGCAATTCCTCCCGTCGGCGGACATACCATAGAGACACCCAGCAGAGTTGAAGCAGTTGTCTAAGATTACAAATGTCTCATGGAATGAGCTAGTCAAGCGAATGCGAGAGCTTGGCTTTGAGGGACCATATCTCAGCAGCGGCCCGCATCCTTATTTCATGAAAAGGGGGACCTTACAGTTGATCTGCCCAATCCGCACAGGAAAGAAATCGGCGTTGTCCTGCTCATGAAGATCTTGAAACAGGCAGAATTCACTCGTGAAGAATGGCTTTCTGCGGGGTAATAATCGCAAGTTTTTCTTTTTACATGGTTTCCATGTCACTACTTACGGGCACAGATGATCTGGTAGAGTTCATCGCCGAGAATTACTCGGGCCGAGTGGTCGAGGTGGGGGCAGGCTATGTCCCCGAGGTGGCCCAGGGCCTGCAAGCGCGTGGCCTGGATGTGGTGCTCACCGATAAAGAGGAGCGTCTGCTGAGCGGCCTGCGGGTGGAAAAGGATGACATATTCTCGCCCCGGCTAGAGCTGTACCGGGAGGCGAGCCTGCTCTACTCCATCCGCCCGCCTCTGGAGATGCAGCTGGCGATGGGCCAGCTGGCAGCGAAGATCGGCGCGGATGTCCTGATCAGGCCGCTGATGGACGAGGTGGCAGAGCTGCCGGGCTTTTCCAGAAGGCTGGTGAACAGAGGGCAGGCGAGGTTCTACCTGTTTGCAGGGAAACAACAGGTTTAGCTGATTGTTTTTTCTTATCATTTCACAGGGTCAGTGCCAGGCGGCAAATTCAGCCGCCGCCGGAGACTCGCGGTCCTCGAGGATGGGCGGCGGCTTCAGACAACGCAAGTGGCAACGATCAACCGGGACGGAATTTGATCAGACATGCATCATTGGTAGCGTTAAGGTCGCAGCAGGTAGTGCCTGCCAGAACGTAGCAGCCATCGGAGGTCGGCTGAACCGAATCAGAGAATTCAATGCGGGCATTCTCTGAAATCGCCCTCCAAACCTCTTTACCCACCGAGTCCGTTCTAGACAGCAAGGTATTGATATGCAAAGATGTTCCTGCAATAACATAGCTGCCATTGGACCGTTGCCAGACCGACTTAGCCGAACCAATGACCCCCTCAAAGGTCGTATTCCAGACCTCGCCCCCAACAGAGTCCGCCTTGATCAGCCAGGCAGTCTCAAAGCCGATGTCGGAAATCCTCTCGCCTGACAGGATGTAGCCGCCGTCAGAAGTTGGCTGGACTGAATAGGCAGAACCTTCTATCTCTCCGCCCAATGTCGTGTTCCAGATTTCGGCACCATCAGAGTTCGTCTTGATCAGCCAAGCATTGGCATAACCGGCTCCAAAGGAGGATGTACCGCCTGCCAGAATAAAGCCGTTATCAAACGTCGGCCGAGCTGAAAAGACCCAATCATCGTACGCTCCTCCAAAAGTCACGTTCCAAACCTCACCACCAGCGGGATTTATCTTGACCAGCCAGGCATCAGCATCACCGGCTCCAAAGGAGTACGTCCTGCCTGCCAGGATGCATCCTCCGTCGGATGTCGGCTGTATGGATGCAATTGAATCATTGTCTGCATTACCAAGAGTCGTGTTCCACAGTTCGCGTCCAGCAGAGTCCGTCTTGATCAGCCAGGCATAGAGGCCTCCGCCGCCAAAAGAAGCTGTTCCGCCTGCCAGATAGTAACCGCCTTCAGATGTCGGCCAGGCTGAAACGGCCCAATCCTCATCTGCTCCTCCAAAGGTCGCGTTCCAGACCTCGCCGCCAGCGGAGTTCGTCTTGACCAGCCAAGCGTCAGCATCTCCAGCTCCAAAGGAGTACGTCCTGCCTGCCAGGATGTAGCCTCCGTCGGATGTCGGCTGGACTGAATAGGCTTCATCCTCGTCCCCCCCTCCGAATTCGACATTCCAGACCACATCTCCTCCTGAGTGGGTCTTAATCAACCAGACGTTATCATCTCCATAATACCCCGTAAATCCGGCGATGATGCAATTCCCGTCGCTCGTCTCCTGAACGGAATAGCCTTTGTCTAAACTTGATCCTCCAAAGGTCCTCTCCCAGATCACGCAACCCGCCGAGTCCGTCTTGACCAGCAAGATATCATCCATTTTGCCATAAGATGCTTTGGACCCGGCGATTAGGTAATCCCCGCCGTCCGTCTCCCAGACGGAATAGCCACAATCATCATATCTTCCGCCAAAGGTCTTATTACAGAGCTCATTTCCCATCGAGTCGGTCTTGACCAGCCACATGTCTTCGCCTCCAGCACCATATGATTTTGTGCCCCCGGTGATGACATACCCACCGTCGCTTGTCTCCCGGACGGAATAGCCGCGATCGTTATGTGGCCCGCCAAAGGTCACATTCCAAACCTCTTTGCCAGTAGAGTTCGTTTTGACCAGCCAGGCGTCTTCACCTCCAGCACCATAAGATTCTGTGAATCCGGTTATGATGAAACCACCGTCGCTCGTCTCCTGGACGAACCGACCACAATCATATTTTTTTCCGCCAAAAGTCTTGTACCACATTTTGTTGCCCGCTGAGTCGGTCTTGATCAGCAAAACATCACTAGCTCCTGAGAAATAGTAATAATCTGTGAATCCGGTGATGACATACCCACCGTCGCTCGTCTCTTGGACGGAATAGCCATGATCACGACGTCTTAGGTCAAAGGTTCTGTCCCAGAGCTTATTGCCCTCTGAATCGGTCTTGATCAGCCAGACGTCTTCACTTCTAGGCTGACGATTTTCTTTGTATCCAGCGATGACATAACCACCATCGCTTGTCTCCCGGACGGAATAGCCGCGATCGTTATATTGCCCGCCAAAAGTCCTCTCCCATAGCTTATTTCCAGCCGAGTCGGTCTTGATCAGCAAGAAGTTGTATTCTTTGCGCTTAAACGGGCCACCGCGAGATTTTTCATCCCCGGCGATTATGTAACCATCATCGCTCGTCTGCTGAACGGAATAGCCATGATTATCATCATCGTGTTTCAATATCCTGTCCCATAGCTCAATTCCAGCCGAGTCGGTCTTTACCAGCCAGACGTCTGAAAGTCCTGAGCCTTGCGAATATGTATATCCGGCGATTATGTAACTTCGATCGCTCATCTCCAGGACTAAATGGCCTCGATCACTATCTTCTCCGCCAAATGTATTGTTCCATAGCTCGTTTCCCGCTGAGTCGGTCTTTACCAGCCAGACATCAGCATATCCAGCGCCATAAGATGCTGTGAATCCGGTGATGACGAAACCCCCGTCGCTCGTCTGCTGGATGGAATAGCCTCTATCATTACGTACTCCGCCAAAGGTCCTATCCCAGACCTTGTTTCCAGCCGAGTCGGTCTTTACCAGCCAGACATCAGAAGATCCAGCGCCATAAGATGCTGTGAATCCAGTGATGACGAAACCCCCGTCGCTCGTCTGCTGGACGGAACTTCCTCTATCATCACGTACTCCGCCAAAGGTCTTGTTCCAGAGCTCATTTCCATTTATGTCGGTCTTTACCAGCCAGACGTCATATCCTCCTGCTCCATACGAATTTGTCACCCCGGCGATGACATAACCATCATCGCTAGTCTGCTGGATGGAATAGCCATCATCGTAACTTTCCCCACCAAAGGTCTTGTTCCAGAGCTCATTTCCCATCGAGTCGGTCTTTACCAGCCAGACGTCATCCCTTCCTGCTCCATACGAATTTGTCACCCCGGCGATGACATAACCATCATCGCTAGTCTGCTGGATGGAATAGCCATCATCGTATCTTTCCCCACCAAAGGTCTTGTTCCAGAGCTCATTTCCCGTCGAGTCGGTCTTTATAAGCCAGACATCAGAAGATCCAGCGCCATAAGATCTTGTGAATCCAGTGATGATGAAATCCCCGTTGCTCGTCTGCAGGAAGGAAACGCCCATATCATCACTTGTTCCACCAAATGTTCTATTCCAGAGCTCATATCCCATCGAGTCGGTCATTACAAGCCAGACGTCAGACCCTCCTGCGCCGTATGAACTTGTGGACCCTGCGATGATGTATCCACCGTCCTCATCTTTCAGTATTGACCAGCCGACATCAGTATTTTCTCCTCCAAAGGTCGCATCCAAATCCATCTCAGGAATCGGAATGCAAGGTGTAATTAGGGGGGTCATGTTAGATTGATTTTCAAGAGCGATTGCATTAGACGCATTATGTGGTCTATCTATTGGTTCATTTTCAGGAAAGAGAAAGCCGGACGTGTCTGTCCAGGGATCAATCATGCTGTCATTGGCCGTCAGATCGCTGCAAGATGCCAGGATTGAAAGCAATACCAGATTCAATAGAATAAATATCAAAGAAGATTGGAACTTCATCTCTATGCCTCTTGATAATATACTTAATATTAGTGATAGAAAAATGTTTCGTACTTTCGAGAAAAAATATGTATCTCTAGGCAATATATAGCCTCTCGGCAAGCGTATTTGCATTCTCGGCAGCGAGAATGTTAGCAGGTTGTGAGAAGATTATTAAGGCGAAACACTCTTTTGCTATCGCCATCCAGTAAAGCAATTTGCCACCCACTATCCGGTAGAGAACCTATGGAATGTATGGGAGAGCCTCCAAAATCCCTCCAATCTGCACGAATCGAGAAATCTCGGAGGCTCTTAAATATTAATAGTATTTTTAAATATTTAAATTTAATTAAATCTGACCAGCACCATTATTAAAGAAGGATATGGGCCAGGAAATAGCCATCAGCCACATGAAATGCATTCCTATGCTTTTAGCCATGCAGGACGCTGCCGGATGCTGAAGCTGCCGTCCGTTCTCTGCCGCGCATTCGCGGGCGGGCAAGCCCCAAAGTCGCTAATGGCCCATCTGCGAATGCAAAGTCGCATCCCCGCTCTCGCAATATCGCGATGGATGCCCGCGGTTCATTATTCAGCCAAGGCCCGGACAGCCTAAAAGAATAGTTTAAATATTTAGATGTAAATATATCACTGCTATGAGCCAAGCCCAAGACAGAATCAAAGATCAGGCCGGGCCTTGCGGCATCATCTGCGTTTCATGCCCCCTGGGAAGCGGAGCCGTTGCCGAAAGCGCTGGCCAGACAAGAAAGCACATTAGTGACTGCAAGATTCCTATGTGGTCTCCTTTTGTGCCTGGGGGAGAGATCATCGACTGGACTGCTGTGGACAGGGGCCTGGACTGGATGGAAAAGTATGCCGTTTGTGCTGGATGCGGCAACGGTGGCGGCCCGCCCGACTGCACCATCAGAATATGCGCAAGAGAGAGAGGATATGAATTATGCAGCTTTTGCCCTGACCTGGACGGCTGCGCCAAATTCGAATGGCTGCAGGAACACGGAATACAGCTTAAAGAGATGCTGAAGGAGAGCCGCGGCTTATCCAGAGGGGAGTATATCAAAAAGATGAGCAAGCAGATGCCCTGGAAAGCTTGAAGGCATCAACTGGTGATCATTATTTTTCAAAAACGATTTATTTTACTGCCGCTCCCGCCCGGAAAAAACCGAGGCTACGAAGATGATCAGACCCCCAAGCGCCAGCAGACCGATAAACAGCGACGCATAGGGATATCGGCCTTCTGGTGCTGGCAGGGCCGTCTGGTTTGATGACATGGATGACGCCGGCTTTTCCTCGGGCGCGGTCGCCTCTTTTTCCTTAGGAGTGGTGAGGTTCTGGGGAATGCTCGACCCGCCAACCACCACCGTATCGAGAGGAACCTGAACCTCCCTGTACTCCCCGGGCCTGGCATACTCGTATCTGATATTCTCGTCCACCCGTTCCTTGCTGATGAAATGAATGCCATCCCTGGTGTATGCCGTCTTGGTCTCCTGCGCGGAGAGCGCAGCGGCCATCGCAGTGAAAAGAACGAACAGGCCTATGAAAAGAACGACAAATGAACCGATTATATGATGCTTTTGGACCACCCTTATCTCCCCATTGCGTTATTTGACTGCCAGGATATAATTGCTCCGCCGGAGATAAGTACGAGAGACGATTATTAAAAGGAAAAATGATTGACAGGGCCCTATTCCCGGACCCCTTCATGAATCAAATGTACTGCTGTACCAGCCCCTCGGGCTCGCTGACCTGGTTTCTCTCTTTGTGCAGTATCTTCACGGCAGCGCCCTCAAAATCGCTCTGGTATATTGTCGTCCGCTCCTCGCGAATGGCATACATGCCAGCTTCGGTTGACAGCGACTTCAGATCAGCACCGCTCGCGCCCTCTGCCATATCAGAGATCAGCTTTAGGTTGACATCATCATCCAGGTTCATGCCTGAGGTGTGAATCTTCAAGATTGATTCGCGCGCTTCTCTATTTGGCAGTGGAATCTCGATTATGCGGTCGAACCGCCCAGGCCTCAGCAAAGCAGGATCCAGCATGTCCAGACGATTGGTGGCGGCGATAAGCTTGACCTCGCCTCGCGCATCAAAACCGTCCATCTCCGCCAGGATCTGCATGAGAGTTCTCTGCACCTCGCGGTCTCCGCTGGTCGCTCCATCCATGCGCCGCGCGCCGATGGCATCCAGCTCATCTATGAAGATGATGGCAGGAGACTTGCTCTTGGCCAGCTCGAAGAGCTCACGCACCAGGCGCGCGCCTTCTCCAATGTACTTCTGCACAAACTCTGAGCCTACCACACGAAGGAACGTGGCATCAGTGCTCTGGGCAACCGCTTTGGCCAGGATGGTCTTGCCTGTTCCCGGAGGCCCGTGTAGCAAGACGCCTTTGGGCGGCTCAATGCCCACAGCCGCGAAGAGGTCCGGGCGCTTGAGGGGCAGCTCCACAATCTCCCTGATCTCGGAGATCTGGGTATCCAGGCCGCCTATCTGCGAAAATTGTACGTCGGGTGCCTCTTCGATCTCCATTCCAAAGACCGCCGGATCGCGCGGAGATGGCAGCACGCACATCACTGCAAAGGATTGCTGATTTAGACCCACCTGCGATCCAACCTTGATCTCCTCCTCGATAAACTGGGAGAGATTGACCACAAATCTGGGACCGGTGCTGCTCTTAACGATGACCCGGTTTTCATCCAAGACATCTACAATGGTGCCCACGATCATCGGACCTACGCGCAGACGCTCCAGCTCGCTTCTCAGCTTGCGGGCTTCCCGCTCGAACTTAAGCTTCTGATTCTCAATCAGCCGCTTTTCGCTCTCTACGCGGTCCTTCTGCTCTCGCAGCGCCAGATTGCGCTCTTCAAGCTGGCGCATGCGGTCCAGGATGTAACGGGAAAAATCCGCGCCAGCCTGTGACTCATTCATGCCTTCTCCACTATCCATAATTACAAAGGTTATTAAACTTTGACCCCTATAAAGGTTTCCGAAATGACAGAGAAGCAATGTGAGATTTGCGGTGCCGAGATCTCAGGAACGCCCCAAAAAATAGTGATCGACGGCTCAACGATGGAGGTATGCAAAAGCTGCGCGCGCTTTGGAAAACCGGAAGATAAATTCACTCTGGTTCCCAAGAAGATGGTTCCCGCGGAGAGGGCTTTTACAGTAGTCCGTCCAAAGCCGCGAGACCACTTCAAGGACTTGACCGAACTGGTCCCGGACTTCGGGCGCAAGATAAGAGAGGCGCGAGAGGGACTGGGCCTCTCTCCAGAAGAGCTGGGAAGCCGCATTAAAGAGAAAGCGGCTCTGCTAAAGAAGATCGAGCGCGAAGAGATCTCTCCAGAGGATGCAATCAGGAAAAAGCTCGAGAAGGAGCTGAAGATTAAATTAGCCGACGAGACGAGCGAGACTCGTGTCAAGTCCGGCAGCTCCGGTCGCGGATTGACCTTAGGAGATATTGCCAGCATCAAACGGAAAAACGAGAGATGACCGCCAGCGCAGCTCGCTACATAATTGGTGGCGGTGTAATAGTATACCCTACCGAGACCGTTTACGGCCTGGGCGCCAATGCTCTTGACGAGCAAGCGGTGATGAGAGTCTTTCAGATTAAGAAGAGGCCCCTCTCCAAGCCTATCTTCCTGGCAGTCTCCAATTTTGATATGCTTATGAATGTAGCTGAGGTCAGCAAGGATGATATGGATCTTCTAGAGCATCTCCTGCCCGGGCCCATATCAATTCTGGTTCGGAAAAAGGCAATTGTGCCGGATATCCTCACCGCCGGATCGCCAATGCTGGGCATCAGATATCCTGATCATGAGACCGCCCTGAGGATAATCGATCAGGCCGGACCCATCACATCAACCAGCGCCAACCGTACAGGCGCCATGCCACCTACAAGCGCGGCCTCAGTCTCCCCGGAGATCCGGGATCGAGTGGACGCCGTTGTAGACGGTGGAAAATGCAAATACGGGCAATCTTCGACTCTGCTGGACCTGCAGAAAAGAGAGATCATTCGACAGGGAGCTGGCCTGGATAAGGTAATGAAGGCGATATCGTGAAGGCCAGGATAAGAGACTTCTTTGAGACAAAAGAAGGATGGATCTTCGCGGTGGCAGACTATAACCATCCAAAGGGTCTTCGATCCGTGCTCCGCTATATTCCTGATCCTGCAGGAGAGCGTGAGGCCAATGGCAGGCGCTACCGCAAGATGGACTTCGATCCGGCCTATGAATTTATCAGAAGAGAGCGACCGGAATGGGCCCAGGACCTGCATGTGGTCCCCTTCTCGCACGTTAAGAGGATCTATCGGCCTTCCGAGGGACTCTTAACCGTGGCGAAGCAGGACCCGCGAGTGGGAAAGATTGCCGGGCTTCTCGCAGAAGCGGCAGTGCCCTGGGAGCATATGGGCATCACCGGATCCATGCTGCTCGGCCTGCACGGTCCAAGCTCAGATATTGATTTTGTGGTTTACGGTCCCGCCTGGTGGAAAGCGAGGGATATCATAGCTTCTGCTAAAGCTAGAGGAATAATCGACGATATCGACGAGCCCACCTGGAGGAAGATCTATGCCAAGCGTAAGCCGGAGATCACTTTCGAGGAGTTCATGCGGCATGAAAAACGCAAAGGCAACCGGGGCATGATCCAGAGCACTTATTTCGACCTTCTCTTCACCCGTGAGTACAACCAGATACAAACCCAGCTCGTCGGCAAGCCGGCGGGAGAAGAGCGGATACAAGCTCGAGTAACAAATGCCGACTTTGCCTTTGATAGCCCCGCCATCTTCCATCTGGATCATCCGGAGGTTAAAGAGATATTCTGCTATTCGCATACCTATGCCGGCCAGGCGCTGCCCGGCGAGACAGTCGAGGCCAAAGGCGTGCTGGAAGAGACTGCCCAAGGCCTCAGGCTGGTAGTGGGAACCACGCGCGAGGCCCGAGGCGAATGGATCAGATCATTGACTTTGCTCGAAGGTTAAAAAGGATTTCAATTAAAAAGAGGTCTTTGAATGTTGCAGGTTCGTCCCATTGATATCGAGATTGGTCAGCACAAAGTGATGCTTAACATAGCGGATGCCAGAGAGAGAGGCCTTAACCCCGGTGACCGAGTCCGGGTGAGAACAAAAGGTGCTGCGACTACTGCCATACTCGACACCACCATGCAGATGGTCCAGGTCGGTGAAATAGGCATATTCACAGAGGCCATGAAAGATCTTAAGAGCCCCACAACAGTGGATGTCATTCCAGCACCCAAGCCCGCATCTCTTTGCTATATCAAGAATATAATGGATAAGAAAAAGCTCACAGAGGACCAGATCCGCAGCATCGTCCAGGATATTGTGGACAATAACCTGAGCGAGACAGAGCTTGCGGCCTATGTTACTGCCTCTTACATCCATAACCTGGACAGCCAGGAGGTCGAGTGGCTCACCCGCTCTATGATTGATACTGGCGAGCGTATTCACTTCGATACCCACCCTGTCATGGACAAGCACAGCATAGGAGGTGTTCCCGGAAACAAAGTCTCCTTGCTAGTTGTGCCGATAGTTGCAGCCGCAGGCCTTCTCATTCCCAAGACCAGCTCTCGCGCCATTACCGGCGCCGGAGGAACCGCGGATCTCATGGAGATACTGGCTCCGGTGGAGTTTTCTGCCGATGAGATCAAGGAGCTGACCGAAAAGGTCGGCGGGGTTATTGTCTGGGGCGGAGCGACCAACATTGCTCCGGCAGACGACAAGCTGATAAAAGCCGAATATGCTCTCTCCGTTGATCCCTACAGCCAGATGCTTGCCTCCATCATGGCCAAGAAAGGAGCAGTAGGCGCTGATGCGGTTGTGGTGGACATGCCCGTAGGCCCGGGCACCAAGCTGGCCACCCCAGAAGATGGCCATACACTGGCCAGAGATCTCATCGACCTGGGCGCACGCCTGGGCATTCGCGTCGAATGCGCCATGACCTTCGGCGGATCTCCGGTCGGCCGAACCATCGGCCCGGCTGTGGAAGTTCGCGAGGCGCTGGGAATCCTGGAGAATAAAGGAGGGCCAAACAGCCTGACAGAAAAGAGCCTCTCTCTGGCCGGCATCTTGCTGGAGATGGGGGGAGTTGCTGGACGAGGTGAAGGCTACAAAGCAGCAGAGGAGATTCTCATCAGCGGAAAAGCCCATATGAAGCTCATGGAGATCATCGAGGCCCAGGGCGGCAATCCTAAGATCAAGAGCGAGGAGATCGCCATTGGAGAAAATTGTCATGACATCCTGGCCCCGGCAGGAGGGTACATAGTGGCCTTTTATAATAAACGACTGGTGGAGCTGGCTCGCATGGCTGGCGCACCTGCTGATAAGAAGGCAGGAGTTATCATCCACAGGAAGATGGGGGAGAGAGTAAAGAAGGGTGAGCCTCTGATCACCATCTGCTCCTCATCAGACTGGCAGCTGGAGAGCGCGGCAAAGGATGCCATCCGGCAGATGCCAATCGTTGTCGAGGGAATGCTGCTGGAGAGGTACCCCAGGATCACTGAGCTATAGATGGGGCATTAGAGGGCACAAGAAATGTTGGTTGCAATTACCTATCACGAGGATTTTGGAAAACGGGGATTCAGTGTCCTCAAGGAGCGGATCAGGCCTTCATTTGAAAAGCTCATGCAGTCCGGTCTGGTGGACGGCGATGAGGTGCAGGTCTTCAAGGCGAAGCCTGCCCCACTGGAGCTGGTGGCAGAAGCTCACACTACCGCCCACATGGCCAATATGCAGACTGATCCCTACAGAGAGGTGGCGATTCTCTCCGCGGGCAGCGTGATGATGGCCGCAGAGATAGTGGCCACGGGCCAGGCCCTCAGGGCCTTTGCCTATACCGGAACCGCCGGACACCACGCTTCGCGGGGCAGTTGCTGGGGCTTCTGCTACTTTAATGATGTGGCCATCACCATTTTGCGTCTGCGGCAGATGGGCCTGCAGCGCTTCCTTATTGTGGATGTAGATCCTCATTTTGGGGATGGCACCCGCGACTTTTTTAAGGGCGATGCCGACGTATTTCATATCAACATGCACGGCGGAACCGGCGAGGAGCATGATCCGCTAAAGAACAACTACGATATCGGCATTGGCTTCGGAGCAAACAATGAGCGTTTTCTTTCCGCTCTGAAAAGCGCCCTGGAACTGGCCAAGGACTTCGATTTTCAGCTGGCTTTTGTCATCTTCGGCCACGACTCTCACCAGGATGATTATGGCGGCTTTGATCTCACCTTTGAAGCCTATCCCAAGATGGCCCAATTGATAATGGATGCAGTGGGCGATAAAGGCTTGGTCTTTGTGCTCAGCGGAGGCTCGTGTGTGCATGTAGCGGAGAGAGTTATACCGGATGTCATCTCTGTGCTGGCGGGAAGGTGGCCCTCTTGAGGATGGCCTCCAACTGCTATCCATGCATCCTTGACCGGGCTAAGTTCGAGTGTGATCTCGTCTTTGAGCGGGAAGAGGATAAAAAGGAGGTCGTTGAGGAGCTTCTCGACTTTATGGCATGTCATAAGGGCGGAGTATCAGCGCTGGTAGGGACAGAACGGGAGAACATCATCAAGAAGCAAAGCGGAAATCCTGATCCGTACCACAGGCTCAAAGAGGAGAGCAATCAGGTAGCCAGGAATCTATTGCCATTGGCAGAAGATTTCTACGAAAGAGCAGACGACAAGATTGAATCCCTGATTCGCATTGCCGCCGCCGCCAATTCCATGGAGTTCGGGGTCAAGGGTCACGATTTTGACAACAGCACATTTGCTGGTGTCTTTTGTGATACACTCAGAGAAAAGCTGCACGGCGACATTGGCGAGGTGAAGAGGCGTCTGGACAGATATGGCAAGATCTTCTATCTCACAGACAACTGCGGTGAAGCTGTATTTGACCTCTTTGTCATTGAGAAGCTTGGCAAGATGGGAAAGCAGGTGGTGGTGGGATCAAAATCTGAGCCGATCATCAATGATGTCACCAGGGAGGAGCTCTCCGCCATGACAGAAATGGAGATCAAAGTCATTTCAACCGGAAATGTTGTGGGAACATCCCTGGAGCACATCGAACCAGAAGCTCGTGCTTTATTGTTCGATCCAGAATGGCTGATTTTGTCCAAAGGCATGGGAAACTTCGAGACCATCTCTGAGTATGAAGGACTGCTGAAGGGCAGGCTGATCTACATCATGAGAGCTAAATGCGAGCCAGTATCCATGGCGATTGGCGTGCCAAGGGGAACATTGGTGGCAGAGTCTGTTTAGATCAAGATCGGGGCAATCCGCATCTTTTTTTCATATTTTCATATATAGTTCATATCCACTTCTTCCGCCTCTGCAACGTCCGTTTCTTCGGTGACCGGTTGCAAGAGCGTTATGTCGATGTCCAGGTGAAGAAGCTCATTTATCGCTCCAAGCAGGTTGCTTGCCGCCCGGATGTCAACAGGATCGGCTCCCGAGCTGGTAGCCAGCAAGCAATAGCCACGCAGGTCGTACAGTGGCGCCATCCCGGCTAAAAGGCCGTTCAATCCGCCGATAGCACCGCTCCGCAGCAGAGGTATTTTTTGTTCGCTCAGAGCCGCCGCGGAATCCGAGTCCGTTGCAGTGCCCAATACGGACTCACTCGTCTCCCCAACGTAGGCTGCCAGAGTGATGACATCTGTGACACCCTGTTTCTTAATGGCCTGCAGGATATTGCCCGCCAGCTCATGCATGCCCACTACATCCAGAGGCTGGGCATCGCCGGATAGAATGAATAGGCTTTCTCTTTCCTTGGGACGCATCAGCTGCGCATGCATGAGCTTTGCCAATCCGTCAGAGACCATTACCTGCGGTGGGAAGCTGCGCGAAAAAAAGGGCAATATGGTACTGCATTCCAGAGCAGTAGCCAGGTAATCGGTTGCCACTTTGCCGACACTTCCGATTCCCGGAAGACCGCAAATGCAGATTAAACCAGACTCAAACATCGAAATATTGTTGGCGTGCAGCTATAACATTCTTTCGCCAACTCAATATTTCGATATTATGCCGGCTCTGCGAAAATAGCGATAAGAAGCTCCTATTTTCCTGCAGCCTCCATCAGCCAGTTGACCGTAACGGTCTCATTATTCTCCGAGATGGGAAATTCTGCCGGCTCCATCTCTCCGTTAATGAATATGTAGGATTTTCCAGTAGCATCAGCAGTCTCAGTGCCGACGGGAGCAGCTCCTCGATCGTAGTAAACTACATAAAAGTCCCCGGTTAGCGGCACTGCAGGTATCTCTATCTCGCCAAATCTCGGACCGACATCGGAAAGGAAGTAATTATTCTGAGAATCCACAAACTTATAGAGCAGATTGAGATCCTTATCCCTTATCTCAACCATTATATTTCTATCAGCGGGGTAAGATTGTGTGGTCTGATTGTACCCGCTCCAGCCCAAGATCCGCACCTTTTGCAGCTTCCAGCCGGACTTGGGAGCAGTGAATTTTACCGCTTCTCCGACATTTAGAGAGCCATATTCAACTAAAGAGGAGAATAGTGTAAAGTTGATATCCGAATAGTTTTTGCCGCTATCTCCCCTTAGTGTTGTGAGTTGTGGTGTTGCGGCCTGTGCAGCAATGGCATTTATGCATAGGGCTGCGCAGCATAAGCAGGCAAGCAATAATATAGTATTCTTCATGTGAACACCCAAGGTCTATCAAATGATTTTATACATATAAAGATTCTGATATTGGGAAAAAAGAAAAGGCTCAATTTCCGCCGATAGTCATTATCCAGTTCAGGGGCACAGATTCATTTTCCTTGAATATGGGAAGATTCGAAGGCAGCAAAGCATTTCCCTCTGATATGTAGATGAATGAGTTCTCGCTGGTCTTATTGAGAATCTCAGTAGCGACAGCTATTGCTCCCCGATCATAGAAGCACACATAGAATTCGTCGCTTACCGGTATCGAGGGCAGATGCATGGTGAATGGATATGTCTCCGGGGCATTGCGGACAAAGTTGGAATACGGCAGCTGAGAGTCAGCAAATCTGTACAGCAGATTGAGGTCCTTGTCCCTTACCTCAAGAGCGATTATTCGTTCCCTGGGAATAGACTCAGTAGTGCCGTTAAAGCCATCCCATCCCAGTATTTGTACGGTATTCAGCTTCCAGCCAGGCTTTGGTGCCTTGAATTTAACAGCTTCCGCAATAAAATAAGCAGGCAGTCCCATTATCGAGAGCAGATCAATGGAGACGATCTTCTTCTCAGTGAGATTTCCCTGATAGGAATTGATAAATTGATCCTCTGGTGATTTTGCATCAGCGGCTGCAGATATGCCGGTTAAAGAGAGAATCATCAAGCATAATACTGTAATTGATAAAACCATCTTCTTCAAACGATCACCCTAAAGAAACAGATGCATGAGCCCATATAAAGATTCTGGGTCGGAAATGCCTAGAGGATAGATAAGCCTCATTCAGCTCCTTCAAATCAATGTGGTCTTAGATGTCTACGGCCTCTCTCCTGGCATCACCCCTCAGCTCCTGGATAGACTTGCGTCGCATACCGGCTCGCCTTAAGTGGTGGTGAGCCAATGCCAACTGCAATACTATTCGCAATATTTTTCCACGGTCTAGCCTATTGATTTATGACTTCATGTCAGCGAGATTTCCTGGGAGCGAGGCAGTACATGGCCCAGCCCATAGATTGGCGCAGGAACTGCAAATATTCATCCTGATCAGCACGGAAATGATTGAATACCTGTTCATAGTCGGCTTGGGTGGGATTTTCTTCGAGCCAACGTAATAGTCCATACCAATTATCCGAAATGTATCTGTCCCAGTCATCCTGGCTGGCACGGATGATGTATTCGAGCTCAAAGCCTTCATCCCGGGCGAATTGAGCCAGCTGCATCTCTGTATGGGTAGTTGTCTGTCTTTGGGCGTATTCCGGATGTACCTGATTGCTGAGCCAGTGGGTTTCACCGATGCCAAGGCGTCCATTCTCATTAACAGCTCGCTTCAGCGCCTGAAGCGTCTGCTGATAGCCGCCAAAAATAAACGTCGACCCGATACATGTTGCGGCATCGAAAACCCCTTCTTCGAAAACGTAATCAGCCCCATTGGAGCAAACGATTTCGATTCGGTCCGATAAACCCTTGAAAGCCAGTTTTTTCCTGGCCCGGTCGCAGAAATCCCTGGATATATCTATCCCAATGCCAGTAATACCGAATTCCTCTGCCCAGAGAGAAAGGGGTTCGGCACAACCACAACCAAAGTCAATGACCCGCTTCCCTTCTTTCAATTTGAGCAATTTGCCGAGTTTGATGACCTTTTCTGGCGTAGAAGGGTCCAGTATCTCCATATAACGGTGTGAGATGCTCATAATATCAAAGAATTCCATAATTCAATCCTCCTTTGAAAATTGTGAGCTTGATTGATAAATGTGTTGGCAGAGCTACCGCTGATCTCGCTTATAATATAGTGATCTGGCAATCATTCTTGTAAATTTTTAAAAAGTTATCTGGGAGCCAAGGACAAGGTTGATTAGCACCACCAACATCGCTCTAAAAAATGTCCGAATATGCAGGTAACTATTATGACTACTGAGAATAATATGGCTGTTGAAAAATATCGTCACCCGTTCCTCTTCTACGGGCTCTCGACGGCAATTGCCTGGGCGTTCTGGTTTGCGGCGGCATACCTGAGCCACATCACGCCCACGAACAGGCTTATTGGGACAGCCGTCGGCGTTCTGGGCGTTGCCGGGCTGCTTGGCCCGACGTTGGTAGCATTCTGGATGATCTGGCCGGACTCTGACCTGCGGGATGATCTCAAACGAAGAATTGTGGGCCTCAAAGGAATAGAGCCGATCTATCTCTTCCTCACCTGTTTCCTGATGCTTGCCAGCATCCTTCTGGCTCAGGCTATCTCCCTGCTCTTCGGATACAGCCCTGATCAGTTCAGCCTCTCAAGCATGTCATCGTTTTCCGCCGGAATCTTTCCCGGTTGGTTTCTGCTCTTTCTCGCGCCCCTGGTTGAAGAGCTTGCCTGGCACTCCTATGGCACCGACTCTCTGCGACAGAGAATGAACCTGCTCAAGACATCCCTGCTATTTGCGGTATTTTGGGCGCTCTGGCACATGCCGCTGTCTTTCATCAAGGGCTACTATCACAGCAATGTAGCCGATATGGGCCTTGTCTACAGCCTCAATTTCGCTTTCAGCCTTATTCCCTATGTGATCCTGATGAACTGGCTGTACTACAAAACTAACCGCAGCATACTTATCGCCATTGTCTTTCACATCACGGCCGGATACTTCAATGAGGCCTTCCTCACCCATCCGGACAGCAAATTGATCCAGACCGGGCTGTTGATGCTCCTGGCAATAGCATTGATACTCCGGGAAAAGGACTTCTTCTTGCAGAGAGACTAAATCAGAATCGGTTTTCCCATTTTTCTATTTGTATCTTATTCATACTTTATTTTGTGTAAAAATGGCTTTCAAATATCTTTTTCCAGCAAATGTTCTTAAGCTTACACGCAGTAATGCTCTATCATGCAAGCAGTCTTTGATCTACTCAGGTCGCGCAGGATAGCAATTCCTCCTGGAACAACCGGGCGGGACGCGAAAGCTAAAGAGCTAGTGGCGGCCAAGGAGATTTTAGCAGAGGTCTTCGGCATCCGGATCTCTGAGGTGGAGGAGATGATCGCAAATCGCTCAACAGATCGTCCCTACTGCCAGAAGGAAAAAGATCTGTGGCCCAGGGAGTTTGAGTTGGATGGGTAGGCTGCCAAATCCTTACTGCCTCATGGAGCAGGGTCTATGTAGGCGGAAATCTCGATCACAGCTTTAATCGGTTCTTATCGGATGTGTTGGATGGCAGAGTGGAGAAAATGACGGCATTTGGATTCATAGGCACCGGGCATTTGGGGAGCATGCTTATCGAGAATTTCGTTGAAACTCAAGCAGTCGAGCCGGAGGACATACTGACCAGCAACCGGACGCAAGAGAAGGACTTTGCCGTGCGGGCCGACATGACCGGCTGCGCGCCCAGCTACTTTGCCGCCCTTATGCGGAAGCTTGTGCTGGCAGCAGAAAGAAAGGAGATTAAGCCAGTTATCTTTTTTATTTTCCAGATATCTTGTCGGATCATTGGAAAGGTTTAAATATAGAGCACGTTACTAACTATAGGTTAGTATCATTAGGTAGGTGAGGTTCAACCGAGTATCCCAATCACAGGATCAATCAACTGGCAGATCTCTCACGCAAAAACAGGCTAAAAAATTACTTAAGCTTCACATGCATATCTACATTGGAGGATTTTGATGACAGGAGAAATCACACTTAAGGTTATAGAGGCGCGTCCCACAGACGTCGGGCGCGGCATTGCTCGCATAGATCCGGCGGTATTCAGCGAGATGGGCTGGCAGGCCGGAGACGTTGTCACCATTCAGGGAAAGAAGAAGACTGCGGCATTGCTCTGGCCCGGCTATCCCGAAGACACTCGCACCGGCATAGTGCGCCTGGACGGAAATACCCGCCGCAATGCGGGAGTAAGCATAGACGACAAGGTGCCTGTGAAGATAGCCCAGGCAGCAGCAGCAGAGTCCGTTACATTTGCCCCAACCGTGCCTCTGCGCATTACCGGAGCTGAGGCATACCTGCAGAGGTATATGGAAGGGCGGGTCATCACCCGGGGCGACATCATCGAGATACCGGTCATGGGCAGAAAAATCGAGCTCATGGCAACCCGCGTCTCACCATCCAAAGAAGCGGCAGTGATCGGCGACAAGACAAGAATTGAGATGTCGGACAAGCCCGCCAAGGAAGAGAAGAAAGGCCCCAGAATCACCTATGAAGATATCGGCGGCCTGTCTGCCGAGATCAAGAAGGTGCGGGAGATGATTGAGCTGCCTATGAAGCACCCGGAACTCTTTGAGAGGCTGGGTGTGGAGGCCCCCAAGGGCGTACTGCTCTATGGTCCTCCCGGCACCGGCAAGACGTTGCTCGCCAAAGCTCTCGCCTCTGAGACCAATGCTCACTTCGAGACCCTGAGCGGCCCGGAGATCATGTCCAAGTACTATGGCGAGTCCGAGGAGAAGCTGCGCAGCCTCTTCAAGACCGCTGAGGAGCAGGCACCGTCGATAATACTCATCGACGAGATCGACTCCATTGCCCCCAAGAGAGAAGAGGTTACCGGCGAGGTGGAGAGGCGTGTGGTGGCTCAGATGCTGGCCCTCATGGACGGCATGGAGTCGCGCGGCAGGGTAGTGGTCATCGGTGCCACCAATAGGCCTGATTCCCTGGATCCAGCTTTGCGCCGCCCAGGCCGTTTCGATCGGGAGATTGAGATCGGTGTTCCCAACAGGCAGTCCCGTCTGGAGGTGATGCAGATCCATACTCGTAGCATGCCTCTGTCCAAAGATGTGAACCTGGAGAAGCTGGCCGATGTGACGCACGGCTTCGTTGGTGCGGATCTAGCCGCTCTGGCTCGTGAAGCAGGCATGAGGGCTATCCGAAGGGTCCTCCCGGAGATCAACCTGGAGGTTGAATCCATACCAGCCGATATCCTGAATAAAATCGAGGTGAACAATGACGACTTCCTGGAGGCGCTGCGCGAGATGGATCCTTCTGCCATGCGTGAGGTCATGGTGGAGTCGCCCAATGTCCACTGGGATGATATTGGGGGCCTGGCCGATGTCAAGCAGCAGCTGATCGAGTCGGTGGAGTGGCCGCTGACCTACGCCAAGCTATTCGCTCACATGGATGCCAAGGCTCCCAAGGGCGTGCTGCTCTACGGGCCTCCGGGCACAGGCAAGACCATGCTGGCCAAGGCGGTGGCCACCGAGAGCCAGGCTAACTTCATCAGCATCAAGGGTCCGGAGTTCCTCAGCAAATGGGTTGGCGAATCCGAGAAAGCAGTTCGTGAGACCTTCCGCAAGGCTCGTCAGGCAGCTCCTTCCGTGATCTTCCTGGATGAGATCGACTCGATAGCTCCCGCTCGGGGCGGATCGACCAGCGATTCGCATGTCACAGAAAGAGTCATATCCCAGATCCTGACCGAGCTGGACGGACTGGAGTCGCTCAACAGCGTCATGGTAATAGCCGCAACCAATCGGCCGGACATCATCGATGCCGCGCTGCTCAGGCCAGGACGGTTTGACCGGCTCATCGAGATCGGCCTGCCGGATGAGACTGCCCGCCAGGAGATATTGAAGATCCATACCGCCAAGAAGCCTCTGGCCGACGATGTCAAGATCGAGGATCTGGCCAGGAGAACGGAGAAGTTCTCAGGAGCTGATCTCGGTGCACTGGTGGGCGAGGCGGTAATGCTCGCCATCAGAGAGTGCGTCTTGGGCGGAAAGGCAGCAGTTGAGGCCCAGGTCTGCGAGTACAAACTGGAAAACAAACACTTTGAAGAGGCCCTGAAGAAGGTAAAGCCCACTGCTTCCGAGGTGGATCTCTACAAGAGGTTTGCCGGAGCAACAGCGGGGTAAGGCAAGCCATGATCCGAAGGCCGGAGATCGCCGGCCTTTTCGGTCTTTTCGGTCAATTTTCTATTTCAAAGGAATACTCTGATCACAATTGTATTTGCTCATTTTTTTGCTCAGACTATCAACAGGCCTATAACCCGGATCTTTCTCCATATCCACCCCTGCATACGAATCGAAGTGCTCCTCATAAGGCTTGATGTCCAATATCGGCGTTCCATTCAGGGCATCCAATCCCTTCACTCTGATAATATTGCTCTCCACAGAATGGATCTCTGCAACTGTGATTCCAATGGGATTGGGCCGGCAGGGGCTCCTCGTAGCCAGAACGCCGCGCTTTGGAATAGAGCGGTCCCCCATCGGATGAACCCGTTCGTGATAGCCTTTTGAGTGGTGAAAGAAGAATATGACCTGAATATATCTGCATTTCTCCAGGCCATCCAGAGCGCGAATGTACTTTTTATCCAGCACAAGTGTTGATTCGGAATTCCTGAGGGCTTTTGGGTCTCCCGGCTTATCATATTTGCTTGTCACATAGCCAATAGGCACGAAAATCATGCTATTTAGAGGCGCATTTTGAGACATGATTAACCTCGTCAATAGATTGCATTTTCTGGTAAAGAAGCTATGCATCTTGATCCAAGGAGGGGGATATACAGGTATCGCGCATGCATCTTTTTCGATAATATGTGATTGGCAAGAATGGTTAACTGAAGGTTTAGACATATAGATATATTATAGTTTGCTAAGTTACCACTAAATACTAAATCGTTTATTAAGTTCATTAGCATATCATGACCAAATAAATCTATTGATAATGGCTTTATTAGCGAAATCAAATGCTTTTTCTTTACACAAATTGTGCGATTTAAGAATAGTATATAATAATTGCTCTCTACGAAATCCTTTTATACATATGAATGAGGGGTTGAATTATAAAAAATACTTACTTGCGTTGATACTTATCAATATCAGTCCGGTGAGGATCTATGTGGATACATTTCGCCCGATCTGCATTAATCTGTCTCTTGATAATCTGCATTGCAGGAAAGACTTCGATGGCGATTAGTGTAAGAGTCTCTTCATCAGATTGCTTTGAGACATCGTCCTTTGCTCAAAGCTATTATCTGGATAAATCGACGCAGCTTAAGCATGATATCGATCTGGAATCGGGCAAAATTTCATCCCGCATGAAAGCTGCTGGCAGAGGAAGTAACAGATTGACGCACTCACTATCAGGAAGTGACTATACACTGACCAGTGACCTCAGCAGTCAGGGAACGATATCAACTTTTTCGTCCTCTACAGCTACAGGAAATGTAGCGAGTATCAGCCAGAATATAGCAGGGGAAGGCTGCCTGAGTGTCAATATGCAGAGCAAGCAGGGCGGCGTGAATTCCGGTCAGGAGGCGGCTGTGGCCAATGGTGTGCTCTCCAGCTCGCAAAGCCTGTATGCAAGCGAAGATCAAGGAGCCTTTTCTCGGCAGATTACGGAGATGGAGGGACAAGGTGGCAAAGTGATATCGTTAGCCGTGGGTGAAGAGAATGTATTGCTGGCGGAAGGCGATTATTATGGACAGGGAGGCATGAAAGCTAATCTTGCATCTGCTGCCTCGGAGCGTGCCATAGCGAGCGGCTTTGCATCGATAGATGATGTTTCCGTTTTGAGCAGCGAATCAGTCGACGCCTTTTCCTCTATGCAAGAAAATGCGATGATGGGCGTTTCCGGGATGCGAATGCTGGGTGATGCAAGCAACATAGGTAGCTTCGATGTGAGCGTACTTAATTTTAATCTGGATGGCGAAAAAGAGACAACAAAGGCTTCCGGCGTCGCCAATAGCGCAATGACTTTTTCTGGCGGATCCTATTCGTCATTCAGTCTTACGGGATATCGCTGGAATACTCTCGACCCCCAGATACAGCTCTACCTGAATCCCACTGGCATGGCTGCGGATCTCACAACGACATCCGCCGCAGAAGCCATCTCGGCTGCAGCCAATACATGGGATGATGCTGTGGCCGGCAATATCTTTGCAGATACGACTGCGGTGATAGTAGACGAAAATAAGGTGGTAGATGATCCGTTCAGCAGTACGCCCACAAAAGACAGCTATAACGTTCATGGCTGGAAATCATTTGGCAATAGCTTTGTTGCGCTTAATCGCTGGTGGACCGATGGTACGAAGAAAGATGGATACTACAGGATTACGGAATCCGATACCTGGTACAATCTCGATTATGGATGGACGACAAGTCTCACCACTGCTGAGACGACCAGCAAGATAGATCTGCAAAGCGTTGCCCTGCATGAGCTTGGACATTGCATCGGCATGGGTGATATCTACTCCACAACTTACGGGGGGGTCCTGCCTCCCAGCGATGAACGTACCAAGGACTATGAGCAGGTGATGAATCTTTACAACGGGCCGCAGAGAACACTGGGCAATGGCGATAAGACCGGTGCTCAGATTCTCTATGGCAGAGCGCCATCTGTAATCACTGTGGGCAGTGGCAAGAGCTAGCAATGATTAGAGTTTCGGATATAGCTTCTTTTTTTGCTTTGGATTATTGTCCATCTATATCAAAGGAGACGATTCTTCCTCTTGCCAATCTTATGTAACCTAGCAATAGGATTATAAATCGCCGTTACATAAGAGATGCACCTTTTACATAAGAGGCGTTCTTGATACCCAAATCAATAATCCGATCACTGGCAAACCAGGACCTCTCTGTGCTTTGCGAAATAAGAGACCACATAGAGCACCTCATCTCAGAGAGAAGCAAGCCACCTCTGGCCGAAGAGCTGCCGAGCAACAGAGAGATCTTAGAGGTACGCATGGGTGGATCAACTACCTACCGCCTGGAGAGGGTATCCTGTGGCAAGAATTGCAAGGGATGTCCACATGGCCCCTACTGGTATGGTTACTGGCGAGAGGGGAAAAAGACGCGCTCCAAATATATCGGAAAAAATCTGCCGATCGCAGAAATTAAAAAGGTGCAGTAACATGAAGGATACTTTTATATTCGTCCCACTATTTATTTTATTGATGGTCGCAGTCGCATTCTCCGGATGCATCTCTCAGGATGAGTCTTCAATTTCGTCTCAATCTGGAAATGCGTCACACAAGATCAATGTGGCTACGACAATATCTCCTCTGGAGCATTTTGTGAGGATCGTGGGAGGCGAGAAGGTGTCTGTTACCGTAGTAGTCCCGCCTGGTGCCGAGCCTCATACCTTCGAGCCTACACCATCTCTGATGATGGACCTGTCCAAAGCCGATCTGTATATTATGAATGGCGCAGGTCTGGAATTCTGGATGGACAAGCTGTTGGGCGCCAATAAGAAATTAGTTGTAGTAGACACCTCTCAGGGAATCTCCCTGCAGGCTGAGAGCGAGGATGAAATGGACCCGCATATTTGGCTCTCTCTGAGAAATGCTGCGCTTCAGGTGCAGAGCATCTGCAGGGGACTATCAGAAGTTGATCCACAAAATAAGGATTATTATGCCAAGAACCGGGATGATTATATGCAGAAGCTAAAAGCTCTGGATGAGGAATTGAACCGGACTTTTGCCGGCAAAAAGAACAAGACATTCATTGTTCATCATCCTGCTTGGACCTACTTTGCTCGGGATTACGAGCTTTTACAGGTGCCTCTTATGGAGAACGAGAAGGAGCCGGGACCCAAGTATCTGGGCGAGGTGATAGAGATGGCCAAAAAGGATAATATCACTACGATCTTTGTAGAGCCGGAGTTCAATCCCAAGTCGGCAGAGGTAATTGCTGGGGAGATGAATGCTCAGATAGTGGTTATTGATCCTCTCGCAGCTGATTATCTGGATAATATGATAAATGCGAGCAGGGAGATTGCCCTGAGCCTGCCATGAGTGAAAAGATTGTGTCCATAAAGGGCCTTTGGATCTACAGGGCAGGAAATCCCGTCCTTGAGGACATAAACCTGCAGCTGGAGAAAGGCGATTTCCTTGGCCTTATCGGACCCAACGGGGGCGGCAAGTCCACACTGCTAAAAGCAATGCTGGGCTTGATCAAGCCCGACCGGGGCAGCGTCTCTCTTTTCGGGATGTCACCAGCTGCGGCTCGCAGCCGCGTGGGCTACATGCCCCAAAAGACCATCTTCGACCGGAGCTTTCCCATCAACGCGCTTGATGTGGTTCTGATGGGACGGTATAGCCGCAGGGGGCTCATGCATCGTTACACCAGCCAGGACCGTCAGGCGGCGCTCAAAGCGCTGGAGTCGGTGGGAATGGAGGATCGGGCCATGCGCGAGATCGGTGCTCTCTCTGGGGGGGAGCAGCAGAGGGTCTTTGTAGCTCGATCATTGGTCTCTGATCCAGAGCTTCTCCTTCTGGATGAGCCCACAACAGGCGTTGATTCCGCCCAGCAGACCGAATTTTACGATCTGCTCTGTCACTTGAATCGCGATCTTTCCATCGCCATAGTGCTGGTCTCCCATGATATTACCGCCATCTCCAAATATGTCAGCAAGATCGCCTGTTTAAACCAGCGACTCTATTATCACGACTCCAAGGAACTCAGCAATGAGGATATCGAGAAGGCCTATGGCTGTCCGGTGGAGATGATAGCGCACGGCATGCCCCATCGGGTCCTGAGGGAACATGATCGATCTTGATTTTCTCCAGTACGACTTTATGAGAAATGCCCTGGCAGCGGGCCTGGCCGCATCGGTACTGTGTGGTGTAATCGGTATATATGTAATTTTAAATAAAATTGTATTCATCAGCGACGGCATTGCTCACGCTGCCTTTGGCGGCATCGGCCTTGGTTACTTCCTGGGCTACGATCCGCTGGCCTTCGGAATTGTGTCCGCGGTTTTGACCGCTCTTGGCATAGGCATGGTCAGCTCCAGAGCACGTGTCTCTGAGGACACGGCCATTGGGGTTTTTATGGCTACGGGTATGGCTTTGGGTATAATGCTTCTCACACTCTCTCAGGGCTATGCCCGAGACCTTTACGGCTATCTTTTTGGAAATATCCTGGCGGTGACAAGAAGCGATGCGCTCCTTATCTCGGCATTGACATTGATCATTCTGCTCCTTGTCTATTTGCTCTATAAAGAGCTCCTTCTCCTGAGCTTTGACCCCATTTATGCAGAAGCCATCGGCCTTCCTGTGAAAAGCCTTCGCCTATTGCTTCTGGCAATGGTGGCTTTCAGTGTGGTCATCCTCATCAAGATCGTGGGGATAATCATGGTCATAGCGCTTTTGACCATTCCCGGTGCCATAATCCGGCGGCATGTAATGGGCCTGCCCGCCATCATGGCAGGATCCGTAATCCTGGGTGCGATCTTTGTGACCGTTGGGCTGATCATATCCTATGAGATGGATGTGCCCTCTGGCGCTACAATAATTCTGATTGCAGCCGCGGCCTTCTTCCTGAGCACCCTGCTTTCCAGATAGGTTTAATTAATGGAGGCAAATTAACATGAAAGAGGATGAAGCTCCTGGACGTCATCAGCATTCTGCTTGTTTTTGCCAGTACGGGCTTGGCGGAAGATCTCATCTTTTTCGCTGATGATCACTATAAATCGTTGGGCAGACCGGAGATTGTCGCCTGTGTAGCCACTCCGGTTCTGCTGCCTGAGGACAGCATACTGCGCGTAAGCCTGGCCAATGCGGGTGAGCTGAGAGAGCTTATCCCCATCAATGAGAGCGGCTCGAATGACGACATATTTCAGGAGATGATGGCAGAGACAAAGAGCTGTGATGCTCTGAACATCAATGCCGTACTTGGGGGAACGCCGGCCATAAAGGTGGCATCTGCTCAGCAGAATATCGATGTCCTTCCTGCCGGGTCTGCAACGATGCTGCAGTTTCATATAATCACGCAGAAGAATGCAAGCGGTTGGTATTCTCTGCCCCTTAGCGTGGAATATGAGAGACAGGTGGATGTAAGTGTGAAAAGCGGGGAGGTATTTCCCCTCTACGAAGCAGAACGTCAGAACATTACCTGCGATGTATTTGTATCTGGATTCAATCAGACTTTGCATATTTCTGGGATTAAGTCCCAGCTTTATCCAGGAGGGCAGGGAAGCATAAGAATGATAATAGGCAATGATGGTGCGACGACGCTGTACAATTGCTCAGCCGGACTCCTGGCGGCCCCTCCCCTTTATGTAGAAAGCCCGACGGTACTGCTCGGAGACCTTGATCCCGGATCGCTTCATGTAATGGAATTTGAGGTGAGGGCAGATGGAAATGCCAGCTTGCATGACTACCAGTTGGCCTGTGAGATTCTCTGTCAAGAGAAAAGCATAATTGTTCCGCTGCAAGTATCTCTCTCTGAGGTTGGATTCCTGGGCACCTTTTCCCGACCAGAATATGTATTGGGCGGCCTGGCTGTAGCCGGTCTGGCCGCTTTTCTCATATGGTGGCGAGGAGATCGAAAATTGGGTCGCAAGAGAAGAAGGTGGTAGAGACCGTGGCCGCAATCAATAGCTGCAATTAGAGCATGAGAGAGACATGACAGAAAAACCGATCAAAGCTGCTGGAATATGCAAGACGTATAAGGGCTTTCTAGGGAGCAGCGCCACTGTACTTCACGACATATCCCTGGAGATAGAAGAGGGAGAGATCTTCGGCCTGCTCGGCCCCAACGGCTCGGGCAAGACCACTCTCATTTCCATATTCTCAACACTGATTTTTCCGGAGCGGGGCAGCTTATCTATCTTAGGGATGGATGCGCGTCGTCATAACAAAGAAATACGCAAATTCATAAACATCAGCACTGCCAAGCCCAATTTTCCCTGGAGCCTGACGGTGCGAGAGAACCTGCGCTACTACGGAATGCTCTATGGCCTTCATGGCTCCGCCCTCTCCCGGACGGTGGAGGATCAAATGGATGCCTTTGAGCTAGGTGAGTTCAGAGACATGAAGTTTGAGAACCTCTCCACCGGCCTCAAGCAGCGTCTCTCTCTGGCCAAGGCCATGCTCAATCAACCTCGCCTGCTCTTTCTGGACGAGCCCACAACGGGTCTTGATCCTGATATATCCATTAAGACCCGAATGCTGATAAAGAGGATTCATCAGGAGCAGAACATATCTGTGGTCCTGTCTACTCACTACATGCCTGAGGCGGAAATGCTCTGCGATAGGATTGCATTTCTGCGCAAGGGCAGGATTGTGGCGATGGATACGCCTCGCAATTTAAAAAGGCATCTCGGACTAGGAGAGAGAATCGTGGTCACTTATGAAGGGTCGGTGGACATCGCCGCCCTGCAAGGCCTGCCCGGAGTCCTCGCCATCAAATCAGAAAGAGACCGCCTGGAGATTGTGATCGATAGAGTAGAGGATAGTCTTGACAGGATAGTCAAACTCTTTTGTGCAGCCAGAATCCTTAATATAACAGTAAGAGAGCCTGATTTGGAGGATGTATTCCTTGAACTGGCAAGGTGAATTGAATAAGTACCTGGCTAGTGCCTACAAGAACTGGCTGATCTCAAGGAGGAACGTCTTCACCTTGTTCGAGCTATTCTTCTGGCCAATGATCAGCTTGCTGTCCATCGGCCTGCTCACTCGTTTTCTCAAGGTAGACAGCTCGATGGTCTCCTTTCTCCTGGTAGGGGCGATTGCACTTACCATTTTGCAGGTAGCTCAGATCGATGTAGCCTATGTTCTTTTATTCGATATGTGGTCCAAGAGCATCAAGAATACCTTTATCGCACCGATCAATAGCTACCATCTGGTTTTTGGAGCGATGCTCTTCGGCATCCTGCGGGGCAGCGTTGTCTTTTTCATTCTGGCCATGGTCAGTCGCTATCTCTTCGGCTTTAATTTCCAGGATGGAGGCCTTCTGCCTTTGCTGATATTTCTGGCAGGAGTTTTTTCGACCGCTGCGGTCATCGGCATTACGGTGTGCATCTCCATTCTCACCTTTGGCCAGAAGGCGGATGTTGCCGCCTGGAGCCTGAGCGGCATGATCCTGCTCATCAGTGGAATTTACTACCCAGTGGAGGTGCTGCCACAACTGCTGCAGACGCTGGCCAGAGCCATACCATTGACCTACTTTTTAGAATACTACAGGTCAGTATTTATTCCAGGGCCCCATAATCTGGCAATTGGCGTATTTCTGGCGGTGTTCTACCTTGTCCTGGGGCTTATCCTCTTAGACGGCGCAATTGAAAGGGCAAGAAGAACAGGAATATTGTTGCGGCTCTCGGAGTAGCCTGCTAGAGAGGGGATAATATGTTCCGGTTTGTGAGGTGTTGGGGTTGATAGAAGGCATTTTAGGTCGCGTCCCGATAGGAGACAGCCACCCCGTGCGACTGATGGGCGTGATCAATCTCAGCCGCGAGTCGTTCTACAAGGGATCAGTGGCCAGCCGCCATGAGGCTCTTGCCCTGGCAGCTGCTATGCAAGAGGAAGGTGCGGATATTATCGATCTGGGTGCAGTCTCCACTGCCCCTGGCTCTCCTCCCATCAGCGAAGCAGTGGAACGAGAGAGGCTATTTCCGGCGCTCAAGGATATCTTGGAGAGTTTGGATATCACCATCTCCATAGATACACAGAGATCCGGGATAGCTGCAGATGCTCTCTCTCTTGGTGCAGACTGCATAAATGATGTCTCAGGTCTGTCTGACCCAAACATGGCTGCCAGCGTGGCTGATCACGATGGCTCTCTTATCATCATGGCCTCCCGAAAGAGAGCAGGAGATCTGCTCAATTCAAACGAGATAATTGCTCTTCTGGGGGAGAGAGTAAGAGCTGCAGTCTCAAGCGGCGTCGGACTGGATAAGATCTCAGTTGATCCGGGCATCGGAAAATGGATACCGGAAAAGACGCCCGCCCACGATCTGGCAATCCTGGCTGGTATGCAGCGGCTGCGTGCTTTGGGCAGGCCGGTGGTCGCAGCTCTGTCCCGCAAATCATTCATCGGAGATCGTCTGCATAAACCTGATCCCTACCAGAGGCTGGCGGGAACGCTGGCGGCCACAGCTATCGCCGTTTACCTGGGTGCTCATGTTGTCAGGACGCATGATATCGCCGACAGTCGAGATACTATCGTCATGGCCCAGGCGATCAGAGGCGGTCCAGCTCGATCCGCGGATGAGGAGATGGAAGTGGAGGTTCTGGGCTATCTTGGTCAGGGCGAGGATATGGCGGAAAACCTTCGCAGAACTGATGTAGATGAGCGAGGATATGCCGCCCTCTGCAAAAAAAGCTCTTTTCGCGTCCTGTCTGTGCGCGGCCTGAGCAGCATGGAAGCTATAATAATAAAGCAGGAGATGCTGGCTCGGGGCGGAGATGCCGCTATCCCAAAGCTAGCCCTTCGCTGCGATCCTCGACCGGAAGAGGTTTTAATATTTGGCACCACCCATCAGATATCAGGACTGATAAAGAACTTGAGCGGCCAGCCTTTCCGGCTCTCTTCCCTGGCAAAGAGGATAGCAGAGGCTGTGGCAATGATCGATAGCCCAGAGCGTTACAGGTGAGTGTTTTGCAGGTTTTAGGCATAAAGACGGATCTCATTAGACCGGGCGATGACCTGGTGGCGTCTCTTGAGAAGGCCATGTCTGCGTCGGGCCTGGCTTTGCAGGATGGCGACATTCTGGTCGTATCGGAGAGCACTGTAGCCACCGCAGAGGGCAGGGTCGTGGCTCTGCAGGATGTCAAGGCCGGTCCTCTTGCCTTCTCAATGGCTGCCAGGTACGGCAAGGATCCGCGGGAGATGGAGCTGATCCTGCAGGAGTCGGATGAGATTATGGGCGGGATCCCTGGGGTGGTGCTGACCTTGAGAGAAGGATTTCTCTATCCCAATGCCGGCATCGATAGCTCTAACGCTCCGCCCGGCCATGTAGTTCTATTTCCGCAAGACGCACAGAAGTCGGCGCTCGATATAAAGGGGCGCATAGGCAAAGGCCGGAAGATCGCAGTCATTATTGGGGATAGCAGGACCCATCCTCTGCGCCTGGGCTGCGTAGGCGTAGCACTGGCCTGTGCGGGCCTGGAGCCAGTGGTGGACGCCCGCGGCCAGAAGGACCTCTTTGGTCGGGAGCTCAAGATCACTCGCAAGGCAGTGGCAGACAACCTGGTCTCTGCTGCCCAGGTAATCATGGGAGAAGGCGACGAAGGAATTCCGGCGGTGATTATCAGGGGCTCTCCGGTGCCAGTCAACGAGAGCAATAGCGCCATACCCACCATTGCCCCTCAGGAGTGCATGTACATCGGAGCCCTGCGCTCTGCTCCCCGTCCTTACACCGGCGGATACGATGACCTCATCGAGGCGGCCAGGCAGGCGGCAAAGGAAGCCCATGCTCCTTACTCCGGTTTTTCCGTCGGCGCGGCGCTTCTCACCCGAAACGGTCGGATTTACTCGGCGGCCAACATTGAAAATGCCGCATCTGGAGCCAGTATCTGCGCAGAGAGAGCAGCTCTTGCCAGAGCCATAGCATCCGGCGAGAGGGAATTCGAGGCGATAGCAATAGCCGGGAATTCCGTCGAGCCGGTATCGCCCTGTGGCATATGCCGGCAGAGCCTGATAGAGTTCGGGGATGAGATCATAGTGATCATGGCAAATGAGAAAGGCGATGCCGTGACGGCCACGGTTGCCGAGCTTCTTCCCAAAGCCTTCACCGATAAGTGCCTGAGATAGAATTGATTCAAAAAAAGATTGGAAAAAGAATGTCCGAGATTCAGGGCATTCTTCAGTGGGCCTCGGGCAACACATCCTTGCCGGGAGCCTTGCGCTCTACGGTCTCTACCTTGCAGGTAGCCGGGCCGCAGACCAGAACATCTTGCTCCTGGAATTTGGTGTACGGGTTCTCAGGTATGGTTGTATCCAGGCCCATGGACGCTGCCATCAGCTCCACGACATCAAGTACCTTTATGCCGGATTTGGCGTCGTTTCTGCCGTCCATGATGTTCCTTCTGCAGAAGGGACAGGTGGATGCAATAATGTCCGCCGCAACCTCTTCTCCGTCCTTAACTCTGGCCTTGGCGCAATCCAGAGCTAGATCGGGAATGCCGGCCTTGACACCGCCGCCTGCGCCGCAGCATCTCTGCAGGGCTCTGTTGCGAACCATGTCCGTGAACTTTACGCCGGGAATGGATGTGAGGCAGTCTCTTGAGGCTTCAAATGACCAGTCCTTTCCCTTCAGATGCATGAGGTGCCTGCCATTATGACAGGGGTCATGGTATGTGACGTTGTAGTTCAGCGGAATCTTATATTCCACATCGCCTTTTCTTATTCTTTCTCGGAGGTAGACAGACAGAGGCATGGTCTCGTAAGGAATGTAGCCTTCATACCACATCGGCCAATCGACGGCTGCATTTCGCAGGCATCCCGCGCAGGCAAAGAGCACATTCTTCGCTCCTGCGTCTTTTAGGGCGTCCACATTATGTACCGCGTGCTCAGCCATGACCTCCCTCTGGCCGGTTCTCACCATAGCGGAAGCGCAGCACCATTCATCCTTGCCCAACATCGCGAAGGGAACTCCAAGGTTGTCCAGAATTCTGACGGTGGCCACACCCAATGCTTGCTGTCTGTAGGCAGCCGTGCAGCCTGCGAAGTATACAATCTCTCCGGATTCCTGTACCTTGATGTCCTTTGGAACCCAGCATAGCCTGTCCTCTTGCTTTGCCATGTAGGGATTTCTATCGGCTTTGACGAGCTTGGGGAACATATTCTGTTTTCCCACGGGTCCGTCGCCACGCTTTACCAGGTTGGGCCGCATAGCCTCCCAGAGCTCTACGGTCTTGATTCCTGCCTCGCAGACGGTGCCGCATACTCCGCAGGTGGTGCAGCTGTATGTGTCCTCTGTGAAGACCTTCATCTCATCAACCGTGAGCGGCTTGGGGCCGAAGATCTTGGCACGCAGGCTATGGCTCTTGGCCATAAGCTCTCTCCACCGTGCGTTCTTGTACATGGGCGTAATGCCTGGCCGATCCGGTCTCACTGCGAAGGTCGGACACCACTTCATGCACTCCTGACACCGATTGCATGCGTCTACTTCCAGGAGCTGGGTGGACATCATATAGCCCGTCATCAGGGGCTTGGAGCTCTTTTGATCAGCCATTTTATTCTCCTCCTCTATTGGCTATCAGGGTCATGGGTGTGGCTATTACGTGGATGTACTTGCTCCACGGCAGGATCAATGCGAAGAGACCAATTGCCAGGATAGTATGAATCAATGCGAAGTGTGGTGCATAGATGGGATACTCAAAGGCATTTCCCACAAGGAAGGAATTGCCACGCATCCATTCTGCATAAAATCCGGTGATGGTGATAAGGAACACGGCACCGATCAGGAGTGCGTCATAGGCACTGGTGTTATCCCTGACGAACTTGAGCAGCAGTCTCCTGGATATGGCGATGGTGGCACCGATGAGCAGCAGGTAGCCGAAGATATCGAAGGGCAGAGCCAGCATCTCTTTGACCATCTCCGCTTCGTGAGCGAGGCCGACCAGATTGAAATGCTCAACTATATCCAGCATCAGACCCAGTCCAGAAAGAGCAGCCAGCATCAGGAATCCATAGAACATGGACATGTGCATAACCCATCTAACCGGGCTTCTCGCCAGCGTCCTCCTCAGGAGAAGAACATCGAGCACTACTGTCCTCAAAAATACCCATAATCCATCCTTGAATGCCTCATGAATCCAGGTGGCAAGGAAGAGCCAGAAGCTATTGCGCAACTGGTCGTGGTAGCCGGTGGATCCGAGGCCCCATTTCTTAAAGTTGAAATATATACCATATGCCCAAACAGCAAGAACAATCACTGTTAGGAAAATCACAAGATTAAAAGTGAGGCCCAACGTGTAGAACGCCATCTCATTTCCTCCTCGTTATATTTATCACTATATCGGGGCGATACGACCATCATTTGTGTTCACTTACCTGACAACTAATACTTAAATATTCCCTCACCGCCGCCTGAAATTGCCCGCGGCAAATGATAGCTCACAGCTCAAATGATGCATAAGAATGATCTGCAAAAGGCCTTGCGCATCATCAGCCGAATGCATTCTGTATTGCGCCCTTTGTCCTGGCAAATGGTGCGAGCAGGAAATTGGCAAAAAAGGTGCTTGGAATATAGAGGCCTCTATGAATTTTCTCTCTGCTGAGCCTTGAGCCGGGGGGCCGCGAAGGCCCGCACCCGGCCCAATCTTGACTTCAAAGGATATGCGGTCTTTTCTTTCTGGGCCACTGGGGTCCCGGCTCAGGGCCGGAAGGCAGGGGCCAATTTGCCGGTCTTATGTCTGTGCCGATGCCTGGCGCATCTTTAAACATGTATTCAATTTCTAGATTCAGCAAGTCTTCCTCCCAATTAGTGGGAAATATTCTGAGATTATTGCTTCTGCGATTCAGTCTAATTTTTTCGATATTAGACGAATTCATTTAAGGCAATCATCGAATATAAGGATTTCGGTCTTCGCATGGAAAAGACTTAAAGATCAGCTTTGCCTTTCTGCATATGACCATGTCAGCCATCAAATTCTTCAGCACCAACGGCCAATCCGAGCGCGTTGACTTTCGAGGGGCGCTCCTGATGGGCCAGGCCCCGGACAAGGGGCTCTACATGCCGGAAGAGATCCCTGAAATTCCCAGGAGTCTTATTGAGCAATTCTCAAAGATGAGCTATCCGCAAATTGCATTCGAGGTCATCAAGCCATACCTGGGCGATCTGGTCTCCGATTCTGACCTGAAAGCTATGCTGATGGACGCCTACGATTATGATGTTCCAGTAGAGCGAGTCTATGATGAAAAGTATGTCCTGCGGCTGGATCGCGGTCCTACCTGCTCATTCAAGGACTTTGCAGCGAGGGCAATGGGCCGGTTGGTCCAGCACTTCTTGAGAGCAGAAGGCAGGAGCATCCTCATTTTAACCGCCACCTCAGGTGACACCGGTTCGGCGGTCGCTCATGCCTTCTACGGCCTGGATAACGTGAAAGTGGTGGTGCTATTTCCGGAAAAGGAGGTCACCGATAGGCAGCGCCGACAGATGACCACCCTGGGAAAGAACATCTTCCCCCTGGCAGTACAGGGCAAGTTTGATGACTGCCAGGCTCTGGTCAAGCAGGCTTTTGTCGACCCTGAACTGTCTGCTCTGAATCTCTCATCCGCCAATTCCATCAATATCGGCAGACTGCTTCCCCAGGCGGTCTATTACTTCTATGCCCATTCGCGCGCTTCTCCAAAGGGAGGGCGGATCGTCTTCTCCGTTCCCAGCGGCAACTTCGGAGACCTCATGGGCGGCCTGCTGGCCATGAAGATGGGCCTTCCCACCAGAAGGTTCGTGGTGGCGACCAATGAGAATGATGAGTTTCCCCGTTTAATGGAAACAGGCATCTATGAGCCCATCCGGCCCAGCAAGAACTGCATCTCCAATGCCATGAACGTCGGCCACCCCAGCAACCTCGCCCGCCTCTTCAGCCTTTACGGCGGCCAGATGGATGAGACCGGCCATGTCGGCCGGCAGCCGGATATGGAGGCCATGCGAAAGGATCTCTATGCAGCCGCAGTCACGGATGAAGAGACTCGCCAGACCATCAAGGAGGCATATCGCCAGCACAAAGTCCTCCTGGAGCCTCATGGAGCTGTGGCCTGGGCGGGTCTTCTGAAGTACCTGAAGCAGTGCGGCGACTGGAGCCCCTGTGTCTCCCTTGAGACTGCGGATCCAGCCAAATTCCCGGATGAGATCGTGCGGGCCACAGGAATAAATCCGCCCTTGCCTGAGGCAATGTCCCGGCTGGATGAGCTGGAGGAGAGCTTCGAGCGAATGGATGGAAGGTACGCTTCTCTTAAGGAGTACCTCAAGCGATTTCTCTAAAGAAAGGTGGCAGAGAGATGTCAAGGCTAGTTGAGGGAATATTCTTCGATGACATTGGCAGCTTTCCCCTTCCCAAAGGGGCCCGGCTGGAGGACCTGTCTCGCGATCAATATCTGAGCCTTGTGCGCGATGTTCTGGCTCAAAAAAGACGAGCTGGTGTAGAGGCTCCAACTTATCCTCAGTTTCGAGACATGATCCGCATGTTCATGGATGAGATAGAGAATCCGGACTTCTCGGAGGAGCCCTATCTGATTAAGAAAGAGCATGCCAGGATCATGGAGCTGGACGCTGTGCAGCCGGGCCAGAAGGTGCGGGTTTGCGTTACCGGGCCGGTGGAGCTTTACATCTCCATCTTCGGGGCAACTGCCTATCCTGATATTCTGAGCAGCCTGGCAAAGAGCGTGGCCAGGTTCTTTGCCGCATCAATTGAGGCAAAGAAGATGTCCGTGGCATCTCTGGACGAGCCCAGCCTTGGTTACAATTCAAATATCATCTTTTCCGAAGATGAGATACTTGATGCCCTGCAGATCGCGAGCAGTCCCTGTAGAGGAATGGACTGCGAGGTGCATCTGCATTCCCCACTCTATGCCGAGCTGTGCGCCAGTGTCCCAGGAATCAGCATCGTGGGCATTGAGTCCGCAGCCCATCCGGACTATCTGCAGCTGGTCGACAGGAAGGTGCTTGAGGAGACAGACAGCTATCTTCGCGCAGGGATCGCACGAACCGATATTCTCGCTCTCTCTGCCGCATTGAATGATCAGCTGGGGGTAAACCTCTGGCAGGACATGCCCAGGTTGGAAAGGGAGATCCTGGAGAAGGAATCCCCACTGGTTATGAGAAAGAGGCTGGAGAAAGCCCATGCCCTATTCGGAGATCGGCTGAGGGCGACAGGTCCCGACTGCGGATTGGGCTCCTGGCCAAGTCAGGAGCTGGCGAGCCGACTGCTCACCAATTGCGCAGCAGCGGTGAGGTCTTTTCGAAAGGACGTGGCATAGGAAGTCAGCAAGGCAGTACTGCTCCAGGTGATCTGGGCTGACATCCTGGGACTGGCTGAGCTGATCGGTTCTGCTGGCCAATTCCTTAAACAATCCATTTTATCCCCGTATTCGATCGCTAACTAGTTAAGGGCTGGCTTTAATAATATACAGACCGGTTTATCTAATAAACATATTCAATTCATTGACATAACTTTGGAAATATCTCCGGGCATAAGCGCTTATGCATAAATATTTTACATATTCAGTTACTGATCTCAGTATATCTAATTAAGGATTACTATGATTACCATTATCTATAAATATTTTAAGAGCATTGGTTAGTGGCATGAAACTGAGGGTAGTAAGTTCTAAGAAGGAGATCACCGATCTAAACAGGAACGAGCAGCTCGTTCATCTCGCTTTCCGGGCTTCGAATATGGATGTCATGAACCTGGTTCAGTCCTGCCCGCGCCTGCGAGCTGTGCAGATTCCGCCATCCTATCATGAGACTATGTCCAAGGCAGCCCAGCAATTCCTGGAGATCCAGGGAGTGCAGCTCCTGAGGGGAGATGTCTGGGGCCATAGAAAGGATATTGATGAATATTATGCAATCGGCGACAAGATTGTAGGGAGGATAAACAGCCTCATGGCGGAGGGAAATAGCATCGACGAGACTGTAAAGAAGCTGCAGAGGGAGACAAAGCTATCTGAAGACCTGATACGCTATATTCTCAAGGAGCAGGTGATGGCCTGATCTCGCCGCAAACTCAAGGGGCCTGCTCGCTATTGCAGCCCTCAGTTTTTTTTGCCGCCATTTGCCTCATCTAAGATCTGGTTCAGCATGCACTCTAGTGGCTCTTTATCGTCTCTGGTTCGCAGGAAGACTGGGGCGCGAAGGTGGCCGTCCTGTGTGACCTCCAGGAGAGAGACCTGCACCACCTGGTCGGGTTTGACCCATTTTACCTGCGGCGTTAGCGGAGCATCGCCGAAGGGAGATTGCTCCAATGGGGAAAACCCCGCCGCGATCTCCTTTAGCTCTTGTTCTGTGAATCCCGATCCGACTCTTCCCATGTAATGCAGCTGGCCGCGGCTGTATGCTCCCAGAAGGAGGCCGCCAAAGTAAGGGGCACGCTCTCCCTTTCCTGGAATGTAGCCTCCTACCACCAGATCCAGCTTGAGGCTTTTCTTGATCTTGATCCAGTCTGGGCTTCTTTTTCCCGGCTGATAGAAGGAATTCAGTCTCTTTGCTACCACTCCCTCGATTCCCATCTTGAGAGCCGCTTGAAAATAATCTTCCCCCTTTTCTGCAAAAGAATCGGAGATGGTCACCGCTTCACTCTCCTGCATCTCTTCAGGCAGGAGGCTCTTTCTCTGCCAGAGTGGCAGGCCCATCACGCTTTTCCCTTTAGCATAGAGGATGTCAAAGACCACGTAGCTAGCCGGAAGGGCGGAAGAGAGGTATTCTATGCGCATCATCTCGCTTTGGTGCTCCCTCCTGGAAAGGGCGGAAAAGCTTGGCCTGCCACCCTCAAATACGGCTATCTCTCCGTCCAAGATGCAGTCAGATGTTCCCCTGGCCAGGGCAGCGGCGATCTCAGGATAGCGAGCACTGATATCGATCTGCCTGCGGTTGTAGAGGCGGATGCCTTTTTTTGATGCTTCTGCCAGGCAGCGGGTGCCGTCGATCTTTGGCTCAAAGATCCAATCTGCGGAGCTGAAGGGCCGGCCGGATACCGCCAGCATGGGCTTAACGGGAGTCATTATCAATCAATACCATCATTTCAGCGACTCAGCGGTCAGCCGCAGTGCTTCCATGAGGCTCTTGGCAGAGGAACGGCTTTTCTTCTTCTCAGGGAAGGACACAATGCCTTCCATCTTTGACCTGACCAGGCCCTCGATTCTCTCTTTGTACCGGTCGTGGTAAGCAGAGAGGTCCAGCTCACCGCTCAGGCTGTTTACTATCTGCAGAGCCAGCTCCAGCTCCTTTTCCTGGGGTCGGGGAAGATCTCTGATGGCCTGATAGTCCTGCGGATCTAAAACCTCCTCCGGGTACCTCATGGTAGTGGCGACCAGAGCCTGCCGATAGTAGTGGACCAGGACCGGCCTCTCTCGAGTGTGGAAGGTGATCCGGCCTATAGCTGCTTTGGCCGTCTTCTCCATGACCTCTCTCATGAGCGAGTAGGCTTCCTCGCTTCTGTCCGGCAGGAGCAGGTAGGTCTTTTCGAAATAGTGAGGATCGATCTCAAAGAAGTTCACGAAACGGTCAAGAGAGATAGAGCTTTTTGATTCCGGCCTGGCCTCTTCAATCTCTTTTTTTTCCAGTACCGCATACCTGTTATTTCCCAGAGGATAGCCGTAGACGATATCGGCCAGCGAGACCTCCTCTCCTTCCTGGCAGAAGCGTTTGAAGGAGATGGCCGTCTTGCAGCTTCTGTGCAGCATGCGAAAGCTGATGCGCATATCTTTGGTCATGAGCATTGCTTTAACCGGTATGTTCACCAGGCCGATACTAAGGCTTCCGGACCAGCTGGTCCTGGGGAAGGCGGTGGTAGAAGAGGCCTCTGCTGCTGAAACTTCTTGAGTCTTTTCCCGTTTTTCTCCGGCAAGCTGCACGACTTCGGGCATGAATTGAATTATGCAGTGGATCTAGAAGAATTTTGGGGTCTATTCGCAGGTTGAACTCATATGCATATGCATTCGCAAGATGCATAAACAACAGCGACTGCGGGACGGCAGCATCTGGGAGGTTGTTTATGAACGGACCGGAGAGTGCAGTCCTCTAGACGAGCGAATGGAGAGCATCGAGGATCTGGCAGCGTTCCTGGAGAAATTATAGAAGATAAAGCAGAACGGGTATATCGATCTTCTCCTTCGAATCCCCCAGATCTGGACAGAGATCGCTTCTGGTCAAAATGATATGGCTTTGTATCGATAATCTGCAAACGTTCTAGAGTTCTTCAAAATGGTTCTTTTAATATGCATCTTCAGCCCGGCATCTTTCGCAAGCATCTTCCCCCCATTAGCCACAATCAACGCTCCGAGAATATCAGCCCGGTCTTTCTGCATGGACTGTGGCTCCTTCCTGGCCGCTTCTTTGAGCTGGCAGATTAGCTTAAGTTGAATCTCCTGGTTCTCTACCTGGTGGCTCGCTATTGCTTCCAGGGCTGCGATCTTATTACTGTGTAGGGCAACTATACTCTCCAGAGTGCAAATGCGATCCTGCATGGTCTGAATAGCCTTAGCTGTCAGCTCCGCAATGAGCTGACCCTCCGGCATAAGTATGCCTAAAAAGAGCGCATGTCTATTATCCGGGCCGATCTGCTCGCTCCCAGATCTCGTGGCGTTGGGTGGCTGCCTGGCGGGCTTGCTGAAAGAAATACCTTGGAGGAAAACAGAGGCATTTGTAAGCCCTCTGCTTGATGCCCAAGTAATTCCTCTGTTATGAGAACAGATTGCAGTAACCTCTTATCCGAAATTGCCCAGAAATCGCTTTGCGCTTAAGATTATAGCGGGGAGTAGATTTGAACTACTGATCTACGGGTTATGAGCCCGTCGGGATATCCTGACTACCCTACCCCGCTTCATTTGAATATACTCAATGACTTTACCTTAGCTTATAAAGCTTGTGCACAGAATGGCACCGATCTGGTGAGGCAAAAGGAAAGCACCATGCCCGCCTCCCCTGAAAATGAGTCCTTCCCATGCCACAATTCCTTCCAGCAGCGTCCCGATCCCGGCGAGCGCACCGTGCTATCTGCCGCGCCGCCAGCTAAGGGGCAAAGCTCTGCCGGCATAATCCATTGGTAATCCGGTGGCAATCCTGTGGCATATTTCTGATGCCGGGCGCATGGAGTCGTTCACTTAATAGTCATTTACTTAATAGTCGTTTACTTAATGTATCTTAAAGTGCCAGGGATATTCTCGTGTTGCTCCTTGGTGCAGACGAAGCCGGAAAAGGCCCGGTGGTGGGGTCTATGTTCGTGGCAGGGCTGGTGATCGAGGAGGATAAGCTCTTCGATCTGGCCGGCTTTGGCGTCAAGGACTCCAAGCTTCTCACGCCGGCCAGAAGAGAGATCCTGGCGAAAAAGATCAGAGGAATTGCCGCCGACCAGTACATCCTGGAGGTCAAGGCGCAGGTAATCGATGAGCTTCGACTTGTAATGACCATGAATGAGATCATGGTCAGAAGCTTTTCGACCGTTGTCGCCAATTTGCATGCCGACCGGGGCATTCTCGATGCCGCCGATGTGAATGCGCAAAGGTTCGCAGATCGTGTGAAGGCCGCGAGCAAAACCAGCATGATCCTTCAGGCCGAGCACAAAGCCGATCAGCGCCACCATGAAGTATCAGCCGCTTCTATCCTGGCCAAGGTGAGGAGAGACGCATCAATGCGAGAGCTGGAGGCGGCCATGCACTGCAAGATTGGCAGCGGATATCCCCACGACCAGGAGACCATCAATTTCCTGACGGAATGGGTGAAGGAAAAACGAGAGCTTCCGCCATGCGCCAGGCACAGCTGGGCGACAGCGCAACGCATCAAAGCTAGTTTTATATAGGCTGCCGGAAACGAGGAGGCTACAGTGTGAAGCATAAGGAAGAAGGGATCTGATGGATATAGAGGATACTTTGCTCATGATTCCAGGGCCGGTCAAGGTTGCGCCTCGTGTGTTGCGCGCCCTGTCCAAGCCCATGATCAGCCATCGAAGCGGTGACTTTAGCGCTATTTACAGCGACTGCTGCGGACTGCTCAAGCAGTTCTTCGAGACCAAGAACGAGATAGTAGTAATGACAGGCAGCGGCACAGTGGGCATGGATGCGGCAGTGGCGGGCCTCATCGGCCGTGATGATAAGATCGTAACCATATCCAACGGAAAGTTCGGCGAGCGGTTTACCGAGATCGGCGAAAGATACGGCAAAGCCATTCCCTTGAAGTTCGAATGGGGCACTCCCTTTGACCTTGATAAGGTAGAAGCGGCCCTGGAGGAAGGAGCTAAAGCTGTCGCCATGGTTCACAATGAGACCTCTGTAGGCCTCACCAATCCTGCCAAAGAGGTAGGAAAGCTCGCCAGAAAGCATGATGCGATCTTCATCGTAGACGGCATCTCCTCTATCGGCGGCAACGAATTTCTAACCGACGAGTGGGGCGTGGATATCGCCATAACCGGCTCGCAGAAAGCTCTGGCCATACCGCCCGGCCTCGCCGTGGTCTCCACCTCGCCGAAGGCTGAAGAGCGCCTCCTGCCCAAGAGCAGCAGCTACTACTCCGACCTGAAGGCCCACCTTAAGAGCGTGCGAAAGAGCCAGCCTCAAACGCCATTTACCCCAGCGGTCTCTCTGTTCTTCGCCATGCAGGAGTCCCTGCATATGGCTGCAGAGGAGGGCTTTGCGGTTCGCCGGGCCAGAACTGCCAAGCAAGCTGAGTCGGTTCGCTCCGCAGCCAAGGCGCTGGGAATAGAGCTGTATCCGAAGGTAAATGAGCATACCCACTACTCCAATACCGTCACCGCCATGAAGATACCCGATGGCATCACTGACGACAAGCTGCGCGGCGGCATGAAGAAGCGGGGTGTGATAGTATCCGGCGGACAGGACCTCATCAAGGGCAAGATCTTCCGCATCGGCACCATGGGCATGTGCTCAACCGGTGACATCCTGCGAACCATCCAGACTCTGGAGCTTATCCTGACCAAGGAGGGCAAGATCGCCTCCTGCGGCCCGGGAGTGGAAGCGGCAAGCCGGGTGCTTGAGAGCTGATGGGCCGATAACCAACTTAATTCATCTATTTTTAATCAATTTACTGAGAAAAAATATAACAAGCGAAAATAATGAAACATAATGAATCAATTAGATATTAGATCGCTCTCAAAATAGCGACTGAAAGAGCCAAAAAGGCTTTATAAGTAGTTATGCATTCGGTAGTATATATTCTGGATTTCATGGGGGTTATTGCTGTTGAAGAGATCAAAGGCAGAAATGCTCATTAAGGCATTTAGTATACCAATAAAATTGAAAATTGATGGATCTAATCAGGCAACATTGCTATTAATTATCAGCATAATTTCTGCTCTATCCTTAGCTATGCCATGCGCTGCTCAGAGCGGCTACGAAATCAGAAATGCAGCGGTCACCCCGGAATATGGCTACGAGGATTTCACCTACACCACTCAGGTCTGGATGAGCGAAGACGCGGCAAGAGAAGTAGGCCTGATAGCGGTAACGAAGTACAGCATGAAGCTCAATATCTATGATCAGAACGAGCTGATCTATTCCGAGTCGTCGCCTACCCAAACAGGCATGGGCAAGACCTCATTTTCCTTCGGCCCCTACAGCTTCAAGGACAGGTTCGCCATACAAAGCACCAGCAATGCTACCTTTGAGTTCATCTTCTATGCCGGAGGCCAGCAGGTCGCCAAGACTGCCAGAATCAAGGGCCCTATAGTCCAGCCGCCGACGATGACCGGTACCCCCAGCTTTGAGAAGAAGCCGTATTTCTTCCAGGGAATTGCGCTCTCTGCAGGATTCAAGGACCTGGAAGGATTAAACCCCAAACCCACCTGCCATCTGGAGATCACCGGTCCTCTGGGAACGGCAGACTCCAGAAGCTGGACCACAGCCGATGTCTCTTGCCAGTCTTCAGGAAAGAGCTCATACTCCTGCACCGTCTCAGAGGATTTATCTAGTTACAGGACCGGCGGAGATTTTTCCTTCAAGCTTGTATATAACAACCTCAAGGTCGACCCCCTGACCTACGGACCCTATAACATCTCTCTTCAGCCCTATAACCCCTCTGTAGAAAAAGTCAGCATTCCGAAAACGCTGGACTACACCAACTTCTCGATCCAGGCTTTTGTCAAGGATGCCGGAGCCAAGATGATAGGAGGCATCCCGGACGGGAGCAAAGCCAGCCTGATAATCAGCCATCCAAGGAGTGGCGATAAGAACTTTGAATCATCTGATGCCCGAATGGTGGGCAGCTTCATGGTCTACGATTGGACCAATAATAATATACCTGCGCTATTTAATCGCAGTGATGTGCAAATGAGCAAGGTTGCACCATTCCAGGCTAAAGTCGTCTACAGGAATGATAATTGGGATTATCAGGCCGATAAGTCCAATATCAGCTTTAAAGTGATTGAAGAGATACCCAAATTGGATCTACAATATCCAACCACAGTGTATGTAAGAGAAGGCGAGGTCGCCACACAGGACATATCCGCCACAGTCTCCTTCTCTAAGGGCGCAGGAGATATGAATCTCCATCTGTCCGGCCCGGATCTGGATCTGAATCAAACTGAGAAAGGAACGCCAATGGGTGGAAACAAGTATCAGTATAAGTGGCAGGTTGCCTTCGACGACCGACATATAAATAACAACTATACAATGGCACTATCTTTCATCCAGGAGTCACTGGAAGGGGGTCTGTATGCCTTTGAGGACAAGACCATCAAAGTATTGCCGCTGTCGGTTCATTTCTCCGGAGGAGTCGTCTCTCCATCTACCGGCCAGTGGAACGGCAGCTACACATATTCTCAAAAGATAGATACCACAGTTGTTCCTCTAGAGGTCCGGCTGCAGACCTATGATCCCTGCAGCAGTGAGTGGACCGATAAGGGCGCCATGAAGGCGACTGTCCAGTCATCCTGGCAGAACTGGACGCTTTCGCCATTCAGCTATGAATGCACGGAGATGCAGCAGCAATCAGCCAAGTTCCGTTTCAAGGCCAGCTTTGCCGGAAAGGATTACTACTCAAAGCCCTACCAGGGCCCGTCCTTTGAAGGAGGCAGTCCCGTCCTAATCTCCCTGGAGAGCGATCCGGTGGTCTACGTCTCAGAGGGCAGCGATTCTTCTGCCAGCGTTGCCGCAGTGGTCGAATATAGTGCCGGACAGGGGCAGGCCATCCTCAGCCTGCCGGAAAAGAGCATCGATGAAGCCAGCAAGGGCATCGCTGTGGGCAGCAACCGATACAGGTACGAATGGAGCCTGCCTTTTGATGCGACAGATTCCGGCAAGAGCTTCAATTATACAATCACCTACAGGCATCCCAGTCTCGACAGGGATATGCAACTGGCAGAAGATACTATATCCGTCAAGTCGCTATCAATTGACTTCGGCAAAGCCAGTGTTACTCCCGCAAAAGGCAAGTGGAATGATACATTTGTCTATTCTGTTCCCGTAAGCTCCAGCATAGATGCAGCCGTCAAGCTGGAGGTTTATAATCCCTGCACTCATACCTGGGTACAGAGGGCAACCCGCAAGGTCAGTGCTGGTGATAGCGTGCTTGATATGAAAGCCCAGCCGCTCAAGAGCAAGTGCGCTGATTTGGAGGGCAATGCTGCAAGCTTCCGCTATTCTGCCAGCTTTGCCGGCCAGACCTCGGAATCGGAGGTCTATTCAGGCCCAACCATCAGCGGAGGTCAGCCCAGGCTGATCTCGTTTGACATCGATGAGCCTGCATTGTATGTGACAAAAGACTCCCCTGCCTACCAGTCGGTCAAGGCCGTAGTAGATTTCCCAGGAGAACAGGACACAATGCAGCTTACCATTACAGGCCCGAACAAGACCCCAGTTACGGAAGAGATGAATAGCGTCTATCTTGGTGCAACTCAGTACTTGTACACCTGGAACAAGGAGTTCGGCCTAGCTGATGTCGGCAACTACACAATCAGCGTTAAAAACACCAACCCGAGCGGTGCTGGAGGCGCGGTCACATCAGCAGGGACCATGATGGTAGCTGCTCAGGAAGCCAGCTCTGAACTGGAGCCGAAGGCCATAGGGGATGTAAAATATCTGCCGGTTCTGTTTGTCTCTTCAGAAAAAGGAGCCAGCCAGACTTTCAGCGCAGAGGTCTTCTCTCCAGGTGGCAAGGGAACAATGACCCTGGATCTGACCGGAGCGGATAAGAGCAGAGAGGTTGATATGGCGGTCACCGATCTAGGTGCAAACCGATATGGATATGATTACACGGAGGAGTTTGATGCCTCAAATGCCGGAAACAACTACATGTTCTCCCTTGAGTATCTATTAAATGATCGGAGGTATTCCATGTTTGACGACCATATCATGCAGGTGGCACTGGAGGGAACTGAGCCTGAACCTATATGGGAGCCAAAGCTCATACTGGAGTACGACACAACACTCTATGTACCAGCCGGAGGAAGAGCAGACCAGCTCATCCACGCCACCATCAACTACTCGGAGAGCGGAGGCATCCTCAAGTTGAACCTGACCGGTCCCTCAAAGAATTTCAGCGAGGATCTAAGCGACAGGGCCATCGGGGATGATAAATATCTTTACGAAGCGGCTATACCCTTTGAGGATAAGGATATAGGAAACAGCTTCAAGATCACTCTGGCGTTCAACCACACCGGATTGGGTGACTATCGGTTTGCAGACCATTATATGAGGGTCCTCAAGAAGGCTCCCACTGGAGTGTCCCAGGAAACCGAAGCTGGAGCCAAGACGAGTGGAGTCTTTAACGAGAGAGATGTGACTGTGATCGGCAATGTGACTCCGGAAATAGGCGTCATCCAGGCCTGGGACGAAAAAGATCCGATTTATTCACTAACCTATTCCCTTGAGCTTCTGAACTGGAGTTCGCAACAGGTGCCCTGGGTTGAACTCTCGGTAAGGCCGAACGGAACCGATCAGCCATGGATGATTGTGGGAGGCAAAAAGCGACTGAATCCTGCCACAAGAAGCGTCAGCTGGACACTCAAGCCATTCTGGGAGACGCCTTTCCTGGGTCAGGCCGAGTACAGGTTCCTGATCAATGGAGCTGAGACGCAAACCTTTGAGGGTCCGGAGATCATTGCCGTGGTATCCAACGCAGGAGACCGCCTGAATAACAAAAACCATGACTTCTGGGCAACGGTCAATTCCAACGAGAACCTGACCATATGCCTCCTCGGTGGTGATAACGCAATTCCTGAACTGATCAAGACCTGGACGACCAAAGGGCAGTGCCAGGATTACCTGGTCGGGTCCGGCGAGCAGACGTTTAGATGGCAGATTCCAGAGGCACAAACGTCGCCGTACTACGATTTCGATATTCGGAAAAAGTCCGGGGAGTTGGCGCAATGAGAGGCAAACTCATTTCGATCCTGATTGTATTTGCGTTACTGCTATCGGTGCAAAACGTCGTGGGACCGGCTACACAATCTGCCGGATCATCGGGCGGCAGTGGAGGCGGTGGTGGTGGCGGAGGCAGCAAGTCGGTTGATATCGACAGGCTGCTCAAGGCCGTAGAGGATGCAAAGAAGAATAAGCCGGCCAAGCTGGAAGAATTGAAGACGGTCCTTTGGAAGGATCCCATCACCAGCGAAGAATATGTAATGCCCACAGTGCTCATGTACTACAAAGGAAACAATACAACTGTGAGCCGAAACCAGCCACTGGAGATCATAACGATTGCCACCAACAACAACCCTCTGGAGATGCGTCGCATGCTCGACCTCTATCTGGAGGTAAAGGAGCCTGGCTCGGATAAGTACGAGCGGATCAACTCCTGGCCGGAGAAGATTCAGACCAACGAATATGATGAGAAGACCAATACCACCTATAGAATCTGGGGGATGCTGCCCTCATTTGCTTACCTTGAGAATGTGGGAGAGGTTAAAGTGCGGGCGAATATAAGCGATGGCGTCAACAAATGGAGCACGACGAGCTACAAGGATCTTATGCCGCCCTTCTACTCGGAGCTGGTCTTCAATGTCACCAACAGCCTGCCGGTCATGAGCAACTTCAATGTCACCCCACCGGGCCTGGTGAGGTACAACGATCCCATCGAGTACAAAGCAGATATTGCCGACGCCGATGGAGATCTGCTCAATGTGACGCTGCACATCCTCGATGAGAACGGCGTTGAGCTGAGGAATGAAACATTGAATATAAAGCCAGGCCCAGTGAGCTTCAAGGCTAACGAATACGGATTCTTCAATGAAGCGGACGCCGGCAAAAACTTTACCTATTACTACAGCTATGACGATGGTATTGATTTCGTTAGCAAAGATCCTGTAGAGCCTTTAAAAGGACCAGATATCAGGAAAGGACCAAAGCTATCCGTGGATAAGCTGGGATTTTCTGCAAGCAGCGAGAATTATTATTGGTGGGAAACGTACGGATTCAATGTAAGAGCAAAGAATCTGAATCCTGAAGAGTACGACGTGGCATTTACACTCAGCACCAAGACAAATGAAAGCGAATGGAATACAGTAGAGACGAAAAAGATGAGAATCGGTCCTGATCCAGTAGAGGTATATTTCAATGACACCAAACCATTCCAGGTTACCGATGCCGGACAGACTTTCTACTACAGAGTGAAGTACTCGGAATATGATCAGACCGGCAAAGACAGCATGGATCAGAAAGGAGCCAGGATCAATGCCAAGATAGTTCCCTACAGCATCCATAGCCCTGTAATGGTCTTTAATCTGGCTCTAATGCTGATCCTGATCCTCTTGGGTGGCTTCTTCATCGAGAGAAATCTCAAAAAAGGAGTTGAGGCTCACGAACGGGCATCAGGCAAAGCATCTGGTGCCAGGAAAAGAGCGGAAGGAGAAACTGGGGAGAGCATTATTAACAAAATTGGCAAAATGCTGAGGAGGAGCTAGAAAATGCCGATAGAAACTGCATTGACTGCAGACAACCTATTTGCTGCAGGCACGATCGCGCTGGCAATAGGCCTCGTTCTTGCAGGAGCTTTGCACATATATAATCTGAATAAGGTGCACAAATTGATGGTGATTCTGCAAAAGAAGACCGTTTCAAAGTCTAATCTTTACAAAGAGATGACTGTTGCACAGGGATCGAACTTCACCGCTCTGGCCCTGACATCATGGATAATGCTCTTTGTGGCCATTGCTTTCCTTTACCTGTTGGTTCCAACCGTCCTTCCCTTTAGCTACATGAAAATCGCCGAATTAGCATCAAATCCAATGGGTTTTACCATATTCGGCTTGTCCATAGCGTTATTGGTAGCAATAATTATTCTATTTGTGGACAAGCTTCCCGAAGATCTCAGGGAATTCAAGCTGACGGAATTGTACAGCTTCTATTCCATCTCCAAAGCCACGAAGAAAATGATAGGATTGGCGACAGTCCTTCTGTCACTTTCGGTCATTCTTTCGGCCTATCTGGGCACAATCTATCCAAGCCGCTCTTCGAGTATCGAGTTCATTAGCCTTCTATTAATAATAGCATCGGCTTTTATCCTGATTATGCCGATCTACAAGGAATCCTGGGTGGCGATAAGATGAAACTATGCATTGTAGGTATTGGCGGCGCTGGAGGCAAGATCACTCAGGAGTTTCTTGGAAATGTGGATCTGGACTTTCAGCTTCTCTCTCGCATTACAGAGGCAGAATATGTCTCCCCTGGAATGATACAGGGCATATGGCTTGAGGCAGATAAGAACGATGCCATGAATATCCAGCATTTCTTTGGAGATATGAATGAGGGATGCTATCCATGCTTCTATATTCCGCATGATGCCGTGTCGGATGGATGTGAGGTTCACAGGCTGGTCCGGGAGAAATACGGCTACGATGTAAAGAAGCAGGGATTTGTGAGGGACGCTCAATACCTTAAAGCCATATTTGAGATATTTGATACAGATGAGGAGATACAGCAGACAGTAGCCAGAACCATGACCAAAGAGATGGTAGAGGCAAAAGGCGGCCCTTCAACCAGCAATGGCTCTGCGACAATCCAGGCACCCAATCCCATATTCGACAGTGCCTGGAATGCCATAAGAGATTTTACCACCCTTGGCAATGGAGAATGCGACGGAATCCTCTTCATCGTCTCATTCGGGGGAGGAACTGGAACCGGCTTCATCAATCCTATCATAAACCATATCAGAAATGAAGGAAAAGCGGATTATCCGGTATTCGTCCTGGGAGTATTGACTGAGCTGGGTGATTTTGCCGATAAAGCCCAGTTCTCAAAGGAGGGAAGAAGGAACCTGGCTGCAATAAGTGCTATTTACGATCTTCTAACAAAAGGAAGCGGAGCCAATGGTGTGATCATCGTCGATAATGAGATTCTGCTAAAGAATTTTGGGAAAGATTTTGCCTCTGCCAATCGATTTATCCATAAAATCATGCAGCCCGTTGTGGCTGCCCGCGATTATCCAGATGAAATCCCACCAAGCCAGGCGATAGCGCAGCACTCCTCCGGCGGACTGAGAAGGCCGCCGATTTATGTGCCGCTATATGCATCAATGCCGAGAAGCAAGGACCCTGAAGAAGCACTTGTCAGAAAAGCCTTGAGCGAAGAAGGAAGGCTCTTTGGCTGCAGCCCGGAAAAGGCGGACTTTGCTATGGTCTTCTGCAGGGGCTTCATAGATTCGGACAGAATAAGAGAAGCGCTCTCCAAGCAGACGGGCATCGCGCCTCTGAATATTTGGCCGATGAGAAAGATGGGTGAAGGAGAGAACGAAATCATGATCCTGCTTCGCAATCCCTATGGTGGCGATCCAAAAGCTTACCTTAAGAATAATACTCTAGAGAGCAGATTCTGCAAGGTAATTTCGCTTGCCTTGCAGTATATCAATCAACGGCCTGAGGACCTGTTTTACGAAGGAAAAGAATCGGGATCTAGTGGAACGGATGGAAAGGCAGATCAAGTCAGGCTTACTGCTGCATCAAAGGAGGCGCTGAAGACGTTCTTCTTCGGCCCGGACGGCTCAGGCAAGACAAGCGGCTTCGTATTCGAGCTTAAGGAAGCTAGAAAAAGGCTTAGAGATGGAGAAAAGCCGTTCTTCATAAATCCTTTGAGAATATTCCAAAAAGATGCCGCCCTTTCCGCGGATTCCAGGAAATCGCATGAGCGAGAAAAGAGCGCCGAAGAAATAGCCAGCATTGTTGATGCCAGGATCAACGAGAAGCTGATTGAGATGGGATTGATTAAAGCAGCATGATGAGGAGCAAGCTCGCACCCTGTCTCCCTCATCTTCCATCTCTCTGCGTTCATTCTCCATTGCTTTTGTCCGAATTGTTTCGCCCAAAAGCAATAAATATGATCGCTACATCGTGATCTCCGTTATGCTTCTATGCGGCGAACTGAAATCCAAACAAAAATTCTAAAGGTTATCAATGAGTTATCAACCAGCCACTAGACAAGCTCTAAATATTTAGCCGATGGAAGAGAGCAGACGATATTTCGGGGGTTAAATCATGCTCAATGGATTCAGGAATCTCACGATATTGCTTCTGGCGGCAATGGCCGCATTTTCTCTAGCTTTATTTGCAGCGGCGGGAACAGCTCTTTCCCAGGACGACAGCAGCTACAGCCCAGCTCATCCCGTTGGCTCAGGGGATGACGACTGGTGGACAACGTATCCAGATCAGAATGATAACTCCGGCAAGGAGGTAGAACACCTGGACTGGGTGACAAAGTCTCTCAAGGAAAAGCCGGTGCTCATTCTCATCCATAGCAGCAACTGTGTTCCCTGCCTGACCCAGACGCCAAGAATCAAGGCAGCTGCAAGCAAATACAGCGGTAATCTGGCATACTACGATGTTCTGGGAGAAGGTGGCAGCCTGCAACAGGCAGTCGATATCCTGGAGGTCTATGATCCCTACGGCATGGGAAAACCGGTCGTCCCGACTACCATCTTCATCACCCTGGCCAAGGGCCCGGACGGGAAGGTTACCGTAGCATGGCGCAGCGAGATCGATGCCATGAGCGAGGAGAGGATCGACTCCTATGCGAAGGATGCCATATACTACTACAAGCAGAACAGCGCTGATTGGACCTGATAAGAAGCTGAGAGTGATACCGATAGCCGCCAAAAAATGTAAGATCAGGCTGCATCAGGCCGCTTCACTTCTCTTTTTCGCTCTCGCGATTCAGGCCATTTTTTCCAGCCCCGCCCTTGCCGAACAGGCCATAAAGGCCCCGCAGTTTTCTGCCACGGGAGTTGATGGCAAGAACTTCTCTCTCTCCGGCTTTACCGGCGCGCCCCTGATCCTTCATATCACCAACATCGAGATTCCGATCTGCGTGGAATGCGAGGTTTCCCTGGAGGGGCAGGTAGAGGAGCTGGCAAGGCTGAAGGCCCTGCACCCGGCCGTCCAGATAGCCACAGTGAACATGAGGAAGAATCCTTACTCCCGTGATGGCAAGTCTCTGGCGGAAAAGTGGTGGAAGGTCAACATCACCTGGCCCTGGACTGAGGACATCGAGCCCTACACTATCGCCAGCAAGTATCTCGACTATTGGAATGTGAGAGGCGGCTCCTCTAATCCGACGATCCTTCTCATCGATAAAGACGGCAATATCGCCGCCGTCTATCACGTCTACCGGGTGGGGGAGGGAGTGCAGGATGGCGTGCAGAGCGCAGAGAAGCTCTATAGCAAGCTGGTGGAGGTGAGCGGCTCGGACTGGAAGGGGCTGGAGGGACAGGTCTTCCGGCAGGATGTCTCCGCATTCGGCATGTTTTTGCTGGGCATAGTAACCTCGCTTGCTCCCTGTTCCATCGCTCTCATGATCGCCGTCTTCTCCTATGTGATGACCATGAGACGAAAGGACGAATACCTGAGAAAGAGCGTCTCCACATCGAAGGAGGGCTTTATGATTGGAATTGCCTTCACCTTCGGCATGGCTGCCGTCTTCTTTGTCCTGGGGCTGTTCATCTCTCAGGTGGGCCTGTTCATAAGAGACTCCCGGGTCTTCGACCTGATAGCCGGACTGATCATGATACTCCTGGGAATCAGCAACATCAAGCCGCTGGAAGAGATCTTCGAGCCAGTGAGGGCTAAAATTCGCAGCTATCGGGGAGAAGGAGAGTATTGCGAGACCAGGAAAAGCCTGCTGCAAAGGTCGGTTGAGGCGTCCGTTGCCCTGTTCAAGCATTCCTCATTCATCGGTGCCTTCACTCTCGGCATCTTCTTTGCCCTGGGCTGGGCACCCTGCGCTCTCTCCATGGTTCTGCCGGTATTGATCTGGCTGGCTTCGCAAAATATCACTCCTCTGGCTGGGGGCGTGATGCTCTTCATCTTCGGCATCGGTCATGGCGCGCCAATCATTCCCATTGCCACTTTTTCTAGAGCAGTGGGCGGGAGGATAGGAGAGAGGTATGTCTCCATCGGTGCCTGGACGACTAAATTCTTCGGGCTGCTGGTGATAGTGGTGGGCGTGGTTTATGCGGTGAGATATGCGGGAATACTGCTCTGGTAGAAGCAAAGGGAACAAGAGAAAAAAGCTGGAGAGCAGACGATGCCTTAATATGGCGCATTGGCCATTTGCTGGGAATCCTGGTTAAGGAGGGCTGAAATGAAGGAGATCAGGAAGCTGATTGTGTTAGCGGTGCTGATGATGGCTCTGATGGGCCTATCGTCCTCTGCCAACTACATGTACGAAAAAGCATCAGTCAAGGGCGTAGGATACAAGAACGTGGAGATGATCGTCTCCACCCAGACGGGCTTTGACGGCCAGAAGATGGTTGAAAAGGAATCGGGTTCCGGAAATGTCATCACAGAGAAGACGGAACTGGAGGGAGAGAGGCAGATAGATACGGGATGCTATCCGCGCTATGTCAGCAACATAGGACAGTGGGTTGATTACAGCGTCCGAAAGGATTACATCAACTTCACAAAAGAGGCGGAGTTCGAGTACATGCCGGTCTCCTATCAGACTGGCACCTATGACCAGAAATGGATTGAGAAGCTCTGCGTTCAGAACTACCGGATCGGCGCTGTGCTTACGGAGATGTACACCCATGCCGAGCACCTGCAGAAGGCTACCGAGATCAAGACCAGATCCTATCCGACATACTGCGGCGATATCTCCGGCCCTGGTCGATGCAAGCTGCCAGTTTCATGCTGCACAGGCGTTTTGGAGGCGAACCTGAACAGCAATGCTATAGGCGTAGCCCACATCGGATGGCTTTCCAGAGATCCGAGGGCTGATGATCAGCTCAAAGGGCGGCATGCTGAGTACGGGCGCAGCGTCGAGGAACTGACCGGCGTATTCTCCATCGAGAAGTTCATTCAGCTCTGGGGCAACTCCACCTGCGGGGCCATCAGCGTCGACTGGCTGCCCTGCGCATGAGTGCGGATTTTTTACTGAATTTTTTTAATAGTGCCTCTTAACCATGTAATCCGCCAGCTCCAGCAGCATCTCCTTAGCCTTCGACTCAGGCAGAACCTGCAGGGCCTTCTTGCCGCGGGATACCATATCCTCCGCCCGTGACCGGGCGTACTCTATCGATCCGCTCTTCTCCAGAACGGCAATGCCGTCCAGAATCTCCTCGGCAGAGGCATCCTTCTTGCCGAAGACGGGAACTGACACATTGTTTGCCAGGGCATGGATGATGATCAGCGTCTTCTTGGCTTCAATCAGGTCCCCGCCCTGCCGCTTGCCTGAGACCTTCTCTGGAGTGATTAGGTCGATCACATCATCCTGCAGCTGAAATCCCATGCCAGTCAGCCTGCCAAACTCATCCAGCGCAGCAACCTCCTGCGGCGCGGCCCCTGCCAGAAGCCCGCCCATGCCTGCAGCCGCTCCGTAAAGAACCCCGGTCTTCTTCTCAATCATCTCCATGTACTCGGCCTCAGAGACCCGCTCCTTGGACTCGAACTCCATGTCCAGCCATTGGCCTTCGCAGATGGCGGTGCAGGTCCGGGAGAGCATATTCATGGCCCCTAAAATCAGATCTGGCCGGGCTTTTGTCATCCCCAGAACCTGAAAGGCCTTGGAGTAGAGGGTATCGCCCGCCAGTATGGCGCCGGAAAGACCCCAGAGCTTGTGAACCGCAGCTCTGCCGCGCCTCACATCGGCATTGTCCATGATATCGTCATGAATGAGAGTGAAGTTATGAATCAGCTCAATGGATACGGCAGCCGAAGCGAGCGCAGCCGCGTCGCCGCCGGCAGCCTCGCCCGCCAGCAGCAGCATGGATGGCCTCAGCCTCTTTCCTCCAGCATCCACCAGATGCCGGCCGGCTTCGTAGAGGGGACGGGGATGCATTACCGGCAGGAGACTATCGATGGCTTCCGTGACCAGATCAGCTCGCGCCTGTAGCTCCCGGTCCAGCTCTTTAGCAATCTTTTTTGTCATTCTCGCTCTCCTCCTTGACCTCGCTAATCGATCACAAGCTCCTGGCCGTTTCTGACCAGATGGAAATTGGATCCAAGCGAATATCCAGTCTCTTCCGCCATCATGAGATAATTGCTGTGGGTGACCAGATTTCCGTGGCTGGGTATGACGTGCTCCGGCTGAATCATCCGCAGAAGCTCCCAGTGATCTTCCCGGCAGGCATGCCCGGAAACATGCACATTATCGTAAATCCTGGCCCCTCGCATCTTCAGCTTGGTGACAACCGTATGCCTGTTCGACTCATTCAGCGGCTGAGGAATAATTCCCGCGGAGAAGATGACCTTATCCCCGGATTCTACGTTATAATCGGTCTCGCCATTGGCAACCCGGCTTAAGATGGCTCCCGGCTCACCCTGGTGCCCGGTCATGATGGGCAGGTACTTGTCCTTGCCCTCGGTCATCATCCTCTTCAGGGCTTTGTCCACAGACTTGCGCCTGCCAAAGACGGTCACATCTCCCTGACCTGCATAACCCGTTCTCATGGCCGTGCCCCAGTACTTCTCCATGGAGCGGCCCAGAAGTATGGGCTTGCGACCCATCTTATGAGCGGCCTCAATTATTGCTCTTATGCGGGCAATGTGGGAGGAGAAGGTGGTGACCATTATTCCTGACTTGGACTCCTCAGTGCCGAGCAGCACATCCCAGACCAGATCTTTGGCGATCTTCTCGGAGGGTGTCTTTCCGGAGATGGCGGCATTGGTGGTCTCGGTGATCAGCGCCAGCACACCTTGCTTTCCGAGGGACCGCAGCCGGGCGAAGTCTGGCGGCTCGCCCAGAGTAGGAGACCGATCTATCTTGAAATCGTTAGCATAAATTATAATGCCCTTCGGGGTATGGATGGCCGCAAAGACGCAGTCTACAATGCTATGCTGCACGCGGATGAACTCAAGTTCGATGTCCTCGGTCACGGAAAAGCGTTCTCCCGCTTTCATCACATTCAGAGGATTCTTTACCCCGAAGATCTTCTCGGACTTGATCTCCTGACTGATAAGATCCGCTGTGAACGGCGAGGCGATGATTGGAGCATGATACTTATGGGCCAGCTTGGAGATGGCGCCGATATGGTCCAGATGACCATGTGTGCAGGCGATGGCTCTTACCGTTCCGTCAACGCTTTGCATGATGCTGTCGTCTGGAATGGCACCCATGCTGATAAGATCGGCTGCATGCAGCGATTCCACATCCGTGTCCTCGTGGATCTGAACCCTATCCAGCCGAATCCCCATATCCATAACGACGATATCTTTTCCTATCCTCAGCGCCGTCATATTGCGGCCAATTTCATTGTAGCCACCAACAGCGATTATTGAAATATCCTTCATTTTGCCAACTCTCTATAAACAGAAAATGCTCTCAAATCGAAACCCCGTGCATCCAGCCACTCCCTGGTCCTTCCTAGAACCACAAGAGGGACTTTTGATAGCTCGGCTACTTCCCTGCAGCCGGTGAGAAACATTGTTATCCTCAGAGCACGGATATAAGCATTCATAACATTTATAACTGATTCTTTATCTTTTGTAGCCGGCTTTAAAATAGGAAGAGCAGTGCCTGCCAGGCCTGCTCCCAGAGCGAGGCTCTTAGCAGCATCCAGACCGCTCCGCACCCCTCCGGAGGAGATGACAAAGGCGCCAGCCGCCCGGCTCTCGACAATGCTTACGGGGGTCGGAATTCCCCAGCTTTCAAATAGCCGTCCCATCATCTCCAGCTCCCCGTCCCCGACCTCAGCAGCACGAAAGGCCTCAACGCCAGCCCAGGAGAGGCCACCCACACCCGAAACGTCAATCATCTTCACTCCAGCCGAGACCAGATCGGCAGCCACTTCTCGCGATATCCCGGCACCGGTCTCCTTGACCATGATCGGCACCGGCCCATCAGCTGCTGACTTCAGGGCTTCCAGCACGCCGCAGGAATCTTTGTCTCCCTCCGGCTGAATGCTCTCCTGGAGAAAGTTGAGATGAACGGCGATGGCATCCGCATCGATCATCTCCGCCAGCCGCTCCAGTATCTCAGGACCATATCTCTTCAGCTGGACGGCTCCAATGTTGCCAATGATGGGAATGTCCGGCGCGACATCCCTGACTGCCGAGAAGGTGTCCTCCAGCATTCTGTTCTCCAGTGCAGCTCTCTGTGAGCCAACCCCGAGAGCAATGCCGAGCCTCGATGCTGCCTCGCCCAGGCGAACATTGATCTGCTTGACATCGGGATGGCCGCCGGTCATGGCACTGATCATAAGAGGTGCCCTCAGCTTCTTTCCCAAGAACTCGCATGAGGTATCGATATCATCCTCATCGATCTCCGGCAATGCCTTATGAACCAAGACCAGATCCTGAAAGGGCCTATCTATGGCATCTACCGGCTTATCCGTGCAGATTCTGATGTGGTCGAGCTTGCGGCTGGATGTGGTCAATTTCCTCCACCTATCCTGGTTCCCACATATTCGCCTTTCAGGGCGCGAGCAATATTTCCTTTTATGCCTGCATTAAATATCATGGAATCTATTCCTAAGTCGGCCAGGTCTAAAAGCTCCAAGAGCTTTCCTCTCATGCCGCCGGTAACGTCTACCTCATCGCTGCCTCCGATGGCGCTCTGGACCTGTGAGAGTTCCTTTCTTGTGATCCTGGGAAGAGGCCTGCCGGAAAAGAGGACCCCATCGACATTGCTCCCTATGGCAACTACATCTGCCTTCAGATACCTGGCGATGTAGGAGACCAACTGATCACCGGATACTATTGCCGCCTTCCCGGTGGCGTCCATTGCCACGTCACCATGGAGCACCGGCATTATGCCGTCCTTTAGCATCTCTTCTATGGGCTCCATAAAGAAGTTTTCAATTCTGCCATCCCGAAGGCAAAGGCATGAAAGAGGATGAACCGGCAGGCCCTCAACTCCCGCGTGGCTGAGTGCCTCGATGACCATCTCGCACAGCTGAGCCACACTTCTATGAGTGACTCTCAATCCCTCTCTATTGAATTCCTGGGGAAGGCCATATTTTTTTGCAGGAATGTGTCCGAAAGAGCCTGCTCCGTGAACAAGCACCACATCGTCCGGATGGGCCGCAATCTCCTGAGCTACTCGCCGGATCTCATCGGGCCGCGGCTGCAGCTCCCGGCTCTTGTCGGTCAAAATGCTTCCTCCGATCTTCAGAACGCGAGTCATACCTCCTCCAGTCGCAAGCCCTCACAGCCAGTAACGACTTTGAATGCCATTCCTCTCGCCTGTCTTATAGCCACCAGGAGGGCCTCGGGGCCTGCTCTTCCGGGCAGAGCAATTATGCAGCCCCCGCCTCCAGCTCCGGTAAGCTTGGCTCCCAGCGCCCCACCAGCGCCCCGCGCCGCAAAAACCAGCTCTTCCAGCTCTCGGGAGCTGACGCCTAAGGATGCCAGGAGGCCGTGGTTTATATTCATCAGCTGGCCCAGCTCCGCTGCATTCCCCTCTTTAATGAGTGGGATGGCACGCTGCGATATGGCCCCAATGGCCTGAAATATGGGACCGACCAGATCAGAGTAGCGTTTCCTCAGGTTCTGCACCTTCTCGACCTCAGACTTTGTATCGTGAGGCGTTCCCGTGTACCCCACTACCATATCAAGCAGCGGTAGATCAAGCGGCTGAATATCCTGGGCGATCTGCAGATAGCCCCCATAGGTCGCAAGAGCCGTGTCCATTGGACTTCCCAGGCCCTGCTGAACCATCTTTTCCAGCCGGTAGGAGATCTCCGCGATCTCCTTTCGGGAGAGACTGTGACCCTGGTGCCGGCTTACTGCTGCTACAGCAGCCACCACGATACAGGCCGATGATCCAAGCCCTGCCGCCAGAGGCAGGCTCGATTTGATGCTGATCTGCATATCTCTGGCATCGAACTCTCTTAGCACAGCAGAGACATATCTTATAGCATGAGCCGCCTGGGCAGACTGGATACGACCGGTTGTCAGATCGAAAGAAAATCCTCTCAGAGTGAGATCTTCAGCCGTTATCAGGACACGGCCGGGCTCGTCTTGCACGTGTACTGTTGCCCGCAGATCAATGGCACCGCCGATAGCAGCCGTCCCGGAAACGACTGCATGCTCTCCGAAAAGGATTATCTTGCCGGGAGCTGAAGCCGTAGTCAATAAAGGGCCTCCTCAGGAAAAGGCAACCGCTGCGTACCCAACTACCTGACTGTAGTCGCCGCTCACGTCTCCACTGGTGGCATAGGCAAGCAGCCTACCGGTTTTAGCCCCCAGCTTCGAGACGGCAGTAATGGTTGATGCAATCGGCCCATAGCCGCACGCTGTGGCTTGGTAGCGATATACTCTGTCGTAAAGCTTGGATACATCCATGTTTAATATGGCTTCCAATAGCTTCGCGTCCACCTTCCTGGCAGTCTCCTGGGGCTCATAATGGGAAAAGTCACTGCTGGCAATCACTACACAGCTACGGTTGAGCTCAAGCGCAGACCGGGAGAGCGCCTGCCCGACCTCCAGCGCTGTTTGCTCGTCCTGCAAACCCATACAGATGGGAAGTATCTTGAATCCTTGAAATCGCTTCTGAAGAAAAGGGATCTGAACCTCAATTGAGTGCTCATGACGATGAGCTGTCTCATCATGATCGATTATGCTGCCACTCAGCAGATCCGCCAGCTCCAGATCAGGCTCGGCCACCCCAAGCGGTGTTCTCCAGGGTTCTCGCGAGAGTGCCACAGGCAGGCCGAGGCCGTGATGATTGGGCCCTATGATCACATAGGTTTCCGCTTCAGGCAGGCGAGAATAAACGGCAGCAGCAACTTGCCCCGAATACATATATCCTGCATGCGGGACCACTGCACCCAGACACGAAATCTCTTCTTCAGGATGCAACATGCCGTCCAGCTGATGCTCTAGCTCCGCTCCGCTTCCCGGATAGAACTGACCTGCAACAGCCGGAGACCGCATGGCTTAAAACTCCATCTCGAAGTCGGAGATAGTGTATTTGAATCGATCCTCTTCGCCCCGCTCGCGCAGCACCTGACGGGCCAGGAGCCAGTAGATGAGCGTTAGAGCTTTCCTGCCTTTGTTGTTGGTGGGTATGACCAGATCAACATTGGAGGTCATGTTATTTGTATCGCAAAGAGCGATTACAGGTATCCCGATATCCACTGCTTCATTGACCGCCTGGGCATCGCCGCTGGGGTCCGTAGTTATGAGCACATCCGGCTCGATGAAGCCCCGAAATGCAGGATTTGTCAGGGTGTTTGGCACAAATCTGCCCACATTGGCGCTTGCTCCGATGGCTTTAGCGAACATTGTAGCCGGCCTCTGGCCATACTGGCGTGCCGATACAACCAATATATTCGCGGGATTGTATTTTGCCAGGAACTTGGCAGCTAATCTGATGCGCTTGTCAGTGGACTGGACATCCAGCACATAAAGGCCATCGGTCCTCACCCTGTAGATATAGGGCATCATGTTATTCGTCTTCTGCTGAGTGCCGATATGCACGCCGGCAGCAAGATACTCGTCAATTGGTATGAGAGTCTCATATTCTCCCGATACCGTCATCACCTCATCATCTACCAAATAATTCACCTACCTATAGCGATCGCGTTTTACTGTGATGGGAATTGCGCCCAGTCTCATCTCTTCAAGCGCTATTTCGAGAGGGTCGGTATTATTGGTATCGATCAACACTGGAGCGCCCATGAAAACCTGCAAAGCCCGTGCTCCTACGATGCGCGCACGTTCATATCTTGTATATTTCTCGCCCTTCAAATAGCCACCTCAAAAGGAAGAGTATGATGGGGTTGCTGAGATTCGAACTCAGGTCACAGCGTCCCGA
>MVRL01000105.1 GCA_002067705.1 Methanosaeta sp. PtaU1.Bin112
AAGATCGATGAGAAGGAGCTCGGGAAGGAGCATACCAGCGTGGCCAGAGATGTCAACAACCTCGGATCGGTGCTGCAAGCTCAGGGAGACCTCGTGGGCGCAAAAAGATGCTTCGAGAGAGCGCTAAAGATCGACGAAAAGGCGCTCGGGCCGGATCACACCAGCGTGGCCACAGATGTCAACAACCTCGGAATAGTGATGCGAGATATGGAGGACCTCGTGGGCGCAAAAAGGTGCTTCGAGAGGGCGCTGAAGATCGACGAGAAGGCGCTCGGGACGGAGCATACCAGCGTGGCCATAGATGTCAACAACCTCGGATTGGTGCTGCGAGATCTGGGGGACCTCGTGGGCGCAAAAGGATGCTTTGAGAGGGCGCTGAATATTTTCGAAAAGCGCCTGGGAAGAGATCATCCTAATGCAGTAATTGTGAGAAACAACCTCGAGTCGCTACAGAAAAAGAAATAGCGATGGACATGAAGATCATTCCTCTCCACTTAGCCAAATGACCACGAATAAGTGAAAGATATTTAAATCCGTTTCATTGCCGCCCTGCTCCCGAGCCCCTCCCTGCCAAGAATGCCACCTTCCCCATCGTATGCGGCCTGCGCTTCCCCCGGATCTGCCCGCCCGGCAAGTATCGCGCCTCTCCCGCCCGCCCCCGGCGGCAGCCACGCCCCGCGGCTGGACTGCTATCATCCCCACCATGCCCGGCGGCTCGCTTCCTGCAGCCGGCACACACGCGCCCACTGGTGCGCGAAACCGCTATTTGCCAGGCGATGGCTGCTATTTCTGCATACGATCCTAATCCAACGCCTCTTCGATAATTCGGTCGATCTCTGCCTTCCGCTGAGGGTTCAAGGATACATGCCTGCCGTAGCCTGTGGGTTTGTCCAGCAGAAGCCCTTCCTTTGCCAATTCGTCTGCTATTTCTTTCACGCTTCCGCGAAGATCTTTCGGGAAACCCCGTGGAAGGTCATCGAACGCCGTATGGCTATTTCCCCAATTGCCACGCCTGCGAAGCTTTTTTAGAAGTTCTGCCTTTATTATTGTTTTTGATTTTTTCATAAATTCACCATCATTATATTTTGACCAATTGTGCATGGTTTTATTTGGTTTTAATCATATTATTCATATATACCTTTTAAAACGAATACGGTAAAATATTTAAACCTTACCGTATGCAATGATATACGCAGTGAAAGAACTGGATGGAGTACAACGAGGCGGAAAAATCAATGGACGAGTCATTATTCATAAAAGAACTGGGAATAAAGAGCCCGATACTGAAGGTAATGGACTTCCTGATGGACAACGAGGCATTCGACTATTCAAAGACAGACATAGCTGAGGGAGCAAAGATGAGCAGAGCCACTCTGTTCAAAGTGTGGCCCAGGCTGGAAAATCTGGATCTCATCACAGCCACAAGAACGGTGGGCCAGGCCAAGATGTACCGGCTGAATAAGAAAAGCCCTCTGGTAAAGAAGCTCATGGAACTGGATGACGCAATCTCCGAGTACTTTGCCGCAAAGCACTCCTGCACGGAGAGCGCATCAATGGATGGAAAAATATTTGAAACGATGATCGCGGATGATGACGAGGCGGAAATTGCCGCTTAGCACAGCCGGACGCCTTTGCTGATCCAAGCCTGCAGTCTTCCCCATCGTATGCGGCCTGCCCTTCCCCCGGATCTGCCCGCCCAACAAGTATCGCGCCTCTCCCGCCCGCCCCCGGCGGCAGCCACGCCCCGCGGCTGGACTGCTATCATCCCCACCCTACCTGCCGGCTCGCTTCCCGCGCGCGGCACACACGCGCCCATGCCGCGCCTATGGAGCAGCAGGCCAGCCACGCTAAAAAGAAGAGCGAAATAGAGATGCATAACGAGAGACTGCCGCAGCGATCTGACAAGAGTGACCGGGCCTGGCTTGGTGCAAAAGGGGGCAGGACAGCCAGACAGACCCGCAGCCATCGCCCTATCACCCTATGAGGATAAACCCATGATCATAATTGGACTTCTCTGGACTTATTTGGGCAAGTACTCTTTTCTAAATCGTCTATATATCCTCTCCCTGCCAAGTTGAAGGCCATGAGACGAATAAAGGCATTGATAGCAATCTGCATAATTGCAGTCTATCTGAACCCGGCAATGGCTGCGGGCGAGACTGAGGGAATATCCGGATTAAAGAGTCTTCTTACCTCATTTGATGATCGAAACATTGACTCTCGGGATCTGGCATTCTTCCTGGTCACTCATAACTACGATGCTACACCAGTAGGCAGCAAAGTAGAGCTCAAGATGAACGAAAAGGTCTATTTCCTGGTTCCAAACGGCGATCGCCCCGGTCTGTGCGACATTGTCCAATAGAGATCATGCCTATTTGCGCAATAAAACGCTAAAAAAGCAAACAATGAAATAATTGATAAATAATAAATCCGCATCATAATAAAAATAATATTAGCGAACTGGCGGGACGCAGCGATCCGATTGCAAACAAATCAATCCATTTCCCCATCTGCCTCAGCAACCGATGTGCAGCGGCTGTTGATTCGCCATTTCTTGATCATCTGCATCACTCCGTACTCTGTCCTGTAGACGGCCACTCCATTCTGCTCGCCCCGGTCTCTGAACTCAATATAGTATGAATCGCTCACTACCGAGAGATTATCTCGAAATGCTTCTTTGGCCGCGTCCAGCCCTTCTTTATCCAGAATCTGGTGGTATATTGCCCAGCTGACATCCCAACCGCTTACCATCCATTGAAGATGATTTCTCAGTATCTGCCCGGTCGTGCGGTCCCAGTTACGAACGTAACCTCTGACGAAGTTATACCCCAGAGGCTCGCTGCCATCGCTCAGCCCAAAGTTCACCCAAAGCTCGGGAAAGTCCGGCCAATCCCCCGGCCCGGTCGGCCCCCCATACAGCTCAGCCACATCCTCCGCATCAGACTGTACCCCCTCGGTAGTCAGATATAGGACAGTCGCATTAGAGCCATCTTCTGACATGCAATCAAGCGGCTTGACCGCTTCAACGGCCACAAACACTTCCATCTGAGATTCGAGATTCTCAAAGCCTTTGATGTAGACCTCATATGCCTCACGGGAGGCAGTCATCTGGTTAGCCTCAAACCAGAGAAGGGATTGATAGATCCAGGCCTCGCAATGACGACCGTTGTGCAAGTTTTCGCGGAAGAGCTGCAGGAGCTGCTGGTCATCTTCGGTCATGGTCTGGTTCCAGATCTGATCGGCATCTGCCATCCCGCTGATCTCATCCCTCAGAGCGGCGCGCTTCTCCTCCCAAGGAGATCTCAATAGCTTGACAAGCTGATCGGACGGCATCTCTTCGTACGCTCGCAGCTGAAATTTTGAGGACCTCTGCTGCTCCAAAGCATACTCCACCGCCCAGTTCTTAAGAGCAGTCACCTGATCCTGCGTAGACGAGTCTGCCAATGCATTCACAGTCATCAGTGCCGCTATGCATGAGGCGATGATTCCCAAACCAAGGCATAAATCTCTCATCACTGAGTATATCTCTCTCATACTACATATATTCTACATTATTAATAGCAATTTTATGGGCAGCCTATAGAAAAAGAAGAATAAACAGGTCCTTTTCAGAAATTCATCAGCGCCGGTCCAAAGGAATAGTAGGTCTCCGCAGGAATTCCATTGACCATGCCGTAAGCATCGGCCTCGGGGAGCAGCGACCTGCTCTGATTCCAGCTGGCATCGATGCTATGAACAGGATTATAGCTCCTGGAAATGTGATAAGGCTGCGATTTGGCAGTCTCAGCAATTGTCTGCAGCATTAGCGATTCATTCATGCCAAAGATGGACTGAATCCAGGCGTTGTATTCAGCAACTGCCTTGTTATAGGCGACAACATCGCCCGCTTTTGCCTGATCATAAAGATGAGACATATCCCATCCCCAGTTAAGGCCATCCAGGACGCCTCTCTGGTAGTCGCTCAAGGCCAGCGAAAGACCAGCCTGGGTGGATGTGAAGAGCACAATTAACAAAGCAAATGATACGAATTTCATCTCTGCCGCCTCCTTGCGGATCATAAATTCAGGCTGATATTATGACTGTACTGAAGCATATAGATTTGGGTAGGTCAAATACGAGTATGCTCACGTGAGCGCAACTGCACGATTGGGATTACTTGAATTGAATAGTGATTGATAATGAATGCTTTATCATGGCTGTTTGAGCATGACTGTGATCAGATAGCATGACTGTGGTCAGATAGCATGACTGCGATCAGAGAATATCTCTTTCATTTTCACTGAGAAAGGCCTCGATCACCTCAGACCTCGCCTGGCCGCTTATAGGAGCAAAAGCGCTCTTTTTCCGTCCGCCGAGATCGGACCTCTTCAGCTCTCCGTGAAGCCATTCCTCATGGGTTATCTGGTCAAGGGATAATGCCTCCTGCGCGCTGCGACACAGGCGCATGGCAAAAGGAGCCGCTGCCTTTTGCTGGACACATGCTGAGACATAAACGGGGCTTATGAAAAAGAAGGACCCTGCTTTCAAGGGCTGCTCCAGGACAATGCGCAGCATCTCCCTTCCGGCGCGTTCATCCAAACCGCCCGCACCCAGACCGTAGAGGTCCATCTCCACCACCGCATAACGGCTGCGCGGGGAGAGAATGGCGATGGATGCGAATGCCCGGCTGTGTGCAGAGCACCAGCTCCAGTAATCCTTCAGGACCCTGCGCTCATTCATCCAGACGACGTGGCGGGCAAGAATGGCCTCTTCCAGAGTAGTATGCGGCTTGAGCACAACCAGAGGTGCATGGCTAAAGTAGGTGAACCTTTTGGGCCGCAAGCGATCGTCCCCGCTGTTTGCGCCAGAATTTTGGGTTGATCACAATGAATAGTGACGGATCTGAAGGTGTTATTAAAAAAGATTTGTTTAGTTAATTATATATACTGTTATCAAGTATTTCATAGTAGGTTATTGAGGTAGATGTATGAAGATAAAATTCATCTGCAAAAATTGCGGCTCCGTAAACGAAAAGGACAAAGAGGTGCTCATAAATCCCAAATACAGCGAAGAGGACTGGCTTTGCGATCTTCCTCTTGGATTTCAATGGATCCTGCCGGTGGGAAAGATCACGCCTGTGGTCGGCAATCCCATCTATGTTTCCAGCATGGGAGGCAACCTCACCCGAAGCGAGTACCTGGAGAGATACAATGTAGATCCGGAGATCGCCTACCAATTGATGCGCAAGGATAAAGGAAAGCCTCTGGCCAAAGCAATGGACCCGAGCAGAATACAGAGCCTGGTAATGTCATCTCGACTGCCGGAATTCGATGATTGGCCAGCTTAACGAAAGCATTAAATACGTTGATTGCTTGAATAGAACTAAGGCAAAAGTCGATGGCCATTCTCTGCTCCTGCACAAGAAGACTTTTGCCTCCCTCCTATCCGCTACCGCATTGCCTCATGCGACTTTCAGAACGTTGACCTCAAAAGTACGGCAAATAATATGACCAGCATTGTCCAGAGCACGGCGGATAGAATCTTCCGTCATATCTTCCATCCCATCCCCAGCCGCCGTAGTAATAGTAAGCTGGACTATAGTAGTATACAATAGGTGGCTGCCATCCGTCGTACACATTGCGTATATTCACACCATTCAGATATGCCTCACACACCGGTCGCCCCAAGATATCATGTCCCTGAACCTCGAATTGCAGCTCTTTTCCTTTAAAAGAGCCAAGATTTGAAAGAGGTTTGTCAAGAAGGATCTCGACCTCCGCCTGCACCCCATAGGTTCCGGGTTGGGTGATATCCACCTTCAGGATGTTGGGCTCTGTGACCTTCAAGACAGTTCCGGCAAAATCATATGCGGCGGCTGGAAGTGCCAACAGAGAGAAAGAGAAGAGCAAGATAAGTCCCATGCGGACACCTATCTGCAATTCTGCAATTTTGCTTTTCATAATGCTATAATGCCATCTCTCTGATCTTCAAGTTTACCCTGCGATCCTGGGATGCGATCCTGGGATGCGATCCTACGATTTGAGTCCAGGCAGCACCTTCTTCAGGACCTCGGCAGCGAAAACCACCAGCAGACCGACACCAAGAACCATAATCCAGCTCTCTGATGAGAGGGGCCTGGTCTGAAAGATGGATTGCATTATTGGGATATAGACCACAGCCAGTATGGAGACTACCGATCCGGCAATTCCCAGAAGAAGGGTCTTGTTTCCCAGAGGATTCATGCGGAATATGGATTCCTCAAGAGAGCGACAGCTATAGGCGTTATACACCGTAAAGAATCCAAGAGCTACAAAAGCCATAGTTCTCGCATAGTTCAGATCCTGCTCCATCTGCAGCGATACCATATAAAGGCCCAATGTGCCGGTAACAATTGCAGCTGCAATTCCCAGAGTATAAATCATCAGGCTCCTTGACGGCATGCTCTCGCTCGGATCTCGCGGCTTTTTCGTCATAATCTGGGCATGAGCAGGCTCCAGTGCGAGACCAATGGCCGGAAACTCCTCCGCCACAACGTTGATCCAGAGAATTTGCGCCGCCAGAAGAGGAATGGGAAAACCCATAAGGACTGCCACGAAGATCGTGGCCAGCTCGGCAAAGCTGACAGCAAGAAGGTATGTGGTCCCCTTTCTTATGTTGTCATAGATCCTTCTGCCCTCCAGAACTGCCCCAACGATGGTAGCGAAGTTATCGTCGGCTATAACCATGTCCGAAGCTTCCTTGGTAACCTCGGTACCCGTCTTTCCCATAGCAACGCCGATATCCGATGCCTTGAGAGCAGGAGCGTCATTGACACCATCACCTGTCATGGCTACAATATTTCCTCGCTTCTTCAAGGCCTCGACGATGCGTACCTTGTGCTCGGCAGTGACGCGGGCAAATATCGAGACCTCATCAATTCTCCTTGTCAGATCTTGCTCGCTCATCCTCTCCAGCTCAGATCCCTCGATAACCTCTCCATTGCCGATATAGAGCTCCTTGCCAATGGCCCTGGCAGTGAGACGGTGGTCTCCGGTGATCATGACCGTCCTGATCCCTGCAGCCTTGCTTACGGAAATGGCATCAAGTACCTCTTTTCTGGGGGGGTCCATCATACCGGCAAGGCCGGCAAATGTCAGGTCGGATTCCACAAAATCCATATCCAAAGGATCGCTGCCGCCCAGAGATTTGCTTGCAAATGCTAAAACCCTCAATGCAGAAGCAGCCATTCCGTCTGCCGTGGACAAGATGCTCTTCCGCTCCTCTTCCGTTAGAGGAAAGACGCCATCAGCACGGGCAATTCGGGTGCATCTGCTCAGGACCGCCTCAGGTGCTCCTTTCATAGAGACAATCCGGCCCTGCCCCTGCATATCGTCGACTGTTGTCATTCTCCGACGATCGGAATCAAAGGGATATTCAACGACTCTGCTGCAGCCCTCTCTGATTCTCTCAAGGATGCCTGCCTTCTTGGCAGCAACGATAATCGCCCCTTCCGTCGGATCGCCTACGACGCGCCAGCTGCCGTTGGCCTTCTCGATATCGGCATTATTTGTAAGCGTTCCGATCTTGAGCAGCCGGACCAGGTCTTCCTCCTGGGGATTGATGAGCCTGCCGCATTCCGAAAATGAGCCTACGGGAGTGTATCCGGGCCCATCGACATAGATGGTCCTGAAGGTCTGAATCTCTCGCAGGGTCATCTCACCTGTTGTTAGAGTTCCAGTCTTATCGGTACAGATAACAGTAGTCGATCCCAGGGTTTCGACTGCAGGAAGTCTTCTGATTATGGCGTTTTTCCTGGCCATGACCTGGGTTCCGAAAGCCAGAGCCAAGGTGACTATAAACGGAAGAGCCTCAGGCACACCAGCTACGGCGAGAGCAATGGCTGCGATCATGGAATCCATTATCGGTGAGCCCCGGCTGTAGTCGAGCACAAAGACAATTGCCGCAATGATAAATACCAGCAGAGCCTGTCTCTTGGCCAGCTGTTCCAGCTTAATCTTGAGAGGCGGATCTACTTGCGTCTGTTTGATCATGCCCGAGATTCGGCCCAGCTCAGTAGAAAGGCCAGTAGCGGTTACAACCGCTTTGCAATTGCCGTAGGAAACTATAGTCCCCATGAAGACCATATTTTTTCGATCGGCAAGGGCGGCCTCTTCCGGCAGCTGTTCCCAGCTTTTCTTGACGGGCAGCGATTCCCCGGTTAAGGATGCCTCAATGATCTCCAGAGCAGTCTCATCCACAATCCGGGCGTCTGCTGGCACCTTATCGCCGGCCTCCAGGAAGATCAGGTCTCCGGGAACAAGTTCGGACGCAGGGATGGTGCTCATCTTGCCATCCCGCATGACATCCGCCTCAGGGGATACCATCTCCCGCAATGCCTCCATGGCCCGTTCCGCTTTGTATTCCTGGAAGAATCCAATGATCGCCACGAGAATGACGATCCCTATAATGACCAATGCATTGGTGCCCTCTCCGGCGATATATGAGATCAAAGCGGCAAAGATTAGCACAATAACCATATAATCTTTAAATTTGCCCAGGAAGATCTTCAACGGCGACGGTTTCGAGGAACTTTCCAGTTGATTGGGACCGGACTCGGATAGCCTGCGAGCTGCATCATCAGAGCCTAGCCCGTTCATTCCTGATTTCAAGCTGGAGAGAACCTCATCGATGGGAATTGAATGCCATATCAAGTGCATAGCCTCGCTTGTGAGATGAAGAAAACTACGGCAATCGTAGAAATAGTTTTCGCAAACATGGATGTTCAATTGACATTTTCCCCTCACAGTTACAATATCAACATATCAGTCATATTTTTATTCGATTGGGGTTTTGCGCAATTTACATATGAATAGAACGATGGGGCCTATGACTCGAGCGGGAGCTGCTCAGACTGACGGAAATGAAGAGCGATTCGAGGTCACCCCAAAGAACATGGTCTGGAGTCAGAGCATGCACTCCTTTCAGAATAAAGACGCGGACACGATCAGAGGTTTCGTCAAGACCAAGAAGAGAAGAGCAGTTCAACTTCACCGCACATCCTCAAGCGGCCTTTGGCATGATTACCTTCGTAATTGAAGATAGCGATATAAAATCGGCGGGTATGCAGCAAGGCAGGAGAGTAGCAGCGCAGAATGCAAGCATCTCCTGCGGCCTTCAATAATCTAGCCAGGGTGCATGGCGTTCAGGTGCATGCTTATGATTTCCAGGGAGAAGGCCTTGAGGCGATTACTCATGACTGGCTCTTAACATTTGGTTCGTTCAGGAGTGTGAGGCAAGCTTGGCTGATGTCTTTAGATTATGCGAGTGTTAATTCATGTGAGCGAATCGATGATGAAAAAATCGATAATGTCAAGACTGTTGGGAAAGACTTATATTTAGGATAGACCGAATTATATATTCATGATAATGCATGATAGTATTTCGATTGCCCCAAATTATTCATGCAGACAATTTTTTATTTTAATATTAGCATTAAACATAGTTTTTATATTATCGCCAGATGTATCGGGGCAAGATCGATGCACATATTCATATAATTTTGCTAATAGTTATAATGTACCTAATGAGGAGAATCTCCCTGGGGCTAAGATTAAAAATGAGGGATGGAGCATCAAGAAAATTGATGATCGAAACGTCTTTGCATCAAGAACGGAAGCTCTATGCAAATACGAGATTGAGCTTTATGGCCCATTGAGATATACATTTAATTGGGGAGTAGTTATAAATAATTCCAATCGTGGGCTGTTTCTATTTTATGTAGATGATAAAATACAAAATACATGTACGGAAGATGAAACCATTGGACTGAACACTATAGATGATCCTGGGAAGCATACGCTGAAGTGGGTCGTTTCAAAGGGCAAAAGCGAAGACTATATCGGATTTCTAGATAGTTTAACAATAAAATTGGTCGAGTGTCGGGAGCCAGTTCCAACGATCATTCCGGTTCAACCGATTAAGCCGAAACAGCCCATAGGACCAAGAGAAGGCTATACCAACCAAAGTTATGCCTTTGCAGCTGAATCTGAAGATAATGGACAAGGAATAGAATATATCTTTGACTGGGGTGATCAGACGACCTCTGAACCAGTATCGGATAAGCCGGCCATATCAGAGCATAGTTGGGCACAACCTGGTCTTTACAAAGTAAGAGTCAAATCTCTTAAGGATGAAAGCCAATCAGACTGGTCCAATGGTATTAATATAAAAATTTTAAAATTGAAAAGCGTAGCTTCAGGAGAGGATCTTAAGTATCTTATAAATAATACAGACAACTTTACAAGAGTAGAATTAACGGGAGAGTCTTATCAAGGACCCATAATCTTAGAAGATAGGAATGACGTTTCAATAATTTCAAAGAGCAAAACGAAAATAATATCCGATGCATGCGGAGATTTTGTTATAGGCTTGGAGAATCTTCGCAACTTTACGATGGAGGGACTTGTCATACATGACAACTGCTCTTCATGTGCCATATATTTGAGGAAATGCTCGGATTGCACAATCTCAAATAATATCATAAATATATCAACTAGTAATATCCGAAGAGGAATAAATGAAGCAGAAGGAGAGAGGAACTCATTTATAAATAACATTGTAAATCGTTCAAAAGATCTCATAGACGGCAATTATTTTTGTGCATTTTACTTTAAGAATACTAATAACCTTAATGTTGAATGCAACGAAATCACTGGCGCCACAGAGTCCTACAATTATTATTTTGAAGGAACAAGTATTAAAGGATTTAAAATAAGACCATCTAATCAAGGATTCATATCCGCGAATCAATGTGGCGCCCACCTGAAAAATGGGCATAATGGACCATGGTTATACGAAAATAATTCAACTTGCAGAGGGATAAGATATGAGGTCTGCCAGTAGAATTTTAGGATATTTAATTTGCATATATTCACTAATTTTTTTAGTAATATTAATATCATCATCGATAAAGTTTGAAATGGAAGAGGTCAAACCAATAAGCCCAGAATATGCCGGCTTATTGGAAACATCAGGAACACCGGCAGTCTCTCTGCCTCAAATCGAGCCTATCGCGCCGAAGACTTCTGAATCCGAAAAAAGCGGTTCGAGAGGAAGTAGAGCCTCTGTAAGCAATCAAGCATATTTAAATTATATTCAATCAGAAAGATTTCCAATTTCGATAATCAAGAATATCCATTCAACGAAAATCGATTCGGACTATAAGAGTGCTACATTTTGCGTCTATACCCAAGTAACCAATATCTATGATAAAAATTTGTATAATATAGACATATATGAAATAGTCCCTGAAGGCAACACAATTTTAAATTGTTCGTTTCCATCAATGACATATTCAATCGAAGATCAACTTCGATATGCAAGAAAAGAAAATTTTCTTTTTTCCACCCAAGATATTAGAGATCCAGAGGGATTAGCCAGAAGACTGATGACCAATGAAACATTATCCTGCTATTTAAGGGACCAAGACTCGCGGAATATATATGGCGATTTAAAGATAGCACTAATAAATAAAAACAAAACTTATATAAAACAAATTATTGCAAAAAGCTTAAATGATTTAATTGTCAAGACTGATTTGGCCAAATGCATAAAAATAAACGAGACGATGCTTCCTGCTAAGTTATATCCATTAGACGAAATGAATCATTTGATTAACATTAGCATGAAAAACGAAATGCAGTCTAATGACAGGAAACTTTTAAATTTCTTACTATTAAGAGATATTTATGCAATATACATCGGAAAGCCAAACGGTAATTTGAAGATAATGGATGGACGAAGCATAGATGAAAATGCAGGGCTCATACATATTCCTTTATCAATTATTCATCCAAAGGAGAGCCTTATGTTCAGATATTATTACAGAACTTCAGAATACGGGACACACCAGACAACAACGGTAGCCAGAATAGCGGGCAACAAGTTTCCAGATTATGTTTCTCAAAAGGAGGTACAGTTTTCCGCCCCAAGATTCTTTGTTCAAGTAGATCCATCCAAATTTGAAGCGAAACCAAAAATGTACATATTCGATGGAGACAATATCGAGATAACTTATAACGTAGAATTGCTGGATCCATTAAATGCAACAAACGTCTATGAATTTAACGGTAGCATAGAAAAAGATAAAAATATAATAATAGATGGAGGAGAAACTAGCTTCCCGATAAGCTTCCGTAGGAATTCGAGCAAACTGCAGCCATTCAGCAAAACGATTAACATATCCTTCAAGGAAGAAGGGGTGTATGATATACCATCCCTAATAATCGATGATTATACATATTATAAGCCAGGAATATATATAAAATCGGAGCATTGGTACAGCAAGCATATTCTAGAAATATCGCTTTTCGTAACTATTTTCATTGCGTTATTCTCAAGTCCTCCAAAAATCACTAAACGCATAAAAAGAGCTTTCGAGAAAGGAGGACGTTCATTCTCAAAATATTGGAATAATAAATAAAAATTAATGTTTGACCCAACTTCGAGAAGCAGCATGATCATG
>MVRL01000106.1 GCA_002067705.1 Methanosaeta sp. PtaU1.Bin112
GGTGCGAGACATACTACAGCCGCGCACTCTACCAGGCTGAGTTAAGGCGGGCCTCTCGCTACCAGGTTATTCCTTATACTTAAGCCCTTCGAGCCTAAAGCTAAAAGACCGTTTTTCAGTAGAGGCTGCCCGATGGCAAAATATTCTTATGGGATGCGATTTTGGGAACTCTCTGATGCTAATAGGAATTATGTCTGATGCCCATGACAGCATCCAAGGTGTCAGGGATGCTCTGCGCATCTTCAAAGAACGGAAAGTTGACCTGGTCCTCTTCGCCGGGGATATGATCGGCTCCGGCAACTGCTATACCTTCGAAGGCTTCGGCATTGCCATGAAGCTGGTATATGGAAACAACGACGGCGACCGCGTCGGCTTGGCCCGCGAGTTTGCCCGCGTGGGAGGCGAGTACCTGGGCGACTTCGGGGAGATAGAAGCGGACGGCTTGAAGGTCGCCCTTATGCACGGCACCGAGGAGCCGCTTGTAAAGGCCGTGGTAGCCTCTCAGCTCTACGATGTCGTGGTCCGGGGGCATAACCATCGTGCCGAAGCAACAAGACACGGCAGGACACTCCTGGTCAACCCTGGCGAGATCTGGGGCCACTTCACCGGCCTGTCCAGCATCTCCATCCTGGACACCGCCAGTATGGCTGTGGAGATGATACCGCTGGGCCGCTTCAAGACCTTCCGCGAGATCCTCAGAGAATGATGCGAATGGTATCCGGTGCGTTCATTCCCTCTCTGGGATGCTCTCTTTTAGTGGAATGGCGGGGAGAGATGGTTTGCCGGATCTATTTAGCCCAGGAGAGGCCCACCGAGCCCTCACCGCTGGCCGAGGAGATCGCTGCTTACATGGAAGGATGCGCGCCCTGCCCCAAGGTAGAGCTGGACATGTCCGGTTGTACCGATTTTCAAAAGCTGATTTACTCTCTCGTCCGGACGATCCCGCGCGGAGCGACGGCTACCTACAGGCAGGTGGCCAAGCGTGCGGGCCGACCTGGGGCAGCGCGGGCTGTGGGCGGCGCCATGGCAGCAAATCCCTTCGCCATCCTTGTGCCGTGCCACCGCGTAGTAGCCAAGGGCGGACCGGGAGGCTACCGCTGGGGCAGGGAGATGAAGAAGAAGCTGCTGAGACTGGAAAAGGAAAAAGGAAATGCTTAAGCCTCACGCTTTTTCAGCGGGGTGAGTAGAATGGCTGAGATTTATTGTAAGCTCGCCGATGTTCATTATGTAATCCAACATCCGCTCCAGACTGCTGGCTAAAACCAGCCGAACCACCGTCTCAGATTCTTCTTTGTAGTCTCCAATATTGGCCATTCTCCCGACATGCCTCTGAATCTCCCTGATCCTGTCGATGAGCTCATTTGCCTTATTGGAGTTGGTCTGCAGCAGATAGGATATGGAGTCGTCAAGCAGGCCGCTCAGCAATGCCTCCATGCGGAAAAGCTCCTCCCTTAAATCATCAGGCAGGTTGTAGCTTCGCTGACTGGCGATCTCAGCAATGCGGTAGGCGTGGTCTGCGATGCGTTCCAGGTTGGATGAAGCCTGCATATAATTGAAGGCGGTGATGGGATTGAGCGTCTCTTGCTTTACAGAGCCAGATCTCAGTATCTCCGTGAACTGCCTGGCGATTAGAAGATTGAGCCGGTCCACGTCATTATCCCTATGGATCACATCAACGGCCAGCTCCCCGTTGTTATTTAAAAGGCTGGAAAGCGAATCGGAGATCATGGATTTCACAACCGTTCTGATTCTCTTCAGGGCCCTCTCCGATTGAAGCTCCTCAGAACTTAAAAGGTCCTGAATTACCACTTTATTAATGGTCTCTTCCAAGATCTCTGGACCTATGAGTTTGTTGACGATCAGGTGCAAGTCCTTCTTCTGCATAGAAGACATATGCCCGGATGTAACCTCAATGGTCCTATAGCCACCTACATAGCATCCGATGATGTCCCTTACCAGATGCTCTCCAGTTTTGTCTCCGATATCGAGGCGAACTCGCATATCGCGCTCGGAGCGATCTGTGGACAGCGTCAGAGCACCATTATCTCCCTGATTGATGTATATTATCGAACCGGCGGAAATGCTGTTCTTGGTCGCCCAGCTCTTGGGAAGGGAGACGATAAATGTCGACTTGCCGGTCCGCTGCACCTTTCTTGTGTCCATAAATAGCCCTAGTTGAGATGTTCCCTTTTTGCTTCCACCATGTAGACGATGGTCTCGCAAACATTGCAGATATGATCGCCAATCCGTTCCATATGCCTGTTCACCAATAACAGGGCAGTCCCCTCATTGATCACTTCAGGTCGTTCAATAATTATTTTCAGGATCTTGGTCCTGGCTTTGACGTACAAACCGTCTATTTCATAATCCCATTTGGTAGCTTGCCTAGCCAGATCTGCATCGCTATTCATGAGAGCCTCCATGGACCCGTCCAGCATCTTTTTGCAGATCTCTGCCATATGCGGAATATACTCGAGCTTTGTTATCTGGATTTTATTCTGCGACTGGGTGGTAACTCTTGCCACATCTACTGCCAGGTCGCCGATCCTCTCCAGATCTATGCCGATTTTCAGTATGCCTATGATGCGTCTGAGATCTTTGGCCATAGGCTGCTGCAAAGCCAGAAGCTCCATACATAGATTCTCTATCTTCAAGCTGAGGTCATCCATTTCTTGATCATGTTTGATGACATCTCTCGCCAGATCGATATTATAATCACGCAACGCCATGATGGACTTGTCTATAGCTTCAGCACCTCGATTCGCTTGTTCTTTTGTGAGATTCTTCAGCTCTTTCAGATCTCTGTGATACCGCTCTCTATACGGGCTCATCCTACCTCTCCTGTAAGCCAGATGCTATTCATTCCTGCCAAATTCTCCCGCCGTGCCAAGTTCTCTAGCCGAATCTTCCCGTAATATAATCCTCAGTACTCTTCATTTTCGGCATCTCAAAAATGCGTTTTGTCTCTCCAACTTCAATCAGCTCGCCCAGCAAGAAGAAGGCGGTGCAATCAGATATTCGAGCAGCTTGCTGCATGTTGTGAGTCACAATCACCTGGGTATAATTGTCCTTGAGAGTCTCCATGAGGCTCTCGATCTTTCCGGTGGAGATGGGATCGAGGGCACTGCACGGCTCATCAAATAAAATGACATCTGGCTTCATGGCCAGCGTCCTGGCGATGCATAACCTCTGCTGCTGCCCGCCGGATAGGCCCATAGCCGGCTGATCAAGCCTCTCACTGACCTCTTCCCATAAAGCAGCATCTATGAGACTGCGCTCTACAATTTTATCGATGTTCTTCAGGCCATGAATTCTCGGGCCATAGGCAATGTTATCGTAGATGGACATAGGAAAAGGGTTGGGCTTTTGAAATACCATGCCGATCCTCTTGCGCAAATCCACGACATCAACATCCTTTCCATAAATATCGATATCGTCATAGAGGACCTGACCACTAATGCGAATGTTAGCAACAAGGTCGTTCATCCGGTTTAGACAGCGGATAAAAGTCGACTTGCCGCAGCCAGAAGGACCGATCAGGGCGGTAATTTCCCTCTCAGGAATCTCCAGGTTTATATCCTTGAGAGCCTGCTTTTGTCCGTACCAGAGGTTTAGGTTATTTGAGATGATCTTCGATGTCAATGCGTATCCCTTTTGAACGTGGTTCGCTACTGGTATTTGCCAATTCGCTATCTTTGAGAGATGACTATATAGATCTTCCTATATAGACTATATATATTCTAGGCTGTATACAAATATTATTCCGATCCGCCACCAGTTAAGCAGGTTCTGTTGAATCCTATGGCGTTCGTTTATGGTGATGCGAGGGTCAGGATAGAATACCCATCAGCGACAAATCAGATTAGTATTAATATTTTCTATAATTGTACTATTAAGTATAATAATAACCAAAGGTTTTATTAATGAATGCTTACTCCATAATTCGTTTATCTATTGAACAAGGAGAGGAATCGAGAATGCAAGAGAGCAAAATGGAATTGATGATTCAAGGCCATGAGATATGGCTGGAAAAGTCCAAAACAAAAGGCGAAGACGCAGAGGTGGCACTTGTGTTTGGCCACAATATGCGCCAAGACGGAATAGCAGATGCCAAGAGACTGAAAGCATTCAGCTATAGCCCTGACGGAAGCAAATCGGATCTTTTCCTCATTGCTGATGAGACACGCTATCTCCTGAGGTTCAAGACGAATAAAGAAGGATCTTACGCGGTCGTAGTGGACATGGAATCGTCAATACTGTGCAAGACCAAGGACGGAAACAAGAGAGGCCCACGTTCCCAGTTTAAAGATGTTACCTATGCCGGAGCCTTCCACCAGATGGCCAAGATCCTTTGCCCCGTAGGCGGCAATGGAGAATACCACGGCCAGGTTCTGCATGGCATCCTGGAGACAGTGCCAAGCAAGCCTTGGTGTCAGGTAGGCCAGGATGCGGAGCTCCAGGTCTTCTATGAAGGAAAACCGCTAGCCTTTGGAGAAGTCAAGGCGGTATCCAGGAAAGAGGGAAAGGAGATGGCACTGGTCAAGACCGACGATCAGGGCAAGGCGCGCATTCCGGTAACCACAGAAGGAGAATGGATGTTCCTGGTCAGGCATAAGGATCCTACCAAGAAGGTCGCCGATATGTTCGATGAAACCGTATTTGTGAGCACCCTGGTCATGGAGACAAGATGAAGCGTGTGATCTTCACCGGCAAAGGGGGAGTGGGCAAAACTACTATCCTATCCAATCTTGCCAGGTTGTTGGTACGGGATGGCTGCAAGGTTCTGGTCATAGACTGCGACCCGAGCATGAACCTGGCTATGTCTCTCGGAATACCGATGAGCGAGATTGTCACCCTTGCCGATGATAAGACCAGTCTGCAAGAACAGCTCGGGGTAAGCCTGGAGGAGCATCATCATACAAGCAAGCAGGAATGTGACCACCACATCCAGGAGTTCATCATGGATGCTTCCGATGGCGTTAAGTTGATAGTAATGGGCACGATTCCCTTCGGTGGAGCCGGATGCATCTGCTCGCACATATCTCTGGTGAAACTGCTTGTGTCCTATCTATCTGCCGGAACTGAGGAGTATGATTTCATCTTTATCGACTCTCAGGCCGGAGTTGAGATCTTCGGACGCGGCCTGGCCTCGGAGTTCGATGATTGTATCGTCATCACCGAACCGACTCCCAAGTCTTTGGAGGTGGCCAAGCACGGATCAAAGCTCAGTAGGGATTTGGGAGTGAGGAGGCAAATAGCTGTTATCAACAAGGTGGAAAATGATGATGATATCCGGTTCTGCATGCAGGAGCTGGGCGGAAATGTAGACTGCATAATTTCAATGCCATTTTGCCGCGACGTTAAGGAGGCAGATAGGTGCGGGACCGCTTTGATGGACTATAATCCAAAATCGGATGCACTGAAAGAGTTTCTAAGGATTAAAGATTGCATCATGGAGAGATGAGAATGTGCGAATTCACAGTATATCTTGTGGCAAATGGGGCGGAAAAGCAACTGGTGGCTAAGAACATCGTTGCTGCAAGAAGAAAAGACGGAAATGTGCAGCTCATGGACGCTTTCGGCTCAGTCACGCCCGTAGAGGGCGCGAGCATAGAAATGGTCAATACCTTTTCTCAGGAGATGCTGCTTGAAAAAGCCTGAAGCAAACAATGCTCACTGCTGAAAGCTGCTGGGTATTGCAAAAAAACATAGATCACATGCAGGATACAGCGATCATTGTCGCCGACCACTTCTGTGCCAGGAATCCCTGCCAACAATGACATTCCTGCTCCGACACGATTTTTTTGCTGCGAATTTCATCATTCACCACAGGTCCAGCCCCAAAGTTGCTTACTGGATATCTACGGCTTTCTTCCCCATGCCATAAAGCCTGTGTAGGAGCAGAAGAGACTGCCTTTGCGGTCATCTTCTTGCAGTTCCTTCAGCCAGCCAGTCGCCTCAGAGCTTGAGACCATACCCTGATTCATGGCCTTCTCTGCGTTCTTGAAGATATCAAAGACCTTATTTGCCAGATCGAACTTTGTGATCACAAGGGTGCTCGGAGAGATCCGGACATCCTCCAGCCCAATCTCCTGGAGGTACCGGTAGAGGTAGCGCCCGATCCAGCCGCTCTTGAATGTGTCGCACCAGAATTCGGCGATCTTGCGGGTGATCTGCCGATCAGCCGATCCTATGGTGAAGGTTCCCCAATCCGGTTCATAGGCCAGGATGCACCCCCCGCTCTTCGTGACTCTGGCCATCTCCTCCAGGACCTTTTTCGGCTCAGGGACATGCTGGAGGGTCCTGTCCACTCTGGCACAATCGAATGAGTTATCCTCTATCTCCAGATGGCCGGCATCTTCCAGCCGGAAATCAATGCAAAGGCCGGACCCCTCAGCTCTGCAACGGGCCTTCTGAAGCATGGTCCGGCTAGAGTCCACTGCCACCACCCGTCCGCTGCCGCCCACTATCCTCGCCAGGGCGAATGCATCAAATCCCAGGCCGCAGCCTACTTCTAAAACCACGGATCCCGGCCGGACATTCATAAGCTCGAAGCTTTGTCTCTTATAGTCCTGAAAGTAGGGAAGCGAGTTTAAGGTTTCCAGGCAAGAAGAAAAGAGCGAGGAATCTTCTGAATGATCTACATCAGCAAAACCACTGGAGAGGCAATCCATGCTATCACGAGATCTGGTGGTGCTGGCCGATTACTTAAGCCTTTTTTTTGCTCATTCATACAAAAGAGTTTATCAGGAATGATGGAGGATGATGATGGCTAAGTAGCTCGGCAGGATGAGATTTATGGTCGATGGAAAAGTTGAAGGCTGCATTTTCTGCGACATCATCGAAGGAAAAGCACCATGCAAAAAGATCTATGAGGACGAACTCTCCCTGGCACTCCTCGATATAAATCCCTTCTCAAAAGGCCATTGCCTGGTCATTCCCAAGAGGCACGCTGCCTGGTGGCATGAGCTAACCCAGGAAGAGAATGCCAGCCTCTTTCGGGTGGCGCAGATAGTAGCCGAAAAGATGATGAAGGCTTTTAAGCCGGACTTTGTCTGCATGTACGCCCGGGGCAGGAGAATACCGCACACCCACATATTTCTCGTTCCAACTTACCAGGGCGATGTGCTGGACAGGTTCTTTAACGCCCTGGAGCTCTTCCAGGAATCGCCGCCAAGACTTGTGGCCCTGCGAGAGCATGGCTCAATGGAAGATGTTGCTGAGCTTCTTAAAAACGCATAACGATCGAAGAAAAAATCGATTAAAGGGATGGAGCATAGCTACTAATCCATAATTGGGCGGATATGTTTTATTTCTTTGCTGCGCTCCCGGATTTGGTCACGCATAGAGGGCCTCTGAGGTAGAGGTACCAGTAAAGCACGGCCACGAAGAGCGCCGCTCCCACGATGTTTCCCAGGGTAACGGGCACTAGGTTGGTGATGAAGAAGTTCTGCCAGCCGCTGCTGCCCACCAGGTTTGCCGTGGCCACATTGGCTGTGGCAAGCTTCTCGGCTATCGCCGGGTTGTTGGCGGCAAAGATGCCCAGGGGAATGAAGAACATATTGGCCACGCTGTGCTCAAAGCCGATGGTTACGAATGCCATGATGGGAAACCAGCATGAAAAGATCTTGCTGATTATATCTTCCGAACTTATGGCCAGCCAGACCGCAAGGCAGACCAGCCAGTTGCAGCCTATGCCGCGCAGGAAGGCAGTGGAAAAGTCCAGGCCGCATTTGCCATTGGCTACGGTCGCCGCCCAGCCTGCCCAGGGCATATTATCGAAGTATCCGCAGAGGTATGCCAGGAAGAATGCCACAAATATGGACCCCAGAAAATTGCCCACATAGACCAAAGACCAATTTTTTAGTAGGCCCTTGACAGTAGCCTCGCCATTGAGGAGGCTGATTGGAGCAAACATGCAGTTGCCTGTGAACAGCTCAGAGCCTGCGATTACTACCAGCATCAAGCCCACAGGGAAGACTGCTCCCGCGGCAAACTTGACGAGACCTCCCGGCAGGGCGATCTTCCAGATGCCTCCGTCCGGATCGGTGATGGTGCCATTGGAGAGGCCCCCGGCCACAATCTCGCTCAACAGGGCTCCAAAGGCGATGTAGGCTCCGGCCAGGAAGCCCAGCACCAGTAGCTTTTGCCAGGTAATGTTGCATTTCGTGCATCCGGCAGCAATGGCTGCCTTGGCGATATCAGCGGGGACTTTGAATGCCATTTTTTCCCTCCAGAGCAGCCAGCCCGAGGATTGTGCCGCAAAGTCCGGCATTTTGCGATAATTTTGCAGGGTCTATCGCTACTCTTTTTCCGGGCAGTCTGCAGGAATGCAAGTGCTTGCCTGCATATCGCGTAAAAGACTTGCGGTTGGCCTACAAATTCATAAAAAGTATGAAAATAAGCTGGCAGATCCGGAGCAGGATCAGATCCCTGCTAACTTGCATTCGCTTTCCGGATGATCCACCTTATCGATGAGCCTCCTTTTCGCCGGATTGAAGCTCTTCTTGTGCCTGCAGTCCATAAGCCTGTGCCAGTTATCTCTCTCCCAGATATTAAAGGATTTATCCTCCTCTGGGATAAGCTGGCGCAAACGCATAACCAGTCCCTCCCAGTTGACAGAGTGGCCGTTGAAATCCGGGCCGTCAACGCAGGCAAACTTGGTCTCGCCAGCTACTTCCACGCGACAAGCACCACACATGCCGGTACCGTCTACCATTATGGGCGTGAGGCTAACCCACGTATCTACACCGGCAGCTCGAGAGGCCTCCGAGGAGACCTTCATCATGAAGGGACAGCCATGGGCAAAGATTCTATCGATCTTCTTTCCAGTAGCCAGCTCCTGCTCGATAAAATCATTGGCCCAGGCAGTCTTGCCGCAGCCGGTAACGACATGAACCTCATCGCTGTGCTCCTTGAGCCTGTCTACCCAGAAGATGAAATCCGGACCGCGCCCTTCCACCACAGTTATCACGTAGTTTCCCTTCTCCTTGAGAGCCTTTACGAGCGGCAGAGTGGGCCCGGCGCCAAAACAACCGCACGCGCAGATAACCCTCCCGAAATTATCGACCTCCGTGGGCACGCCAAGAGGGCCGGCAATATTGGATATGCATTCGCCTTCTTTCATCGTGGACAGCTTTGCGGTACTGGTTCCCAGAACGTAGAAGACAATGTCTATTGTGCCCTCCTTTTCGTCCCAGCCTGCCAGGCCCATAGGTATTCTCTCTCCTTTCTCATCAGCCCTGAAGATTGCGAACTGACCGGGCTTCGCCGTGAGGGCAATCTTGGGAGCTTTGAATTTCATGTGAATGATATTAGGAGCTACGGTTTCCTTGGTTACGATCTCGTACATCTCTAGCCTCCTCTTTTTTTATTCAGCTTCACAGCACAGACCTGCAATTCCGAGATAATCGCCACGGGGTCTAAAGCTGGATTGGCAAGTATGTTGATGGGTGGAAAATGGAAAGGATTAATTGTATTAGAACATTACTCCGAAATTCCTGGGATTATCTATAATGCTCCGTTCGCTTGATAACAACGGTATCAGATATTTTGTTGAATAAACGCTGCCTGCTTCTGGAAAAGGCAAACCATCCGATGAGGCAGTCAACGGGAAGAAGAAAGGACTTCCCAAATGCTTCGACTGCTGCGTCTCTGAACCGAATGTCTTCTCCAATAGGGCCTGTTACTACTATGTTCAAGAGCATCTTGCCCAGCGACTGGCCTCTGTAGCCCTCCAATGCAGTCCAGTAAATGAATAATAATGCCAGGAGCAGAAATACTCCGTTGAAGCTGGACGGATCGACTCTCAGTACAATCAGAATTCCACTCCAGAGTATGCCCATGAGAAGAACGTCGATCAACCAGGCCCAAAAACGCTCTTCCCAACTAGATAATACTATGGTATCGTTCATAATAGCACCTCGTCTATAATAGTACCATTTTAATAGCCACACCTCGCCCCATAGCATCAGGATTTTTTCGCTCCATGAAAAATAGGTGGAGGCCTGGGTGCTTGCTCATCTGGCCCTCTTTTGCTTCTTTCTGTATAAGTATCCGCCGGCTGCAATTACTATGATGAGAACAATCGCCGCTGGCAGAAGCAGGGATGCAGATTTGGCCTTCAAAGTCACCGGTATCTTCATGCTCTCCGAGATGACTGTGTCGCCGTTGACATCGGTATATTTTATCTCGCTGTTGATTCCATAGTCCTTGGGAGTGGCATCGCTGTCCACATCCAGCCGGAAGATTACCGTCGCTTCCTCACCGGGCTGCATCGTGCCTATGAAAGCCTGGTCATCGGTGGATGAGAAGGGTTTAAAGATGGACAGCCTGGCAACAGCATCTGTGATGGCTTCTTCGCCGATATTCCGGTAAGTGGCAGAGATCTCCTCATCTTTGCTGCCCACGGTTAGGACTCCTGAGCTGTTGAGTATCCTGAAATCCGCCTGCCGCTTTACCGTGATAAAAATTGCAGCGGTCTGGTTGGCTTTCTGGTAGATATAGGACTCCCGGTAATTTGACAGCGTCGGCGAGCTTGCACTGGTGATGAGCTCAGCTGCATATACCCGAACGTTATCCTGATAATCGTAAGACATATAGAGCTTCAGAGGATATTTGCCTGCAGGAGCATGCTCTCCTATCTTCAGCGTGAACTTCAATGGACTCTTGGTCTTATCACCTGATTTGAGGGACTCGATCACCTGGTCTCCGGATTTTACCTCTATCTGCGGGCTCTCCGAAACAAGGTTGGCGGTGATGCCCAGTGCAGTAGGCTTCGAATACTCCTTCTGCAGCTCTGCCGCTGCCAGCGCAAATTCTTTGGGGTTCTGTGGAGTCTGATCCTCTTTGAAACCGATGATCCTTCCGTAGTTGGTCAGATCGAGGTAAAGAGTAACGGTGTCTCCACGCTCGAATTCATTTGTCCCGGAGACACTGGCCGAGATATCAGGACTTCCATACATGGTATAGTAATTGTCTCCACCGAGCTCATAGGGTATGTAAGAATTTTGAGCCTGGACCGTGGCCAGTAGTGCCAACAAGAGGGCCATAGCTATGGCGAACTTAATTTCCATTGCTTCTTCTCCATGATTTGCTTTCGATTAGCGCAATTGATTTTCTCAAATCCCGTCTAGCATTTTCTATGACTTCACGCTGGGCTTCCATGCGAATCAGCAGGACCATAAACACAGTGAATGTGATGATGAGAGCCAATAGAACCGACAGGACAGTCACCAGCCCGAAGTTGCTGATTATATTGAAGGGAGAGGATATGAGTGCGGCGAACCCGAAGACGGTGGTCGCTCCGGATGCCATCAGAGCAGAGCCTATGCGGTTGGCGGCGATCTTCATCGCATCATGAGGGTTGCCGACATTTGCAAGCTCCTCATAAAAGCGCTCCATCATCATTATGGCATACTCCGATCCCACTCCCAGAATGAGAGCACCGAGAGTAGCTGTGAGTGGTGTGTACTTTATTCCTCCATAGTACATAACCAACCCCATCCATCCTATCACCACCAACATGGGCAGCACCGGCAGGAGCGCTTTTATGAGGTCCCTGTATACTATCAGGAGCAAGAAGAAGATCATGACCAAACCGAGCAGGGACATCTCTACCCTGCCAGATGTCAGTGCATCCATCACTGTGGTCATAACCACCTGTCTGCCAGTCGTCCGGACGGATACTCCTGGAGGCGGAGTCATCCATGCCAGATCGTCCTCATAAGACTGGATCAACCTCTTCATCCCTTCTGCGCCCAGGTTGGCCTGAACGTCTCCAATATTCACATCAATCAGGGCCAGGTTATGGCCGTTCAGGTACGAATCACGTACCGAGATTGGCAAAGCTTCAACTATTTCCCGTATTCTTGTTCGATCATCAGGCAGCACTCCACCGTTGGCCGCTTTTATGTATGTAGCAATGGAGGTAACGCTTTCCGTGCGATCCTCTCTGAAATCCAGCAGATAATCGCCGAAGTCATCAATCCATTTGAGGTTTTCCGGGTCAGTAACATCATCGCCCTGAACCACAAACTGGATGGAGTCAGTTCCGCCAAATACCTCTTTCATGTGCCTTAGATCGATCAGAGGAGATAGGTCCTGGGGTATGTAATTCTGGGAATTGGTTTCTATGCCCGCCTGCATATCTGCATAATTTCCTGCGAGGGCAAAGATCAGAGCCACCGCCAGGACTGGCTTCCACCTTTCCACGCAGAAATCTGCGGTCTTCTCAATGAACGCGCCTATCGCCGAGCCATCTTCTGAAGAGCGTTCCGGATCATTCTTTCTGGGGTATCTTCCCTCAGAGACATAGATGATTGTCACGTTCACGAAGAGAGCAGAAAGGTAGCACATAATCAAACCTATTATGCAGACCTTTCCGAAATCTCTGATTGATGGCACAGATGAGCTCAGAAGCGAGACGAATCCAGCCTCGGTTATTATCATAGCAATGATTACAGGGAGCGCCACGTGGCTGACGGTGTTGATAGATGCTTTCAGTATGTTCCTGCCTTTCATCAGCTCCTCATCGATCCTGTTGTGGAATTGAATGGCATAGTCTATGCCGATTCCGATCATTATGGGAAATGCGGCGAATGTAACCATGCTCATGGGTATATTGAGAAATCCCATGGCCCCGAAGGTCCAGACTATGCCGAGAAGCACAATCGGCAGAGGAAGAAGCGACCATCTGACATGGCTGAAGACGAGCAACAGGGCAAAGACCATCAGCACTCCGCAGAGAAGAAGGACTGAACCATTGCTGGAATTCATCAGCTTCAAAATGGCAGCTTGAAATGATGGATCGCCTGTAACGATGACGCTATAGCCGGCGGGAAAATCTGCAAAGGCTATTGAACTGCTAATCTCATCAAGAAGTTCTTTGCGTTGCTCCTCGTTCAGGGTAGCGGTAGTAGGCATCCCCAGGATCATTCTGGTGTGCTTGCGATCAGGCATGAGGCCCTCAACGGATGGGCCTGCAGATGCCAATATTTCATCTATCCTCTCCTGAGAAGGAATAGAGCGAACACCAGTACTTTCATATTCAGCATCAGATACGAGGTCTGCGATGCTCTGAACGCTGATTATGTGAGGGACCGTCCTCATATGATCAGACAGCCTCAATTCAGCACTGAGAACATCTGTTTTTGCTACGTCGTCGCCCTCAATCAGAACTATATTGCCGTCTACAGCGAAATTCTGCTGATACAAATGGTCATACAATTGGTAGAGTGATGAGCTCTTTGATACGAAGCTCTCTGTGGTCATGCCCTGGGTTTGTATCTGTTGGGCATAGTGAACTGAGAATAGTGTCAAGAGAATTGCGGCAACTATGATTATTGCAGGATTTTTTGTGATCCAGACCCCGAGTCGTTCCAGCCAGACCATATCATTAAAACCTTCTATTCGGATTTTGCCGAACAAACCGAATAATCGCAAAATACATAAACGTTGTGATCGGACGGAATCATGTGAACGATGAAGAGAAGCAGGCGATAAAGAAACCCATCATCGATGCTTGCGTCAGGTCCGCCCAAAAAAATGGGTGGAGCGATGCGATGGGGGTACTCAGAGGCACACTCTTCCTAGAAAGCGAACCAGTCTCTCTCGACACCCTGGCTGAGAGGACCGGTTACAGCAAAACAACTGTGCGCACCAATATGTCTTATCTTGAGAACCTCGGCATGGTGCGACGGGTGGTAGCGCCGGTGGGCAAGTCGCGCCGCTGTAAGCAGCATCGTTATTCTCTGGAAACGGATATGGAAGCAATGAGGCCAGTGGTCTTGTCCGCGGCGAAGTTGGAGATCCAATCAGTCTTAAGGGCGCTCAACCAGGTTGAGATGAATCTCCAGGGCCAAAAAGAGGCTGCTATTGAGATGAGCCACATCATGGTCAAGACCAGGCAGTTTTACGAGAAGATGGATAGAATCATGCATCTCATGGATAGGTACACTCTCAAAGAGCTGATCGAAATCCTGGAGCGAAATCAGAAAGAGTAAGCAAAAAAGGTGCAAAATAGATGATCAATGCTGACTGCATGGCCGACCGCGCCGAAGAGCTTGAAGCAGCTGCAAATGGCATTGATCCCGCATCCCTGCAGGCGGCCAAAGCTGCCATGAATATCAACTGCCGGGAATACCTGCGCTGGGTGGATCTCTTTTCCTGTCGCCTGGAGACCATCGAGCCAGAAAAGCTGCACCATTTCGCTCGCGCTTTGAGTCTAACGCTGCTGGGCCACCTGCCTGTCCGGCCCGCAACCTGCCCCTTTTGTATCCAGTATGGAGATGATAAGAGCTGCAAGGGATGCGGCTATGCAGCCACCCACGGGAGGTGCGATGCGGACGATTCAGCGTTTAGCCTATTTATAGAATCATTCCAGGAGCTGGGAAGGTCGATCTACCAGGATACTGCCAACGAGATATCGGATGTATCAGCCAAAGAGGCAAAAAGAATCCTATCCGCGCTCCTGCTATCTTCCAAGGATCTGACAAGAGGATTTCAAGAAGACCTTCCATCACTTTCAACCCTGCAGCTCATGAGAAAAAAGCAGAATTACATCGATCACATGATTTTGTTGCTGCCTTTAGTTCTCTTCTCGGAAGACGTGCGAGCGATGTGTCGCATCTTAGACAGTCGCCTGAAATCGTACTGGTGAGAGACTGAAAGTGCAAGAACAAAGAGACAAGAATAAGATTGAAACAGAAGATCTATTAAAAAAAGGAGGGAAACAGAAGATCAATCTGTTCCATCGGTCCATCGGTCGCACATCATTCTACCTTCTTGAGATAGGCTCCCACCTCCTCCGACTCTGTAGCTTCAAAGCTCAGATTGACTACCGAAATGTAGCCTGCTTTTCCCAGGCTCAATTCCCATGATCCAGGTGTTCCGCTGATTTCCGCAGCGCCGTCATCATCTGTTATTGCACTGATTTCGTCGCCAGCGGCATCCCAGCCAGTGATCTCTACACCGGAAAGGACCGTTCCATTCAGGCTTCCCTCATAGACGTAAAGGGTGAGTGTTATTGGCTGCGAGGAAACTGTTTTTTCCAGATACGCGGCAACTTCCTCAGTCTGCAAAGCATCATAGGATAGCTCGATAGGCTGGTAGTTCGATTTTTCGAAATCAAGCTTCCAGGTTCCCGGCGCGCCCTTGATTGAGGCAATGCCATCGGAATCTGTTGAGGATGATAGCGAATTGCCCTCTGCATCCTGACCGGTAATCTGTACATCAGACAACATGCTTCCGTTTAAATTTCCTTCATGAACATAGATGCTCAGGGTGACCTCGCCCTGAGCCAATGCCGCTGACAATGAGCTGCAGCTCATCAATACTAATGCCACTAGCAGGCGAGACAAATTCATATCAAATCTCCTTTATCTACCGTGGTCCATAAGCGATTTCATGGGCGGCAGTTCCGGGAGATCCTCAGGATTCAAAGGCTTAAGCGGCCCTTTATGTGCCCTATGATGTTTCTTATCCATCATGGACTTCTTGGGCTTTTGGGGAGGCACTTGTGAGTGATCCGGTCCCATTATGGAACGCGGTGGGATACGACCGTCAGGTCCTCCGAAACCGAAAAATGGCCCCTCATGCTTGCCACCATAAGGTTTGGTATATTTCCAGGGAGCCGATTCATCATGGGGTTTGTCTTCCGGGCCTAATTCATTCTCTGAGCCCTCTGGCTTATCTTCCGGATGCTCTATGGGCACCTTGGGTGCCATCTTCCGTGGATCTGTATTGCACCCTTTGAATTTAGGGGGAAGAGGCGCCTGACCATTTCCAAGGCCCTCGCCTTGAGCGAAAGCCCCATCGTTTGGGCCGAACATCATTCCATTCTCTCCAGCTCTATCCGGACCGCCATTGGGTCCATCCCTTGCGCCTCCTTGCGAAAGGGCAGTCGTTGTGAGAATACACATGGCTGCCATCAGCAAGATCAGTTTTGCTCTAATTTCCATTTTATACCACTCTCCCGAGATATGCTTCGCTTTGCGAAGAGCATATCACCATTGCCTGCTGCATCCGAACGATATATCAAATTATCACAGAACGAACGATAAATTGCTATCAAGGAAACGATCACAAGATCAAAGGCGATCTATTCGTCCAAATCCAAAAACGAACAATTAGGAACCATTAATCAGCATTTGGAACCATTAGGCCTGATTTTAACTTGTAGGATCGCGAAGGGAGGAGCGGGAAGTCCCCATCCTTCAGGGTGATCTCGCTAACTCCGCAGAGTTTGCGGGAGTTGCTGCGATAGCCGCAACGGATGAAAGCGGAGCCCTTTGCCATGATTACTTTCGCGTCGCTCTCAACTAATATAAATAATATGCATGCATATCTATATTCGTATGATGATCTGCTATAAGTATCCTATCTTCCCTAACAAGGTCACTGCATGAAAGTTAGCGGAGAATTTGGATGCTTGCAGGTGGCTCTATAATCGGCTTCTCCAATACCTGAATGAAGCAAAAGAAAAAGGCATCAAGCTCAAGGCCCATGATACTCAGAACATGATCCCATCTATGAAGCTTGAGAATCCGAAGCTGAATTGCGTCTATTCCAAAGTCCTCCAGATGGTAAATTACACTCTCTGGTCTAACATCAAAGGGCTCGCATCGTCAACTGTTCAGCTTGCGCAAAAATAGTAAAGAAAGACCTGTCTGTCCGAGTGCATGAGTGCCCATATTGCGGATTCTCATGTAATCGAGACTATAATGCTTCCAGAAACATACTAATCGCAGGGATGGAACAGCCCGTTGTGCCCTTAGAGCCAAAACCGCTACGTCACATATCCGTGATGCAAGTTTTGGCGATGAAGTGGCAAGCCAGAGCCCTTCAGGACACGGTAGATCACTCTAGTTTAAATGCTTCTGCAGCACATTCTCATAAAGCCTCTTTACATTGTCGGCCGTTTTGGTCATCTTCGGAAATCCCCGGTACTGCATGGCTTCTGCCAAGTCTTCAGCAAGCTTGAGCTTATACTGGCTGCGTGATAAAAACCAGCCCTGCCTGACATAGTAGCGGGAGAGATATTCCTGCTCAGTTTGACCGGGAGTGGGTGTGAGCAGTCCATGACTTGTTTCAAGCTCAGCCAGCTCCATCATAGTAGTATACCCAGACCTGGCAATGACGAACTTGGCCCGATTCATCAGGGCGGTCTTCTCTTCTGTGGAGACGTAGGAGTGCACAGTAGTATGCTCGTCCAGCTTCTTATGAAATTCCTTTTGCGGGCTTCCCAGGAGGACCACCTTCTCGCCTGGCAACTTCTTCACCTGCTTTAAGATTATCTCCTCCAACCGAGTCCTCTGCGGCTCGGGACCGGATGCAATGGCCAGAAAGTCCAGATCCCTTTCCAATGCCATTTTTTTAGTGCTGGTTAAAATTCCCGCATAGTAGACCCTGCGATTCGTGACATTCACACTGGAGCTGCAGAGCTTGCCGCTCAAATTCTTGCATTCACTCTTGGGGTCGATATCCGGAACAATCACCCCCCTGAATTTGCTGTGAAAGAAGCTGTTAAAGGGCATGGTCATCATCTCAAATGGATAGAGGTAGCGAGGCATGCTGTAGCGAAGCTGATGAGATATGAAATAGCTAGGAGCTTTGTTGCTGTAGACGCTCATGCGGTTGTCACTGATGATCAGGTCGAACCTATTTTCTGCCAGGATCCGATCGAATCTCTTCTTCTCCAGGGCAATGGCCCTTAGCAAGGCCGGAATTCCTGCGGCAAAGTGAGGCAGAAAGAATCGAGAGTCATTATAGGGAGCCGGATAATCCTTGAATTCGATGAAATTGCATTGCGGGCACTCTCTCTGCAGGAGGGCCAGGGAATTACCGCTGGTTCCAACAGTCACCTCATGCCCCCGGCGCAGAAGCTCCTCAATGATGGGGATATCTCTTGTGCAGTGGCCCAGACCCCAGTTGAGAGGACTGATAAAAGCATGTCCCATGAAAGGGATAGATGCAGCCCGATTGTATAAACAATTCTCTCGAAGTCTTGTTGCTCATTTCCTTCTCAATTCCGCAGGGCATAACATAAACAATATTTTGTGATTTGTATCACTGCTTTGGTAGCAAATAATTTTTAGAAATTATCACTAAGTATCAATAATAGTTTAATAAATATGCAAAGAGATAGAGGATGCAATAATTGGAGAAAAGAATACAATAATTTAATGATAAAAACATAAATGCTGCTGTTGAAATCATTTTGTTTTAATGATGCGAATAAATTTTATACTTTAAGGATTTCTTTTCCAAAACATTCTTAATAATTTAAAATTATAATGATTAGCATTAAATAGTTGTAGGCTGATTCGCACCTCATTTGTGCTTGGAAGTAATTATAGAGGTATTGATATGGCTAAGGATGTTCGTGACAGGTCCATAGATCCCGCCAGCCGGGAGATGCTCGATGTATGCCAACGGGCCGGATTGGAGACGGCCTGGGATCGCTTAGAAAAACAGCAACCACAATGCGGTTTCGGAGAACTGGGGCTTTGCTGCCGAAACTGCAACATGGGACCATGCCGCATAGATCCCTTTGGAGAAGGTGCGGTCAAAGGCGTCTGCGGAGCTACAGCTGATATAATCGTTGCCAGAAATCTTCTCCGAAGCATTGCCGCGGGAGCCGCCGCTCACTCTGATCACGCTCGCGACGTAGCCCACACCTTCCGGGCGGTGGCGAATGGTGAGGCTCCGTCATACAGCATCAAAGATCAGGCAAAGATGGAGCGCCTCATGGCTGAATATGGCGTGAGCACTCAGATCGCCCTGGCAGATGCCATCCTGGCCGAGTTCGGCAAACAGGACGGTCCCATCCAGTTCACCCGCAGGGCTCCAGCCAAGCGATTGGAGTTATGGGAAAAATTGGGAATACAGCCGCGCGGCATCGATAGGGAGATCGTGGAGTGCATGCATCGCACCCATATTGGGGTCGACAACGACTATGTCAATTTGATTCTGCATGGTCTACGCACCAGCATATCCGACGGCTGGGGCGGATCCATGATCGCCACGGAGCTGCAGGATGTACTCTTCGGCACGCCCACACCCACATTTTCCGAGGCCAACCTTGGCGTCCTGGAGCCCAATCAGGTCAATGTCGTTGTGCATGGTCATGAGCCTCTTCTGTCAGAGATGATAGTGGCAGCGGCTGCAGATCCGGAGATGGTGGAGCTGGCCAAGAAGCAGGGCGCTATTGGCATAAATGTTGCTGGAATCTGCTGCACTGGAAATGAGGTCCTCATGCGTCACGGGGTGCCTGTAGCCGGCAACTTCTTGCAGCAGGAGCTGGCCATAGCCACTGGTGCTGTGGATGCAATGATTGTAGATGTGCAGTGCATCATGCCGGCGCTGGGCGCGCTCGCTGGCTGCTTCCACACCAAATTCATCTCCACCTCGCCCAAGGCAAAATTCCCGGGTGCCGTGCATATGGAGTTCCATGAGGAAACCGCCCTGGAGACAGCAAAATCTATTATCTCGGCGGCAGTCCTAAACTACAAGAACCGCAATTCTGCCAAGGTCAACATTCCCAAGGAAAAGTCCAAGTGTATGGTGGGCTTTTCTGTGGAGACGATTGTGGCAGCCCTGGGCGGAACGCTCGATCCTCTTATCGGTGCCATCAAGAGCGGAGCGGTGCGAGGCATTGGTGCTGTTGTCGGCTGCAATAATCCCAAGATCGTTCATGATTATGGCCACATCAGCATGGTAAAGGAGCTCATCAAAAACAATGTGCTGGTCCTCACTACGGGCTGCAATGCCCTGGCCTGTGCCAAGGCCGGCCTGCTCCTCCCAGAGGCTGCCGAAATGGCAGGCGAAGGCTTGAAAGGGGTATGCAAAGCCCTGGGAGTTCCGCCGGTGCTGCATATGGGTTCGTGCGTAGACATCAGCAGAATTCTCGTCGCAGCGGCGGCGCTCGCCAATGCATTGGGTGTGGACATAAGCGATCTGCCTGCAGCTGGCGCTGCCCCCGAGTGGATGAGCGAAAAAGCGGTCTCGATCGGAGCGTATGTAGTCAGCTCAGGAGTATACACCGTGCTGGGAACTGTGCCGCCGGTTCTGGGAAGCTCCGCAGTCGCCGGCCTGCTTACGAGCGGTGCTAAGGACGTGGTCGGAGCATGTTTTGCTGTTGAACCGGACCCGCTTAAGGCCGCGAAATTAATGATCGATCACATCGACATCCAGCGCAAGAAGCTGGGCCTGTGAGGAGCATTTATGAAAGAGATATTCGTCCGCCTGGACAGATGTCTGGGCTGCAAATCCTGCGAGATGGCTTGCGCTGTAGAGCATTCGGCCAGCAAGAGCCTCATGACAGCCATCTCAGAGAAGCCGAGGCCGGTGCGCCGCGTTTATGTGGAGATTGCGGAAGGGCAGAAGATGCCTCTCGTCTGCCGCCACTGCGAGGATGCCCCTTGCGTTGCCGTCTGTCGTACCGGCGGCATGCAACAGGATCCGGTCACAGGCATTGTCGAACGCATTCAAGAAAATTGCGTTGGCTGCTGGATGTGCGCCATGGTCTGCCCCTATGGGGTCATAGGCCGGCATACCGAGGTCCGCATGGCTGTCAAGTGCGACCGCTGCAAGAGCTTGGACGTACCAGCCTGTGTAGCCGCCTGTCCCTCCGGTGCATTGGTCTTTGCCACACAGCGAGAATTCGTGGAGATGATGAGAAAGGAGGCGGCCCTGCGAATCGCCCGCGAGGCAAAAGGCCTGGCCAAGGCCTGATTATTTTTTTGTCTCGATAATTGGATTTGAAGGATAGAGGATTTTTATGATTCATCGATTGGCCTTATTGGCTTTGCCATTGTGTTTAGCTCTCTTGCCAGTGGCTTTCGGGTTGCCCGACGAGGCTGTAGGGCGTGTGGTAAGCGTGATTAGCGGCGACTCGCTGGGAATAGAGATGCTGATTGCCGATGCGGGGATAAATGGCGTCGATAGCATAAAGCTTGCAGATATCGCAGCTCCCTCAACGATAACAGCGGAGGGCAGAGCAGCACAAATTTATTCTCTTTCCCTGCTCAAGAATAAAATGGTATACATTGATATTAATAATAACACAACAAGCAGACGAAACAAATGGAACCAGCTGGTCTGCGTAATTTATCTTGTTGATCCGAAATTTAAGCCGGTTTGGCCACCGGTTAACCGAATTATTGTGGACAACGGCTATGCCAAGCAGAATGACAACCCAAATGATGAATTCAATTCATCTGCCTGGTGGCAGGAACCGCCCGTTTTCTTGCCGAGCAAGAAGAGCGATCTGTTAACTGCCATAATTGAAAGGCGAGTTCATCCAGAACAAATGTTCTTTGTTGAGCCAATCCCATCACCTGCTGATGTGGCGCCAATCAACTCCTCATCAACTGCAGCAAAGGACTCGTCCGCTACTATTGCGGAAAAGGAATCGTCTGCTACTATTGCGGAAAAGGAATCGTCTGCTACTATTGCAGCAAAGGACTCGTCCGCTTCTATTGCATCAAAAGTCACACCCATATCAGACAAGATAAGAGAGACGCCCATGTTGGGTGTGAAAAAAGGCGCATCATCATCTGATGCTGCAAAAGTCA
>MVRL01000107.1 GCA_002067705.1 Methanosaeta sp. PtaU1.Bin112
TGTGTCCTCCTTATTCCCAAAGTAATGATGGATACAGGGCCTTAATAACAATTTACAGAAAATTAGCTACACTGCCTACGGAGTCAGGCCTTTCAATGCGATAATATGCATATTGGGAATAATAATTCTGTTTGGACTCATCTACAAATGGCTTGCCAGCCGGTCGAAGAGCAATATATCTTTCAAAGACGCTCTTGTCTTGAGTGCCCGAACGCTGCTGCTTAAGTCGCCGGGCGATATCAAGGTCGAAGGAAAGTATGTCCGTTATGCCATTTGTATACAAAAGGCCATTTTTGGATTCTTTGTGGCTTTATTTTTTGTATTCTTGAATCAGGAGATCCAGTCCTATTTCAAGCCGCCGGGTTAGAGCAAAACCCACAGAATCTCTGAATAGCTGAGTGACCTTTGTCAGCCTTTGTGAAGGACCAAATGAAGTTCCCTTTTTATAACCGGCCAGCTGTCTATTTCTTCAATTCCCGACGGCAGTTCAATAGTCATCAATCCGGGATATTCTCCCATCTGGCCATTGCTATTCATCGTTTGGCTGCATTTTATTTGGAAATCGTTGAGATACCTATCTGCATGATCATCAGCCAGGACCGCTACGACGCGAGTAGGCTCACCGGATCCGGTTCCAAACCACGCCTTTGCACGCCATTCTTTCACAGAGGCAAAGATGCAGTTGTTCACATGCCCATATAAGTTGATATCTGCATTGTCGGATTGAGGATACCATCTACCGTTAGGCGAATATAATAATATCCAAATATTCGTGGATTTCAAATCAGGGCTGATAAATCCGCATATGTTCATGTAACTATCAACAAAATTATTCCCCTTCAACAGGGAGTCTTTATCAACTACAAGTGTATTATCTGAGTTATTGATCCTGGTGATCCCACCCTTAATGGATTTATTCACTCTTGGCAATTGTGGTGCCTCACCATACATCTCCCGAGAACGAATAACCTCTACGCGATCAACTTCATTAACACCCATTGGCAATTTATCCAGTCCTTTTTTCTTATCACAACAAGTGGACCATAATGATATGCTTTGGCTTGCTTGCTCATCAGCCAATGCTGCTATAATCGAGAATTGAGCTGAGCTGTCATTTTCATTACCCGCTTCAACTCTTGCTTCAAATTTGCCATTTTTCATCAAGGCGCTTCTCTTTCCGCCTGAGTCTCTGAGCTGCGGAATATATTCCTCCATATCCGAGGGCTTGACAAAGATCCATATATCTTTATTTAAACCATCCGGAGCATAATCTCCAAGGATGGAAAACCATCTTGGCACATATGAAAATTGCCCAATATTGCTGATATTGGCACTGATCGACCAGACACTGATCTTGCGGGATGTTGTATTCCTTGCGCCCCTATCATCAGTTACTGTTAAATTGACAGTCATATTTCCTTCATTTGAATAGACCTTCTGTTCGCAGGCTTTGTCGGAATAGCTCTTATCGCCGAAATCCCATTCATAATTTTCGATCGCGCCATCTTCATCCAGGCTTGATGTGGCATCAAACGATACAATCTGGCCCATTATCAGAGGCTCCTCCGGACTGATATTGATGAACGGAGATGGAAGGCTATTCACCTCAATTATCTGAAGAGAATAATTCTCTGCACCATCATTATCAACCACGGTAAGATTCACCGGATATTTTCCGCCTTGTGTGTAGAAATGTGCTGCATTAATTCCGATGGCATTGCTTCCGTCACCAAAATCCCAGATATAACTTTCTATCTTTCCGCCAATGCCTATGTCCCTGCTGGATGAAGCATCGAAGCTCACCATCTCTCCAGCATCAGGCGCATATGGTGATCTCTTAAATTCCGCCACTGGCGGGTCATTTAGAGGTCTCAATGCAACCAGAGGAATATTTTCACGAATAGGTATTATCATGTAGTTAGTTGCCTTGAAGAAGGGCCCTCCAGGATGCTTCGCTAGTTCAACGCCGGTATAGGGATCTTTCCACCAATCCAGATTGAGCCAGACATCTCTCGTGTCCATATCAGTATGGATATTGATATTCTGCACATTATAGTGAACCTTGAGCCAATTGATCATTCTGCTAACATCGCTGTCATTGCCCTCCGCTTTGCCCAAATATGATTCCGCAAAAGCATGTCCACCCATTGGGCCATAGGCGAGCACAATCCTGGATGTGCCGCCAATGGACTCAATGAGGGATGCCAGCAGAATGGAAAAGTCATCACAGTCACCCTGCCCAGAGTATTTTCCTTTGCCATATTCGAGGCTCTTATTAGAATACTGGAATTCCTCAATCCCGCGGGTATCTGGTGAATAGCTCCAATTGCTCACCATATAGTCATAAATTGAGGAGATCTGCTCGATGGTTCCATCTCCCGGATATTCCAATGTCAGATTTCGCCCTTTATCTTTGACGGCCTCATTTCCTACATTGAGCTTGAGATTGATCTCCTTCTTGATATTCTCTATCTTTTCGTATCTTTCTGGAATGGATCCGGTATCAGGTATTTCTCCTTTCAAGGCAGAGGCGAATGCATTTGCGATGTCATTTTCCGCGGCTAGCCCAGTTGTCGGCAGATTTTCTCCGGATTTATCAGATGGTACCTTATAGCAGCAGCCAAGCGATACCAAAATAAGCATGATAAAACATAGTCTGTAGATGGAGCCCATTAAGCAATGTTAATTGACCCGATAAGATTTATACTTTTCTAGACAATAATATTAAATACTCTTGCTAAAAAAGAATGCAGATTATTTCGTCGACACTATCTTGATGACGTCTCCATCCTTCAGCTCGTGCTTCTCGCCCAGGCGCATCTTGGTCTTGCCGTCGATGGCAAAGAGGAAGCTCTCGCCAATATCGGAATGGACCCGGAATGCCAGGTCCCGGGCGGTGCTGCCCCGCTTCATGAGGAATGCATCGGGCAGAATGACGCCCTTTCGGTCTGTGAACTTGTTCTCGTCTTCCACCGGATAGAGGACGATGTAATCCAGTAGCTCAAAGACCGCCCGGTTGATGCACTGCTGCACTCCGGTCCCGCCGTATTGCTTCATCAGCTGCCTGATCTTCTCCAGGCCCGCCGTCTGGGCTTTGTTGAGCTGGCCTGTGACCTCAAAGTCGGAATCTCCCGGATTGTACTTTATCAGCCCCGCCTTCTCTGCCATGCGCAGGGCAATTTCAGCAGCGCCGCTTACCGGTATCACCATATCATCCTTGAGGGCGAGAAGCTTCTTCACATTCTCCGGCGGAGCCACGTCCATCTTATTGGCCGCCAGGATCATGGGCTTGCTGTAGGCCCGGAGGAGCCCGGCAAAGCGAAGCACATCCTCATCGTTCCATGAGCCCAATTCCTTTTTCATCTCTGCCAGAGCGCGGCGGATGTGGCTATCCGAGACTCCGGCTCCTGCCATCTGATCGATGAGAACCTGATCTGGCTTTCCTCCCAGGGCCCTGAAATTTCTCATCAGCTTTTCCCAGTTGCGCTTGAGAATGCCGTAAAGCCACATCTTGATCTCGTATTCCAGGAACTTGACATCATCAGTGGGATCGTGATTGCCGGTTCCCACGGGATTTCCTTCCAGATCGGTTCCACCGGATGCGTCCAGGACGTGGATTACCGCTTCTGCTACCCGCAGTGCATCCAGAAACTCGTTGCCCAGACCCTTGCCCAGATGAGCATCCGGCACCAGCCCGGCTACGTCGATCAGCTCGATGGCGATGAAGCGCTGGCCGTCTACACACCGGCCGCAGCCTTCCTTGATGCCCAGCTCCTTGCAGGGGCATTTGACCCGCACATAGGAGACGCCGTGATTGGCATCAATAGTCGTAAACGGATAATTGGCAATATCCACCTCAACCAAGGTTGCTGCTTTAAAAAAAGTGGATTTGCCGGAGTTCGGCTTTCCAGCCAGCCCGACAGAGAGCATATTAAATCATTGGTCCTTCGCTAACGAATTATACTGCTCACTTTCATCTCTGCGCATTTGCTCTCAAAACGCTTGACCTTTCCGGCTGCAAGCTTCTTGGCAAGAGCCAGACCCTTCTCTGAGATCGGCTTCTCTGCAATCGCCCCTGCGGCAAGAGTCGCGGCGTAGATCTTCTCGCCGGCATCTGTGCGGGTGAGAATGGTAGACCATCCTTCTGCCGAGCCAACGCTGCCCACAGAGATATCAGCCAGCTCACTGGCAAAGTCAAAGCAAGGACCGCATCCGACGAACGTGAAGGAATCGGTCTCATCTATTTTAACCTCATGAGCTTTTCCGGTCTTATCGATAACCCGGAACATGCCTTTTTTGATCTCAAAGCGAGAGACATCCTTGGGAGAAAGCCCGAACCTGCCCTTGACCAGACCGTTCATGAGGGCATCATAGTCGAAGTTCTCCATGCAGAAGAGTCCGACGAGCAGCGCGATCTTCTCCTGGCCGAACTGGTAGGGCTCATCGAGGAGCTTGACCTTTCGCAGCCCCTGAATCTGGCAAGGTGTGCCCACAAAGCCGATCTTCTTGTAGCCTTTCTCCAGGGCAATCCTCACCGCATCGACGCTGTTGGAGATGGTGTACTTGGTTCCGGCTGAGGCGGAAATCTCCTCGGCAGTGGTAGCAACCTTGGCAATGGTCCTCCATTCTCCATCCTTGTCTGTAACAACAGCGCAGTCGATCACGCCCGATTGCAGAGCCTGTACGAGCAGAGCAGTGGCCACGCCGCCGTCCTGGGCCGCAGCCGAGGAGTGCTTGGCCTGAGAGGAAATGGCTTTAGTGTAAATCCCCAGCGCTTCATCGGCCTTTCGCGTCCGGCCGAATAGCTTAGTCTCCATTGCTCCCATATCCAGGAAGGTCCTGGGGCAGTAGGTGAAGCACAGTCCACAGAGCGGATCGTAATTTACCAGAGCGGGCTTATTCTCAACATGCTCAATTCTTGGGCAGAAGGCTTCGCAGGTGCCGCAGCGGCAGCATATCTCCGATTTTATGACCTTATACTCCAGCTCTCCGAATCCACTTTCCAGATAAGTGGGCTCAGCAAACTTCTCCTTAGCAGCCATGATCATGATCTCCGAAAGTTGGTGGGTTAAAGATATCTTCCGACCTAAAGCTTTTATGGTTCAAAGGGTCTCAGCCAGAGGATGATTCTGGGTCTGGATATCGGTGGAGCCAACACCAAAGCAGCAAGCTCCGAAGGGATGTTTGCGGAAAGCGTCTATCTGCCTCTCTGGAAGCATGCCCCCCTGGAGGAGGTTTTGGACAGGTTTGCGGCGCGCCGGCCAGAGGCGGTGGCGGTGGTCATCACCGGAGAGCTGGCCGACTGCTTCTCTTGCAAGCGAGAGGGAATTTCAGCTCTCACTGGAGCCGTTCGGCAGGCTTTTTCCTGCCCGGTCTATTTCTGGGGCGCAGACGGTTTTTCCTGGATCGATCCCCTGGAGCTGGCTGCTGCGAACTGGGCTGCATCCGCCACTCTGGTGGCTCGCGAGATGGGTGATTGCCTTTTTGTGGACATGGGCAGCACCACTACAGACCTCATCGCCATCCGGGATGAGAAGACCTTAGCGGCCAGGACTGACTTTCTCCGTCTTGCCGCGGGCGAGCTAGTCTACATGGGACTGCTGAGAACAAGGCTGGATGCCCTGCTCCCGCAGGCGCGGATCGGAGGGAGGAAGGTCCCGCTCGCGCCGGAGTTCTTCGCCATCATGGCCGATGCCCGCCTGGGCCTGGGCCAGATCGGCGAGCAGCGCTATTCTTGCGAGACGCCCGACGGCGCAGGAAAGAAGAGACTTGATGCGCTCCGTAGACTGGCGCGCTCCGTCTGCGCAGACCTCGATGAGATAGGAGAGCCTGCTGCCCTGGCAATAGCCCAGCAGGCCTGCGAGAGACAAAGAAGCATTTTAATTGCGGCCCTGCAGAGGCAGGTGCGAAAACATGAGCTGAGGCGAGTGGTAGCGGCTGGAATCGGCGAAGAGCTTATCGCGCAGACGGCGGCATTTCTGGGGCTGGACTGCATGCGCCTGTCGCAGATATACGGAGAGAAGATATCCGATGTTTTTCCGGCCTATGCCGTAGCCAGGCTGGCAGAGAAGAAGATATCCGAAGCCGCCGGATGTACAAGGATTGCCGGGATTTAGTCCGATCGCGGGACTGGATTTCTGCGCCTTTGATGAATGAAAATCATTTCATCAGAGCGTTGCAGTGAGGTATATCTACCTGCACGACGCTTTACCTAGTGGATGGCTGAAAAGAAGAACTACTGGGATATGCAAAAGTCATTCTGGAAGACTCCGGCAGGAATTGCGATCTGGGCTCTGCTCCTGGCGGTATTATTCGGCGGCGGCCTTCTGGCTCTCAACGTCTTTGGATCCCCCTATCCAGTGATAGAGATATTTGATGCCGATCCAGTGGTCATAAGCCACGGAAATGCCAGCAACCTGAGCTGGAGCGTGATCGGTGCAAGCCTGGTGAAGATCGATCCGGGGGTGGGCGAGGTAGCGCTTAAAGGTTCGATAGAGGTAAAACCCCTGGAGACTACCACTTATAGGATTACAGCGATAAATGGATCGACAAATAGGTCCATGACGCTCGAGATAATGGTAGGGATGCCATGAAATCGTCCGGCTCGACCTGCGATATCGGGGCGATAGCAAAATTTGCAGGTATACTATTATTTTCTTCGATCATTATCTTTCCAACTATTGGCCATGCATCACTGGATGAGGCATATGGAATCGTCACAAATGTCGTTGACGGTGATACCTTTGATGTTACCATAGAGAAAGCTAACGAAAAGGTAGCCTACCGCGTGGAGAGAGTTCGTCTGGCTGATGTCGACTCCCCGGAAATGGAATCGGAAAAAGGCCCGGATGCAAGGGATTTTACCTATGCGGTGCTCATGAATAAAAGGGTTTTTCTCGATATCGATGACCTTTCGGAAAATGGTCGAGATAGCTACGGCAGGATAATATGTGTTGCATACCTCTCTGGATTTTACGGCCAGCCGATAGCTGCCCCTAATTTCAACCGCCTTCTGGTGGACAGCGGATTTGCCAGGAGGGACAACTTCACAAATAATGAGTTTGATCCCAGCGATTGGAAGTCCGAGGTAGACCATCAAACCTATCCTCAAACAACTGCTGAGCCATTACAGGGACTTGGGTCTCTTGGGTCTGATCTGAAGAAGAATTTCACAGAAGATCTGCTTCCCAGGCTCTCTGAGTCGGCAGGACGGGAGCTGGAAAAGGCGGCAGCGGAGAGCTTGGATTGGCTGAAAGGGCAGATTAAGATTTGACTTGATGATATGACACAAAAAAAGGAAGAAACGGGCAAAAGTTCGAAGCCTGAACTATCAGGCTTCCTCTGCATACTATTCTCTCGTGAAGATCACTCCGTTATTCCACGAGATGCTCACAGCTTTATTTCCAGAATATTCTATTGAGCCAAAACCAGATCCACTGCCATTATCTCCGTTCCACTCGGCACTAATCTGGTCCCAGCCAGTGAATGTGCCCTGTCCCTGTTCGGAAATCGGAGAGACTACCTTCCAGGTAAATGAATTCCCAGATTGCTGGATGTCATAGACAAATCCTATATTGCTATTCCAGCGGCCGGAAATGTCGTAATGCGCTAGTGTTTGTGTGCCTGCCTGCCCTTCCTTCTCCCCCTCAGACGAGATGCTGGTTTCGGATTTCTGACCGCAACAATAGTAAATGTTGGTCCAATCCTCATCGTATCCTTCCTTTGATGCATAGACATCGACCCTCCAGGTTCCTGCTGGCACCTCCAGAGTGCATTCGCCCTGTGCGTCGGTCGACCGTTCCAGCTCTTTGTAGTCAGAGCTCTCTGTCTCCCATATCCTGAATTGCAGCAATGCGTCCGCAAGTCCCTTTTCGTCGCCGCTGCAGATCTCTACAACCTTCGCGCGCAGAAGACATGTATTGCCGTAGCTGTCTGCTTCTTCAAGGGATACCTTCAGTCTATCGCATGCTGATGAAACCTTCTCGGTATTCGTGAGACTATTGTCTTCAGGCTTTATGGCGCTTGGGGTCCCTTCTGGCTGCCAGGTATAATTATAATAATATACCAGGCCCCAAAGATCGCGATCCATAAATATAATCTTGAGTGTAAGCTTGTCAAAATCGGAGTCACAATCTCTGGTATCATGCTCCGGCACCAGCCAGGTCTCTTCCGCAGAATTGATGACTCTCTCTCCCTCTTCATAATCACTATCTGAGGCTCTTGCAGAGCATGTCAGAATCGGCCCGTCCGGGAAAGCGACAGCCAGGCCCATTTCATCCCAAATGGTATTGCAATCTCCGTAATAGATCCTGAAACTGGGGCAACTGCACCCGTCAAAATATGCTTCATTTTCCGGTTTATACGTGCATGTGGCTGAGCAGCTTGCTCCTATCTCAATTTCCTCACCGGGACGCAGGACGCGGGGCGGCTCCTTCCAATAATATTCATCGAATGCTGCATGTCTGATCTCCTTGCCATTATCCAGATAAGATGTTTCAACCGAATACAATACGCAGGACTCATGCAGTGCTATGTCCTGTTCGTCGATAATGTCCTCATAACCATCGTTCGGATCATTGCCATGGGGAACAAAAGAAGAGTTAAAGTTCTTTGAATCGAGCACCCAAACACCACCCTCTGCTGCACCGGATGATTCCTGAACCTGCGCTAATGCAATTCCCAGCGCTGCGAAAAGAACTGCTGCGCCGATAAAGCCGATTATCCTCAAATTGCTGCTCATTCGACTGCACCATACTCTGCCTTTTCTAAGGATTAATAATAACTTTTGCTTCCGGATCACCGCAAAGTTGTGGGCTGGGAGGAGTACGGTGGCACCGGGATTCGTCCATGTAGCGGTTGGCTTTGTCTTTTCATCGGATCGCGCGTTTAGAGCGCGCTGTGCCGTTCGAGCCTCATACGTTCTCTTTGGGCAGCGATGAAAGGAGCGCGGCCAGTTTTATGGTATCCCCCAGAATTAGAGACGGTCCAATAATAACAGCTAAAAGCCAACAACTTTTTATCTATTCCTGCAAGAATATTATTATGAAATGTCCTGAGACGAGATCTGCGATAGGGTTTTTTCTTTTCATGTTCTTTTGCTTTTCTTTTTCCTCCGCAGTTGTCGAGAATAGCGAATCGCCACACCAGTTATACCAAGACAGATCCAAACTGGCCGATCTAAATCTTAGCGGTCAGAATCTGTCCGCAGTTCATTTAAATCGTTCCGATATGAGGAGATGCATTTTTGATAAAGCTGATCTCAGTAGAGCTTACTTGCAAGGATCTGAAATATGCAATTCATATCTCATAAAGGCCAATCTGACAGAGGCTAACATGGAGGAAACCAGTCTTCATAAATCAGATCTCTCTTTCGCAAATCTAAGAAGAGCAATTCTCGTCCTATCAGATCTATCTGGCACAAACCTCACCGGTGCAGATCTGACAGGCGCAGATCTGCAGCAATGTCTGATAAATGAAGCAAAGCTTGTTGGCGCAAAGCTGGACAATGCAAACCTGATGGCTTCGAACCTGAACTGTTCAGATTTGACCGATGCCAGCCTTGTTGGTTCGTATTTGAGGCGGGCTATTCTTCACAACGCTTCATTGGCAAGAGCAAACATCTCTGGCGCGAGTCTTGTGGGAGCCAACTTGATTTATGCAGATCTATCAAGGGCAGACCTCAGATGGGCAGATATCTCTGAAGCACGACTCTTTGGAGCAAAGTTTATCGATTCGAATATGTCAGAGTCTAATTTGATTTTTGCAAATCTGACGGGCACCAATCTCAGAAGATCGGACCTTTCCAACTCTATCCTCAGAGGATCTTGCTTTTCAAATGCCGATATGTCAAATGCTGATCTTTCAGATGCTGATATTTCAGGTGCGGAACTGCATGAAGCTATGCTAACAGAAGCCAAACTGAGTCGGGCAAATGCTTCTGGGACATGCATGGATGGAGCAAACCTCAGCAAAGCGGATCTTTCCAATGCCAATCTTGATGATGCCAAGATGCACGATGTCAAGCTTGTTGGAGCAAAGCTCATCGGTGCAGATGCCACAGGTGCCTGCATGGAGGACTCCGATCTCAGGGGCGCGAACCTGACTGGAATGAGGCTTGTTGAAACCAATATGGTAAGCTCCATTATGAAGGGAATCAATATGCGCCGTGCCGTGGCTATGAGTGCAAAGATGAGTTGGGCAGATTTAAGTGATAGCATATTATCAGCAAGTCAGCTTTCCAGGGTAGAGTTCTATGGCACTAACCTGAGCAAATCGGATTTGAGCAAAGCCGATCTAACAAGAGCCTATATGATGAGGTCAAACCTGACTGGTTCAGACCTGATGGACGCTGATCTGACTTACACCGACCTGAGCAATGCCAATCTTAAAGATGCCAACCTGAATTCGGCAAATCTTTACGGGACGGCTTTAAATGGAGCGAACCTTACAGGCTCGGATCTGGTTTCAGCAAATCTGCAGGGCTTGAATTTGATGGGCTCCAATTTCTATCAGACCAAATTGGATGGGTCTACCTTACAGGGTCCAATGCTCATCCAAGATGTTAATTTGGGAAATGCCAGTCTGAGAAATGCCAGGCTGGAACTGATTCTATTAAAGAACGTAAGCCTAGCTGGTTCAGATCTCAGAGGAGCCAATCTCACAATGATCATGATGATGGGGGTTGATCTGAGTAACGCGAACCTAAAAGGCATAAAATATGACGAATTCAGCCTGCAAAATCTCCTCAACTCCAAACTCAACGGAGTCAGTATGGATGATGGCTTAAAGAATGATTTGAATAGCCTGAGAGCAATGGAGATGAAATATAAAGAGTGACATTGCACATGATACATCCTAAGATAAGAATAATATTATTCATCATGATCTCACTTCTCATAGGGATGCTCCAATCCGCCTCAGCATCAGGAAATGACATAATTGAGCTGAAAGAGCGACTATCCTCATTTGACGATCCGAAGATTACCGTCCAGGATCTTGCATTCTTTCTCATGACTCACAACTTCGATGCAAAACCTACTGGCAACGGCGTAGAACTGGACTTGGATGGAACGATATACAAGCTTGTCCCAAATGGCAATAAGCCAGGATTATGCGATATTTCGCCAGCTATTCCCTGATTATGTCATGAGACATAGATATAACAAAAGCCAAAACAAGATTATCGATAGTGCAATCAAGGCGACAGACCTGCGACCAGTTATCCCCAGAACCTCTTCGTCCTGGCATACTCCCTCTCAGCCTTCAGTATGTCCCTGTAAAACTCCAGCTCGTCATTCTGCCCCTTTCCCACGACCCTCGCCGCCGTCTCCGGGCCAAGCCCCCGGCTGGCCAGCGCAATAGCAGCGGTTTTGCCGTAGCTCAAGACCAGGTTGGCATTGCGAAATACTCGCTTTGTCCTGCGCTTGTCTTCGGAGGTCTTCTTCTTCTCCTGCTTCTTAACGACTTTGATCTCCTCTTCCTCCCAGGGCTTGAGAGCGGCAACCATGTGCGATCCGCATAATGGACACTCAGGCCGCTCTGGCACACGCTCAACCTGTCTCATGCTCTTCCATTTTTTGCAGTTCACGCAAAAGAGGAGAACACGATCGTTCATGATGCGATTCTTGAGCAAATCGATGACCGCAGCATCGGCATGCTCCGGCGATGTCACATCCCGGCCACCCCCCCGCCCTGAGATTCCGATGGGGCTGGGTGAGCTGCAAATGACCTCAATGGTGCCGTCCTTAATTTTCTCCAGCACCCACCTGGCCCTTTCTATGTCCAGCCGGTCATGATAGATCTCCCGCAGCGCCTCTTTGTACATGGGAGTGCCCTCAAAGACGGCAAGCAGCTTTGCCATGCTCACCCGCTGATAGTCTACATCTCTAGAAAAGGCCCCGAATTTGCGGGCTACATGCACCATCTTCCAGCGCAGGAGAGTGGTGTTCTTGAGAGTCATCTCCAAAATGGGCTCTACGTAAGTCGGATCGAGCTCGATCAGCAGCTTTTTGATCTCCTCCGCGAGCAGGGCACGGGGCAGAGTCAGCTCAATACGGTAGGGATCGATCTGCAGGGCCACATTGCTTCCGAACCGGGCGGAGAGTATAGAAGTTATCACTCTGCCAAGTGTGTCATTGGTCTTATGGCCGAAGCAGGCGTTGATGATAGCCCCCTCCCCACCGCTCTCCACCACAATATGGGATTCATCAGGAACAGGCAGGTTTTTTTCCATCTGCTTTTTGATGAGATCCACAAGCTCTTTTGCAGCAGCATCATCGAGAGGATACCTGCTCAAGAGCATTGCTGCCGCCCTATCAACTGCCGCTCTGTCCCCTGCCGCAGCATTTCCTGCATCCTCATCGCTTGCAGAATCATCGCCTCCGACCTCCTCACCTTCCCGCCCATCACCGGCGCTTCCAACATCGGCACCCACTTCGCTTCCTCTGCCTTCCAGAGCCTGCATGATCTCCCGCCGGATGCAGCCTACCTCCTGAGCCACGGCAAAGGGAACGGGAATCTCTTCTCCTGTCCAGCTGGGAATCTCTCCACTGCGGTGAATGGGCACCACCTTGATCTCATTGTCCTCGATCTCAGTGATCTCCCAGATCTCCCCTTTGGTGACGAATGTGGACCCAGGCTGGGCGAAGCTGACCACGAATGCCTCATCCAGAGTGCCGACAGAACGGCGGCCCACTATGTCATAGACGTTGTACCTCTTCTCATCCGGAATCATGGAGAGATTTTCAATGTAGTACTCCCGCGCCTTGCGAGTCCTCTGCAGGATATCGCCTTGCGGCCTCACCAGTCTGTGCTCTGCCATCTGAGCAATGACGCCATCCATCTCTTCCTCAGATAGATCTCGAAAGGGATAAGCTCTGGCGACGATTCTGTGAACCGTTTTCCGGTCTATGTCGCCAAAATCCATCTCCAGTCCCACAATCTGATTGGCCAGGACATCTGCGGGATTCTCGTGAACCTGGATATCTTCCAGCTCTCCAGCTGCCGCTCTACGGGAGATGGCGCAGGCCTCGGCCACGTCATCGGCGCTGGTAGCAATGATGGTTCCGGATGAGATCAGGCCTATCCTGTGGCCGGAACGTCCAACCCTCTGCAAAAGGCGGGAGACCGCTCGGGGCGAGCTGTACTGAATAACGTGGTCCACATCGCCGATATCAATTCCCAGCTCCATGGAGGAGGTGCAGATCAGGCCGCGCATGTCACCGGCCTTGAAGGCATCTTCAGCCTCCACTCGCGCTTCCACGGATAGGCTGCCGTGGTGCACGCCAATAGGCTCGCCAAGCTGGCGGAACCGGGAGCCCAGGACCTCCGCCGCCTGCCGGGTGTTGACAAAGATGAGGCACTTTTTGCTGTGCACAATCTCCCGGATGAAGCGAATCTGCGCTGCCAGATGAGGATCGCACTCCAGGGTGCTGGCCATGGCATAGTCGCCTCTGACCGGAGCGGGGCTCGTCACCCGAAAATCGCTGGCCCTCTCTACGTCCGTCTCTATGATTTTATAGCTTCGTCCCGTTCCTGCGAGCAGCCTGGCCACGGATTCGGGGGAGCCTACGGTAGCGGAAAGGCCGATTCTCTGAAAATTTCCAGCAAGCTCTGCCAGCCTCTCCAGGAGCACAGCCAGCTGCGAGCCGCGCTTGGTTGAGGCCATCTCATGCACCTCATCGACCACCACAGTCTTGACAGTGGAGAGATTCTTTCGCAGGAGCTTTCCGGTGAGCATTATTTGCAATGTTTCCGGGGTGGTGATGAGAAGGTCCGGCGGCTTCAGGGCCTGCCTTCTCCTATCCGCCTGGCTGGTGTCGCCGTGACGAACGGCGACGCTGATCTGCAGCTTCTTTCCCCACTCCTGGAACCGGCGCAGCATGTCCCGGTTCAGGGCGCGAAGCGGGGTGATATAGACAGCCTTTGTGCCTTTAACCTTGCTGGAGAGAATCTGATGAAAGATAGGAAGGATTGCCGCCTCAGTCTTTCCCGTGCCAGTGGGAGCGATGAGCAGCACATTCTCTCCGGAGAGAATAGCAGGAATAGCCTCTTTTTGCGGCTCTGTCGGCTCAAAGATCCTCTCTTCCTCTAGCTTTGCTCTGATCTGGTCATGGAGACGGAGGAAAGCGTTCACAAATCATCATTTCTGAGCGGGTGTATGAAAGCTTTGCGGCAAAGACGATCCATACCTCGTCGATGAACGATTATGAAGAAAGCGGCAAAGCCTGGCAGATGAAACAAAAAATGTTGTGCTGATTGATTCATGCGATAAATGCTCTTTTCGAACTTGGAGCATATCTCATGATTCTATCGATCGGCGTAGATCCCAGATCCCAGCCACCATGTATCATCCACTTTTGCGACATAGCTCAATTTGAATCCTTGGGTCATATTTCTCTCTGGGTCCTGCTTGAGGTAGTAAATGAATCCGCCTCCGTTTTGGGCCAATGCAGTCATATCCTTGTTGTATTCAACGCCATTGGAGTCTTTGGCATCAATCCTGTTCTCTCCTACAAATTCCGGCTGAATAGGCTGCGCTAGATTGGTGCCATTGAAGTCAAAGGCAAATACATAGCGGTTTGCTTGCACAAAGCGTCCATTTTTATCATTGAAGGCCTTTAAGGCCACCTCTTTGGTAGTATTTAAGGCGAAGTCTCTTGCATCATTTACAAAAGCTACGAGATCTTCTCTTGATTGGTTGCTGAAGACAGGCTCCTGCACAGGAAGATAGACGCCCGCACCCAGCCACATATCTTCATCCGCTTTGACAACGTAGGTCAGCTTTAGCTCCTTTGCTCCGGGATGAGCAGGATTCGGCCAGATATAGTATGAAAATCCGCTTCCTCTTTTGGCAACCTCACGCATGTTCCTCTTGAGGGCGACGCCATTGGAATCGGTCAAGTTGATCACATCTTTGCCTATCAATTTGGGCTCATACGGATGAGCTAAACAGGTTCCATTAAAATCGTAAACAATTATATAGAGATCCCCTCTAACAAAATCGCCCTTAGGATCATTAAAGACATTCAGAGCCTTATTCTTGCCCTGCTGCACAACATAGTCTCTGGCCTCAATCACAAAGGCAATCAGTTCATCTCTTTCCTGGCTGTTTAGAATGTATGCATTGCTCTCGTTTTCACCTATGCTCTCCGCCCAGCCAACTGAAGACATGCCTAAAAGAGCGACTACAGCGGCAAAGGCTACAGCAAATATAATGCGTCTCATATTCGGTCTCCCCCTTGATTTAGATACATCGGCTTATTTGATTATTGTATTCCCTTTATTTCTTGATGCACTTTTCAGAGTCTATCCGATGGAACTGGAACCGGCAGCTGATTTCACAAGCTCGCACAATGCCTCGTTTACGGGCACCTCTATCTTATGCTTTCTTGCCTGGCGAATGATATAGCCGTTAATGGAATCAATCTCTGTATTCCTGCCATTTATCATATCCTGAAGCATGCTTGAGGTATTGGCAGACGTCTTCTCTGCCACAGAAATGACCATATCCAATACGCTCCTCTCCTCTCGCCGGATTCCCTCAAAGGCGGCAACGGTCACTGCTTCCCTGACCACAGACTGAACTGTGTTTTGTAGAATGGGAGCGAGTACAACCCCATTCTCCCGGCGGGTTAGAGCGGTTATTGGATTGATCACGGCATTGGCGAAGAGCTTGCTGTATTGATGCTCCTTAAAATCCGGGGAAAATTCTATCTCAAAGCCCTTTTCTTTAAATCTCTCTGCCATAAATTTCCCCAGACCTTCGTCGATTTTAGCCTCAATGATCGTCTTTCCTTTTCCTTTCAGCTCCACCATGCCATCCTCTGAGAACTTGACGCCCATAATTGTGATTCCCTCAAATACCTGAGAATCTAGCAGCCCAAGCTCACCAAAAGACTCTCGATTTCCCATGCCATTCATGAGCAGTATGAATATGGCATCTTTCAGCCGCTCTTGCAAGAGCCCGGACCTCTTCAGTTCATCGCAGACTGCAGAGAGGGAATAGGTCTTAACACATACTATTACTATATTTGGATAAAAATCATTTGCTTTCAGATCGGCAAGATCGGAAAAGCAATACTTGAAATGCAGCAGCTCTTTTTTTTCCAGAAGGGAAAGCCGCAGGCCCAGTTCGCTTATTGCTTTTATATGGCTCTTTCTTCCTAAAAGCGCCACATTTTCAATCATTCCCTCTGATCCGCTAGCGGGATCTGAAAGAAGGTATCCCATTAATGAGCCAATGGCTCCAGCACCATAAATCAATATGTCTGCCATTTCAATTCATTAAAACATAAGTCACCTGCCACTATAAAAATCTCTTCAGAGCCGATAAAATGTATCATTGATTATTAATATATTCGTGCATGCAAAAAGCTTAATTATTAATGTATTTGTAAACCTTCCAGGGCTTTTGTATGAAGGACGAATTCGAGAGAAAGACCTTTGAGCAAAAGGTATCTTATTTAATAGACAACCTGAGGCAATTGCCAGACGAGCTGGCTAATGAGGGCATAGAGGTACTGGCAAAGGCAGGCGAGACAGAGTATGCAGTCGTCTTGGCCAGAGACAAAGGAATGACTGATAAGGCAATAGCCATCCTGACGGATGCAGGAGACTATCTCTGGGCAGCCCTGATCGCCAGGAACGCTGGTCAAGAAGCTCTCTGCCAGAAGCTTTACAGAGATGGATTGCAATACTACACCGATATGGAGATGTTCGGAAGAGCTATCTCTGCAGCCACCGCCCTGGGCATATCTCAAGATGAGATTGATGATCTCTATCGAAGAGGCGTTGCCAGAGAGAGCCAGGGCGTAGACCTTGCTCACAGCAGAGATCTGATCGATTGCGCGATGCAATCTCTGGATATGTCGATCATCGGCAGGGATGATGAGCTATCCAGACAGGTTATGCAGGCTGTGCATGAAGAAATGGAAAAGAATGAAAAAAAATAATTCGCGCATGGGCATTGGCTGCCCAATCTCTCACTCATCCTTTAGATGGATTTCCAGGGACATTAGATCCTCTGCCGCGATAGTCCTCTCGAAGATGGATTTCGCCTCTCTTAGAAGCTGATGGGTATCCTCAGAATAGCGAGAGCTGATATGAGTAAGAACAAGCTTTCCTACATCTGCATTTTTAGCGATTAGAGCTGCCTCTGCAGCGGTGCTGTGTTTGGTCTCTTTGGCCCAGTCTGCCATATCATTTGCCAGAGCGCAATCGTGGATCAGCAGATCTGCACCCCGGCTTGCCAGCTCTACGGACCGGCAGGGCCTTGTATCTCCGGTATAGACGATCTTTCTTCCCGGCCTCGCTGGTCCCATAACCTGATGGGGCTGTATTTTTCTGCCGTCGATCTCAATTGCCTGTCCATGCTGAAGCTTTCCGAACAGGGGCCCAGGAGGTATGCCGAGGGATATGGCTGCATCGCGGTTGAACCGACCAAGACGAGTGTCCTCCTCCAAAGAATAACCCAGGCTGGGAACGCTATGTTGAGTCGATATTGCCCTTACCTGGAAGCCTTTCATCTTCAGCACGTCTCCCGGCGCAAGCTCTATCGCCTGAACATCGAAGTTGCGCGAGAAGTAACAGATGGATTTGAAACACTCCACGAGATTCATGGTATGAATTGGCCCGACAATGGTTATCGGATCGGTCCGTCCTTGAAAAGCCATTGTCTCCAATAGCCCGGGAATTCCCAGGATATGATCGGCATGCAGATGAGTGAGGAAGATGTAATGCAAGCGCATCATGCCAGTTCTCGCTCGCATCATCTGCCTTTGCGTGCCCTCCGCACAGTCGAAGAGTATCATCTCTCCCTCGCGGTTGATGAGGATGGCCGAAGGATTTCTCTCCGGCGTAGGAAGAGATCCGGCTGTTCCCAAGAAGGTTACATTTAGCATCTTTCGGCCTCTCTATAGTTCACCGGGGAGAGACACATGTTTTCACATATCATCTTTTGCATGCAAACCTTTATCTGATAAAAGAGAAGGCACATCTGTTGGTGTAGGAAATGGATGCGATTGCAATTGTCGAGTGGCTTCAGGCCCTGTTGATAGTGGTGCTCTTCCTGGGAATAATGGCGGCAAGCTTCAAGGTCTGGCGCTGGAATTATGTAACCCCGCCCAGATAGAGAAAAGGCGCATAGACAGAGTATATCTTCGATGTTTATTATCTATTTTTGCGACAATAGCGGGCATTAGGTAGCGAAATGTGGCCTCTGGAAGATCTCTATAGCCACGATACTTCCCAATATCCCATAAATCATAAAACACTGAACACCCAAATGTCGTGCACTTTCATGATGAAAACTATATGATCGAGATCACATTTATAAATGAAAACTGCTTCCTTCCCTAAACAGATCAGCCAATGAAATGATCAGCCAGAAAATAAGATGATGCAAGAGGAAAAATAAAAGACGCAAAAAGGATATTGATAATATAAATAAAGAATATGAGAGTCAATAGCCTATAACAGTCACGTATTGGAGGAGATCTATGAACCATGCCAAGGTCGGTGGAGTCTGTCTGCTTCTATTGATCATAGCTGCGGCTCTGCCAATTAATGTACTGGCGCAAACCCCTTCCGAGAACGGAAATGCAGATGATGGGGCAACCCCAGACATAAGCCAGAGCTTGCTTTCTAAGAGCACACAAGGAGAGGACATATCGACAGAAAAGCTGGTCAAGCGCAATTCAGGACTTAAGCCGCTGGGATCGGCAAAGACTGATGATGCTTCCAAGAGTTCTCAAGCATCCGGCCAGACAGAGACAGCCAATCAGCCAGATGCCCAAGCGGCTGCCGCAGAGCAGGCTAATGCCGCCCAGGAGAGCTCTGTGCCGGCAGAAGAAGCTCCTGCGCCTATTGCCGAAACTACAGCAACGCCGGAAACCGTCAACTCCGAAGCTACGGTAACGCCGGAGACTGTCAACTCCGAAGCTACGGTAACGCCGGAGACTGTCACTCCTGACGCTGCGGTGACCGCAGAGACCATTACTCCTGATGCAATAGCAACGCCGACAAGCTCCGAATCTTCTCTGACACCAGTGGCAGGCGATCAGGTGATCTCTCCGGAAAATCTTATAGCTGAAACACCAGCCTCCAATGATAATTCCTCCCAGAATGAATCTGTGATAACGCCTCCCGAAACCTCGCAAAATGCATCCAGCAATGAGTCCGAAACTGCTAGTGAGGTAGAGTCAACAAGCGAATCGATAGAAGACGAAACTGAGTATGGAACGGACAGGATCTGGAGAGAGGGAGACAGCCTGGATTATACCTGGACCCCTCAGAGCTTTTCCGGATTCTTCTATGATTTGAAGAACGATGTGGGCACAGAAAAGCTCACCATCAGACTTCAGTCATCCGGAAGATCTGTTGACTCAGGGGACCTGATATACAGCACCAGTGCCCAGGATACCGATTTCGAATTTGGTGACTGGGGAAGCTATCAGGTTATGGGTTTCATGGCAGACAAATACTTTGCCGGCTACAAGAGCAATGAGATCTTCGACAAAGATAGAAGCCTGATCAATGACGGGCAGCTGAGAAGAGTGCTCATCGACACAGACGATGAGAGCACCATTACCACGGGATCTGTGCTGCCCCTGGAAGAAGACTATGAGCTGCGAATCAAGCAGATAGATCTCGACGGAAACAAGGTCTATATGGCCCTGGCCAAAGATGGAGAGGAGATCGACAGCAAGGTAATCGCTCCGGATAGTCTCAAGAGCGCTACCTACCAGTACAAGGTCGATATCTCCGGAGAGGACACTCCAATCGTTATGGCGCATATCTCCAATGTCTTTGCCAGCACCGAGTCTGCACTGGTAACAGTCGACGGCCTCTTCCAAATATCCGATACATATGCCGCCGTTGAAGACGGTGATAAGTATGACAAGATGAAGGTGGTCTCAGTATCCGACGAGGGCGTGGAGATGGAAAATGAGAATTCCATCACCCTTCGCAAGGGCAGCACTGTCAAGATCTTCGGAAATGTGGGATTTTTAGTTGCGGACGCTGACGAGGTTCGCTTTGCTCCTGTGGTAGAGAGGACCGGAAGCTACGATGTGAGAGGCACCGTTATAAATCCATCCGAAACCAAAGATTTTACCTGGACGCCTTACAACTTCGAAGGATTCTATTACGACATCGATGACGATGTTGGCACTGAGAGCCTGCAGGCAAAGATCAGCGGCAGCACGAAGATAGAAGAAAAGGATCTGATCTACGAGACCAGTCCCCAGCCAGTCAAATTCGAGTTTGAGAGCTGGGGCAAGTATGATGTCATCGGCTTTATGGCCGATAAATTCTTCGCAGGATACAACAACGAGACCAAGTTTACCGATGAAGAGAGCGTGATAAACGAGGGCCAGCTCAGACGGGTGCTGATCGATAATGATGACAGCCAGACAATAGCCAGCGGATCGGTGCTCTCTTTAGATGAAGACTATGAGCTGAGAATCAAACAGGTGGACCTGAATGGCAATAAGGTCTATCTGGCTTTAGCTCAGGATGGAAAGGAGGTAGACAGCAAGGTAGTGACACCGTCCTCCGATCCGACGGACAGGGCATCCAACTATCTCTATAAAGTGGATATGGGCTCTTTGAAGGATGTTCCCATAATCGCTGCCCATATTCAGAGCGTCTTCAGGAGCACAGAATCTGATCTGGCAACCGTCGATGCTGTTTTCCAGATCTCAGAGAATCCCGAGTCGGTTGAAGAGGGCGAGATCCACGGAAAGATGAAGGTGGAGTCGCTAAGCGACGAAGGCATCACTATGCGAAACGATGGGTCCATCAGCCTGTCGCGGGGGCGAGAGATCGAGATCATGGATAACCTGAAGATAGAGGTTGCCGATAGCTCCAATAGACTTTTGGCGCCCATCGCCACCAAAGTTGGAGAGGGCGGGGAGATGACAATAAGCCTTCCTGATGCTATTGTTGATCAGACGGTATCCATCAGCTCCAGGTCCGGGACATCAGCCTTGAGCGGAGTTCAGATTCTCCTCAATGGCAGCTCCATAGCCACCACCGATGCCACCGGATCGGCCAGCTATACCCCGACAAGCGTTGGTACCTTCCAGATAGTTGGCAAGAAGAAGGGCTACAACGACGCCAAAGCCAGCCTGGTAGTGAGGACTGCGGCGGAGGCGGCTAAGGTCTCTGCCTTCGAGAAGGCCAATGCAACTCTCACCAATCAGCTGATCATCAATGCGCCAGCTGAGGTCATAAAGGGAGAGAACTTCCTGATAACAGTATTAGAGGGCATCAATCAGACCCCGGTGGACGCTGCGTCCCTGCTTCTGGATGATGAGAATATCGGCCAGACCGCTCCTCAGGGGACGATGGCCTATTCTGCTGCCGTCATAGGCGAGCATACTCTGAAGGCGGAGAAAGAGGGATACAATTCCGCTACCAGGAAGATCAATGTAGCATCGGCTCTGAGAATCGTCAATCTGACAGTGCCGGAAAAGGCCAATGCAGGAAGCGAGATCAAGATCTCTGCCATTGTGGAGAATGTGGCAAGCAAGGATGACACCCGCCTCCTGGAGCTGCTGGCCAACGGCACTGCTATAGCCTCCAAGAATGCTACAGTCAAGGCCGGGGAGAATACTACAATCAGCTTCAGCTACAAGCCCAAGGATCAGGGAATGACCAGGATCAGCCTGGATGATCAGAGCAAGACGGTAAATGTGGAGAAGGCGCAGAGCAACTGGCTTATCGTCGCCTTGATCCTGGTGCTGCTCATCGCCATCGGTGGCGGGTACTACCTGTACAGCAAAGGAGAGCTGGACGGCCTGCAGAGACAGATCAAGAAGATGATGCAAGGGCGATGAGAACAAAGTCGCCCTTTGAGCCTTCTTTTTCATCAATTCCATCATTTTCTTTCTTTTTTCTTTCTCTGCTGGCTGATAGTCATCACTGATTTTTTTGGCAGCAATGGAATTATTGATATACCCTGACGTTTCCTATCATGGCACGGCATAGCATAGGCTGAACACAGTGAAGAACCAGCATAGAATACAACACAGGATGAATGAACCAATATCATCAGGGTATGAAAATGAATTACTGGCAACCGAAACTGGAACTCATGGAGAGAAAAGAGCTTGAAGAGCTGCAATTGCAGCGTCTCAAGGCCGTTGTTGAGAAGGTTTACAGGAACGTTCCCTTTTACCAGAACAAACTCAAGCAAGCGGGCATCACCCCCCAGGACATTAAAAGCCTCAAGGACCTGTCAAAGTTGCCCACCACAAGAAAGCAGGATCTGAGGGACAATTATCCCTTCGGCCTCTTTGCCGTTCCCAGGGAGCAGGTGGTGCGGGTGCATGCTTCATCCGGCACTACCGGAAAGCCCACCGTGGTCGGGTACACCGCAAAGGACATCGAGACCTGGTCTGACCTCATGGCCAGGGACTTTGTGATGGTCGGGGTGGAGAAGGGCGATATCTTCCAGAACGCAGTGAACTACGGCTTCTTCACCGGGGGCCTGGGCGTGCACTACGGAATCGAGCGCATGGGGGCAATGGCAGTCCCCTCCGGCGTGGGCAACACAGAGAGGCAGCTTGAGATCATGATGGATTTCGGGGTAACAGTGCTGCATTGCACACCGTCATATGCCCTCTATCTTGCTGAGACCGCCAAGGCCAAAGGCGTGGTCGACAAGCTCAAGCTTCGCATCGGCTGCTTCGGTGCCGAGCCCTGGTCGGACGAATCGAGAAAGGAGCTGGAAGAGGCCCTGCACATCAAAGCTTATGACTCCTACGGCCTCTCGGAGATGATGGGGCCGGGAGTTGCTTTTGAGTGCCAGGAGCAGAACGGATTGCACATCTGGGAGGACCACTTCCTCATCGAGATACTGGACAAGAATGAGCAGCCCTGCGCGCCGGGTGAGCCGGGCGAGCTGGTAGTCACATCGCTCACCAAAGAGGCCATGCCTCTCATCAGATACCACACAGGCGACGTGACCTACATCATGGAAGAAAAATGCAGCTGCGGGCGCACCAGCAGAAAGCTTCACAGGTTCCTGGGCCGGGCGGATGACATGCTCATCGTGCGAGGAATCAACGTCTTCCCCAGCCAGATCGAGGACGTTCTGGTGAGCATTCCTGAGATCGGAAACTACTTCCAGGTGGTCGTGGACAGAAAGAAGCATGGTCTGGATGAGATCAGCATTCAGGTGGAGCTGAAGGAAGAGGCTTTCACCGGCGAGCTGTCCGACCTGGCCAGGATCAGAAAGAAAGCGGAAGACAGGCTGAAGTCAGTTCTCAATGTGAGGAGCAAGATTGAACTGGTGGAGATGGGCTCCATCCCCAGAACGGCCGGAAAGTCAAAGAAGGTCGTGGATCTGCGGGATGTCTATGCCAAAGATGAGAAAACGATGAAAAAGAGCTGAAGGATGTTTAAGCTGCAGAGCCTCCCTGCAGCCTTTTGACATTTTTATATCTTTTATCTGGTCACCTGGCTTATGAGCTCCTGTCCTATTACTGCGCTCTCATCAACTGCGGAGAGCAGCTCATCATGAATTGAACTCTGCGAGTAGTAGAGCGTCACCAGCACGCCGGCTTCTTTCGCAGCTTCAATGGCTGGGAGGAAATCGCTATCACCAGTGACGATAACTGCTTTCCGGATCATTCTGCCACAGCTCAATCGCACCAGATCCACAGCCAAAGCGATGTCCACCCTTTTTTGAATGAACTCGCCACCCACACACCCCAGCCGCCCCAGCTTCACCTCGAATCTGGGAAGCTTTCTCAATGTATAGACGAACTTGTCCATGGAGGCAAATCTGCGGCGCTCGTCTTCGGTTGGAGGACAGCTCTGATAGGGCATGCAATTATAGTAGTAGGTCCTCAGACGCTCATAATCTCCACATAGAATATCCGAAAAACCAGCCAAATCGATCTTTGGTTTGCCAAAATCGACATCCAATATCTTAGTTAAATAAGCTCCATCAATGAATACCGCTGCACGGTCTGCCAAGATTGTTTCCCACCTTATTTATAATTACTGCCGTCCCCTCCGAACGGCAGTGCACATTATCTACGTCTCTGCACTTGCTCGATGATATATCAAACTTTTGTTTACCCACATATCCCTCTCACCAAGGCGCCAATATTTGATGATCGACTATAAAAATATGTGGTACACTACCGCCTGGCGCGTTCCGTTCTCAGAACTCATCTCTGGCCATCAATCGCTTTTCTTTACAATCTCGAGGAGCATTATTTCAAAGGTCAGGGTTTGCTCGCAAAGAGGATGGTTGGCATCAAGGGTGACAGTGTCGCCTTCGATCTCAGTAATTTCGACTGGAACTACCACGCCATTGGAAGCGCATACTTCAAGAGTCATTCCCTCTGCAGGGGTAATCTCTTCAGGAAGATCTTTTTTATCCATTTTAAATACTTGTTCTTCTCTGTACCGGCCATATGCCTTCTCCGGAGGGATCTGTACCGTCTTGGACTCGCCGGGACTCATTCCCACTACAGCCTCTTCAAATCCCAAGATGAGGTTTCCAGAGCCAAGTTCGAACTGAAGTGGATCAGAGCCGACGGAAGAATCAAAAAGAACGCCCGTATCGAGTTTGCCTTTGTAGTGCACCTTCACGGTATCGCCTATTTTAGCTTGCGTCATGGGTATCTTCCTCCCATAATAATTGTACCTTCGACTATTTAGATGAGATCGATGAGACTAATATCAAAGAGAAGGTCTAATATCCTAGTAGCGACAACGATAAAAGGAAAAGTAAGAAATGCAAATGCAATAAAGGAAATGCAAGATAAAATAAAAGATGGATCAACAAGGTGAAATTGAGATATGAGAAGATGGAAGTCAGATAGAGGACTTGAAGCGAGAATGCTCCTCACAATGGGACTGCTGACTGTGCTCTACCTCGCCTTTTTGGCTGTGTTGCTGAGCATGGGCGTAGGCCGGATGGGCATCATCCTTTTCATGGGCGCTTTCATATTCCTGCAGTATTTCTTTTCCGACAAGATGATCCTCAGCTCCATGGGTGCGAAGATAGTCACCGAGAGCGAGGAGCCCGAGCTTCATCAGATCGTCTCCAGGCTCTGTGCCAATGCTGATCTACCCATGCCCAAAATCGCCGTAGTGAGGACTAGCATGCCCAATGCTTTTGCTACGGGCAGAAATCAGAGAAATGCCGTGGTAGCTGTGACCACGGGCATCATGGAGCGCCTCAATTACAGCGAGCTTGAGGCGGTGCTGGCCCATGAGTTGACTCACGTCAAGAACAGGGATATGATGGTCATGACGATAGCCACATTCCTCTCTTCCATCGCTCAGATATTGGTGCAGTGGGCACCATTCCTGGGAGGGGGCAGTCGCGACCGTGATTCGGGCAGCAATGTGGCATTGCTCTTTCTGGTCTCCCTGGTAGTCTGGATAGTGAGCTTCATTCTCATCCGAACCCTCTCTCGCTATCGGGAGTTCGCAGCCGATCGCGGGGCGGCGATCATCACCGGCCAGCCGTCCAATCTGATCTCCGCCTTAAAGAAGATCAGCGGATTCAGGGTGCCTACCGAGGACCTGCGCAAGGTGGATGGCCCTGTGAGCGCGCTCTTCATCACCCCGGCAATTTCCGGCTCGTCCATCATGAGGCTGTTTTCCACTCACCCAACACTGGAAGCGAGGATTGAGGCTCTGCAGAAGATCGAGATGGAACTGGAGGCATGAGATGGGGTTTTTAGACTCCATCCTGGGAAAGACCAAACTGCCTGAGGCAAAGACGGATAAACTCTTTGCCATATCGACTGCTGCGGTCACATTGGAGACCAGCCTGGGCTACAGGTCGGACGGCAAAGCCGCCGTCTGCATCAAGCCCATGGAGTCTTCCCGATATGATGCAGCCCGATCTGAGATAGAGGATCTGCTAAAGCTGAGCGTAAAGGAGACCGGTACCGACTACAGGATAGAGAAGGATGAGTACAACTACGTCTGGGTGCTCTTAACCGACCCGGACTTCGAGGATCTTGTGACCAACATCCAGATGGTCTGCCAGGTCCTGATGGAGCAGGGCTTCGGAACACAGATTCTCGCTGCAGTCTTCCGCTTTAGGGGCGAGGATGTGATCTACTGGATCTACAGCTTCAAGCTGGGCTCTTACTATCCCTTCGTCCCTGGCAATGGACGGCAGCGCGATACATCCAGGGAATTCCGGCTGAAGGCGTTGATGGACAAGGAGATCCCCATCGAGAAGGACGAGAGCCGGTGGTATCCCATGTGGGGAATGCCGCTGTAGAGTGTTTCAAGCTCAATCAAATGGTTTTTTCATTGGATCGGCTTGGTATAGCTACTTGAAGGAGGAATGCGTATTAAAGCAAGACTGGCATTCGTTATTGCCCTATTGGCGCTTGGCTCACTGCTGCCAATGTCGGCAATGGCATTGAGCGACTCGGACAAAGCCGCTATTAAGCTGACGATATCTGCGGCTCTAAATGATTCAGGAAATTTCGATTATGTTATGCCTGAGATCGATGATGAGAATAATCTGGATATCTGGTATGTTCCCAAAAAAACAGACAGCAATGCGAGCCTAAGCGCACTCGGTTTGGTTGTCGGCTCATACCTCGGTGTGATTGGGTCCAACCCGGATATATCGGATGCATATTTCTTCATAGGAACACAGGATGATGAAAAAGGCAGCTTTAATTGCCTGCGGTCTTGGATACCCAATGGCGAGATGACAGATGAAGAGCTCTCCGCTCTTGTGCTAAAAGTCCTGGGAACTTTCAAGGATTTGACTTAAAATCTCTGCAACTATATAAATTGCATCTTTTTCTGTTTGCTTGTGTAGTCCCGAAACCTTCGGGGCTGCACATTCATCGTCTTAGAGCGATATGTTTATATCTGAATAAAGCCTGATAAGACTACTATCATGACAGCGAAATCCGTCTCAAATATGCGCGTCAAGATCCTCAGCGCTCTGTCCGATCCCATCCGGCTCGATCTGCTGGTGTATCTATCGGGAGGAGAGAGATGCGTCTGCGAGATCCTCCCCGCTTTTCAGAGGTCCCAATCGACGATATCCAAACATCTGAACATCCTCTACGAAGCAGATATACTGGAGCGCAGAGTGGACGGCAAGAGGACGATCTATTGCATAAAAGAGCCAATGGTATTGGAGATAATTCGCATGGTAGATTGCATGGCACTGAAAAAGATATCACAGCTCGCTGAGGCAGGCAAAATCTTAGAAAAAACGCTCGGCAACAATCAATGAATAGCAGGAGCGGATCTCAATGGTTTCTTTCACCATAACGGCGGCCCTGCAGGCTGGGCTTTCAACTTTGCTGGATTATTTATCAGCACACGTCTTAACCTGCCTCGTCCCGGCATTTTTCATAGCTGGAGCTATAGCTGCTCTTCTGCAGAAGGAGACGGTGCTCAAGTACTTCGGAGCCGATGCTCCCAAGTGGCTCTGCTACAGCGTGGCTGCCACATCCGGCACAATTCTCGCCGTTTGCAGCTGCACCATCTTGCCCATGTTTGCAGGAATCCAGAAGAGAGGCGCCGGAATCGGTCCGGCGGCAGCATTTCTCTTCTCCGGGCCAGCCATTAACCTGATGGCAATCATCCTCACCGCTCGAGTGCTGGGACTGGAGCTGGGCGCGGCCAGGGCGCTGGCTGCAGTCGTCATGGCTGTGATCATCGGCCTCATCATGGCGGCAATATTCCAAAAGACCGATCAGAAGTGCCCGGTTAGCTCAGCCCGCCCTGATGCCTCTGATTTTCAGATGGTTTCTGATCCATCCCAAACAAGTCGCCCTGATTATGCTAACGGCATCTTCATTGCGCTGCTGGTTGCCATACTGCTCTCCGCCACCTCAGGTGCTTTGCAGCTTCTGCCCAAGGCAATAATAGTTGGGCTATTGGTATTAGCGGCTGCCTGGATGATGAAAAAATACTACCGGCCTGACGAGAGGGATGCATTCCTGAACGAAACCTGGTGGCTGGCCAAGAAGATATTCCCTCTGCTGGTAGTGGGAACATTTATCACAGGCATCATCGGCTATTTCCTGCCTGTTGAGTGGATACGAAGCCTCTTCGGGACGAACAGCTTCTTCTCCTGCTTTGTGGCTTCGATGATAGGCGCTCTGCTTTACATGCCTACGCTACTGGAGGTGCCGATCGTTGGCACTCTCTTCGGCTACAGCAGCGGCATTACCGCAGCGGGGCCGGCATTGTCGCTCCTGCTGGCCGGGCCTTCTCTTTCCCTGCCCAGCATGATAGTGATCACAAAGGTGATTGGCTTAAAGAAAGGCGGCGCTTACATCGTATTGGTCGTCCTGATGTCTACTTTAGCAGGCATGGTTTATGGATCGATTGCTTAGATGAAATTGGAGGTTGAATAAAATGGTGAAGATAGAGGTATTGGGAACAGGCTGCGCAAAATGCAAGAGCCTGCTCAAAAATGTGGAGAAAGCAGTTGCAGAATCGGGCATCACAGCCGAGGTGGTAAAGATCGACGGCATCCAGGAGATCATGGACCGGGGAGTGATGATGACCCCTGCCCTTTATATTGACGGCAAGTCGGTGATGATGGGCAGGACCGCCACGGTGGAAGAGATTAAGAGAATGCTCAAGAAATAGGAGGGCAATTTATGGAAGAGACAAAGAAATGCCTGTGCAGCAGCTCTGATGTGCGCGTCGTTGCCTGCTCCGGGAGTCGGGGGCCATATCCCAGGAATGATTAAAGCGGCAAAAGAAGCGGATCTGATGGTGTCTATAGACGGCTGCCCGGTGCAGTGCGCCGCAAAGACATTGCCGCATGCTGATATCGAGCCGGCCATTCAGATCATCGTCACCGAGCTTGGCATTGAGAAGTCCAATGAGATTAGTGCTGATGAAAAGGCCTGCTCCAGGGTTATTGAAAAGGTAAAAGAAGAGCTATTGGCCTAAAGAATGGTTAAACGAAGGTTGAAGATCACTGCCGACCAGGAGAAAGATCGGCCTGGAGAAAGAATGACCTCACGATACTCACGATATATCGTTTCAGGTTTCATAAAAAGGACAATGCTCATTAGTGGGAATGTGTCTGCGCTCTTGCAGGGATTGGGGCTGATGCTAGGGCTCGCGCTCTGTATGCCGGCCCTTGCAGAAGCGCAGGCGGATAATCTTGCCGGCCTTCCCAGCGGGGTGTTTGTATCGCCCTCAGATCTCTCGCCGGATGACATTGTGCTGGACATCAGCCCTGATGGAACAAGGTTCATTGAGGGCGCGGTCAATATCAATTACGAGGGCTTTATGGAAAACGACGGCCAGCTCAAGTCCACCAGGGAGATAGCCGCAATGCTGAGCGAAGCCGGGCTTTCGAGCAATGATTCCCTGGCGGTTGCTGGAGAGTGTCTTCCCTGCGGGGGCGGGCCGTCTCCGGCGTTCTTCTCCTACTGGCTGCTCAAATATCTGGGGCATGAGAATGTAAGGATTTTGCAGGGCCACCCGGACGATTGGAAGGCTGCAGGGCTAAATATAAGCAACATGCCAGCCACAAGAGAGAAAACGGAATATATTGCCCACACTGCGGCTAAGCTTCTTGCCACATATGAGTTCGTGGTAGCCGGCGGGGCCCAGATTGTGGATGCCAGGCTGGCCAGAGACTACGCCATCGGCTCCATTCCCGGAGCAGTCAACATTCCTTACGAGATGGTGCTTTCCAATGAGAGCCTCAGGCAAAAAGCGGACCTGGAGAAGGTCTTTGCAGAGCTGGACAAAGATCGGCCCGTTGTGGTCTATACCAATTTAGGGGTTGAGGCCTCCATCGTCTGGCTGGCGCTTCAGCTTTCCGGATACGATGCCAGGCTCTACTCCTGGCGCGACTGGCTGGAAAATCAACCCAAATTCAACTATGAGCTGACAAAAGCAGATGCCAATCCGAATCCTGTCAAATCCGGCCGGACCACGACGATAACGGTCTCCTTCCGAGAGCTGGAGGCAGATACGAAGAGTTCATCATCTGATAATTCATCAAACGATAAGGTCAAGCTCACTGTGAAAGGGTGTGCCACCTGCGGATTCGGCTCTCCTCAGGGCTTTGCAAATCTTGCCCGCAAGGATGGATTTGTTCAAATCGGCTCCACAGGCCAGGCTGCTTCCGCCACCGGCGGAAACGATACTGAGGTGCAGAAGGCGGACAGAACCCTGCGCTGCAGCGCTATAATTAACGCGGCCGACGGAACCGAGGTTACAAGAATGAGCATGCTGCAAACCTCGGCAGGCAAATACATGGGCATTTGGAGCGCCAATGTGGACCCGGGAACCTATAACGTGAGCATAGCGGCCACTGTTTCCGGAAACGTCCAGACCTTTGTGAATGTTTTGCAGATAACGGTAACCGGATAAGGCCAGAAGGCCCCCTCCGGCTGAATTTTTTGTCGAAATAATTTATCTGCTCCTCATGCTAATCTTCCTGCACCCAATTTTGCACCTCATTCTTCCGCATAAATTCCCGATCCCAAAAACCAGGTGTCATCGACATTTGTCACATAGCTGAGCTTTAGTCTCTGGGTCATATTTCCGGATGGGTCTGGATAGATGTAGTAGGTGAATCCATTTCCCATTCTGGCTATATCGATGATCTGGGAGACGAAATCGACGCCATTGGGGTCCAGGGTATGGATGCGGCTTTTGCCTATCAGCTCAGGCTGGTAGGGAAGGGCTAAAGTCTTTCCTTCATAATCATAGGCGAAGATATAACGTCCGTCTCTTGAGAAGTCTCCCTTTGGATCATTGAAGACCTCCAGCGCTCTCTGCTTGCCGCTATTCTCGGCATATTCCTTGGCCTCTTGCACGAATGAGACAAGATTCTCTCTATCTTCCTCAGCAAAATATGCAGAGATGTTGGAGAGATACGTCCCCGTGCCGATATAGATGCTGCGATTAATGCTGCCGTTACTATTGCCGTTAATACTGCTGTAAATACTGCTGTTTACATCCTCAATAAAAATCAGCTTGGGCTCATCTCTGTTCTCATGGACGGGATTGGGATATACTATATACATGACCCCTCCGCCCTTCTCTGCCAGAGAAATCTCGCGACCGACAATGTCTACCCCGTTCACGTCCAACAAGCCTTTCTGGCCGATCAGCTCCGGCTTGAAAGGATGCGCGATATTCGTTCCGTTGATGTCGTAAGCGAATATGTACAGGTCCCCGCGGACAAACGATCCGGAGCGATTGTTGAACTCCTGCAGAGCCCTCTCTATGCCGTTATCATTTGCGTAAGCCACGGCCTCCTCTAAGAAGGCCTGAGCTCTTTCTTTGTCCTGATCATTGCCGGCATCCATTGTAGGAATATATTTGGCCAGAATCTTATCGTAATCGCTTATTCCATTCTCATCTTTATTCGTCTTGATGTAGTCGATCGCCGCCTGGAAGGAGTGGATGGTTGAATCCGGGACTGCTCTATTGAAGGCATAGTAGTAATCGGTCTGTCCAAGTTCATAGGCTGCCTTAAAATCGTTCGGATTTGCGCCAGCCTTTTCAATGAGCCAAATGCCGGCTACATCACCATAAGCCCAGGCATCGATGCTGTCGTTCTGCAACATTTCGATGATTGAGCGGGAGGTCTTCTCAAGCACCAGCTCCTCCTCAGTCATGCCTTTATCCAGAAGCATTCGTACGGCACTATCCTCATTGATGGCACCTATTTTATAATTTTTTAAATCCTCGCTAGATATGATGCTGATGTTCTTATCCTTCTTTGCCAGTAGCACATTTCTTATCGGCCCGATTGTTCCTGCCCATTTGAAGAGCGGCTCTCGTTGCGACAGGCGAGCCGTCGAAAACAAAGCGACATTTTTTTTCTCCAGTGCCTCTTGGTAACCTTCTTTCCAGGGGAGAATCTGAATGACGCTTCTATTCAGGTTTGCATCCATCCTATCCCATGCCATCTCCAGCAGGTCCACCGATATGCCTTGCAGCTTGCCGTCCTCCTGATAGTTGAAAGGCGGAAACTGTTCAGTTATATAGATGAGATCGCTTGCCGAAAAAGCATCCTCAGCGAAGCAGCATGAAATGAACAGCATCAGAATGCCAATAGATGTTAATAGTATATCGCTCGTATTTGCTCTAATAAATCTCCTCCTCCTCCACTAATCATCATGATAAAACCGCCACTTTATGCTTATATCAATTTTGCGCACGCTATCATGAAAAGTGTTTTAGATGAATCAAAATAATTTATTCCTGGAAATGGTCCTAAAGCCAAGGGGAAGGAGATATTTACCCCTTCACTATACAAGAGCCTTCCATGAAACTCGCAATTACTATTATCGTTCTGTTGGCGTTGATTTTTGTTTTGCCTGCAATGGGCGAGACGGCGCAGTTCTGGTCAGATCAGGCCAACGCATTCTTTGTATCTGGCGACTATGAAAGGGCGGCAGCAAGCTATGACAAGGCCCTGGAGCTGGAGCCTAACAGCACAGACCTGTGGAACAATAGAGGAAAAGCTCTGGCCAACCTAGGCAGATTTTATGAAGCTATCTCATGTTTCAATAGATCGCTGCAGATTAATGCTTCTAATCTCGAATCGAGGAACCTGCTGGCAATTGCGCTCTCTCAGGGATTGAGCAAATTCAGCGAGGCCATTGTTATCTTCGACCAGATTCTGCAGATAGATCCATCCTATTATGATGCATTGATCGGAAAGGGCATGGCTTTGGCCAATGAGGGCGATCTGTCCAGCTCTCTGAATTGCTTTGAAAAGGCCACTCAGGCCAGACCCCGAGACCCATCCGCCTGGAATAATAAAGGCGTCGTTCTCAGACAAATGGGAAGATATCAGGATGCTTTGACCTGCTTTACCAGAGCTATCGATCTTGACTCCAACCATGAGGCTGCAATGCAGAACCGGGAGATGACCCTGCAGGACCTGCAAGAAGAACGACAGACATCGCCAAGCATGAGCACAGACAATATGCTATAAGAATAGCTTGAAATAAATGTTCGACAATCATCGATTAGAGGTGTTGGAGAAATGCTCAAACAGCTCTGTCCTATGATTGCAGCAGCGGTTCTGATCTCCGGAGTATTGGCGATGCCAGCGATATTTGATGAGGCGATGAACAATGCCGGCGAAAAGGACATAATCACAATCAAGAATTACAATACAGGTGCATCATTGACCGAGGCGTACACTGGAATTAAGCATCTGCAGAGAGAGACACAGGTTAAAACAGGCTACTGGCAGCAGACCAATACATCTGATGCCCTTGAGGAGGCCGAGAGCGACGGCAATAGCCCGGTCGAAAGACAGGCAGGCGGTCTTGAGGCCAGCATCAACTCCAATGTGATAGGCAGAGCCCACATCGCCTGGCAGTCATACGATCCTATCGCCTCTCGCATGGGCCGCCATCAGTTTCTGGGCCGCAGCGTGGAGGATCTGACAGGAGTATTCTCCATCGAGAAGTTCATCCAGCTCTGGTCTGGCAGCTCTCCAGGTGAGATCAGCATCGAGTGGCTGCCATGCTCTTAAACTTAGTTATTTTTTATATACTATCATCAAAAAAGAAAGCTATTAATAGCCTGCCAGCAAATCACCGATGCAATGGGTTTCAATGCTGCAATAGGGAGGCTATCGCTTTGGAGGTTCTGATAAAGAGATCGGCGCGGCGCAGGAAGACCATCCAGGCCAGAATGGTAGGAGGAAAGATGGAGGTTTTGGCACCTGCTTCTATCTCGGACGCCGCTTTGCAGGGTCATATCGAAAAGCTGCGCTCTCGGCTAGAGAAGCGGGTCTATCCTAAGGATGATGATCATCTGCACGAGAGAGCCAGAACTCTGAATAACCGATACTTTCAGGGATCTCTGCGCTGGAATAGCATTCGCTACTCCGCAAATCAGGAGCGCAGGCGCGGATCATGCAATTGCACCGCCAGGACGATTCTGATCAGCAGCAAGCTGGCCAGTCTTCCCCAGTGGGTTGAGGATTACGTGATTGTGCATGAGCTGGCCCATCTCCTTGAGCCAAATCACGGCAAGAGGTTCAAGGCACTGGTGCGCAGATACCCTCTGGCGGAAAGGGCTATTGGATTTCTCATGGCCACGGAGACGATGTGACCAATCCATGGAGCAAGCGATTAAGTGATTGCCGAATCTCTTTAATTATCTGAATTCTGCTATTTTCGCAGTTTTCGTCATGCTTGCCATCTTCGTCATTTATTTATATCTGCAAAACCCTGAGATTGTATGTTGCAATAGGAGATTGATTGATGAAAAATTTTCTTATTATTATCATCTTTGCCATCCTGCTTGCCTCTTTGAGTGGCGCGGATGCCAGGGCGGGAGAGACTAACAGGAATAACAGCTCGCTCATCTCCCGGGATCTGCTCTTCGGCAATCCGGACAGAATCACCACCCGAATCAGCCCGGACGGCTCAAGCATCAGCTTTCTCGCTCCAAAGGACGGCGTGCTCAACATCTGGGTAGGACCGGCAAATGCCCCCGAGAAAGCGAAGCCCATGACCAATGATAGCTACAGGGGCATCAGAAGCTACCTCTGGTCTTATACCAGCGGGCATATTCTCTATGTGCAGGATGCCAATGGAGACGAGAACTGGCGCGTTTACAGCGTCAATCTCAGCAGTGGAAAGGTCCTGGACCTCACTCCTTTCAAAGGCGTACGGGCGGAGCTGAGGGCAGTCAGCATCAATCATCCTCATGAGGTCATTATCGCCATGAATAAGCGTGATCCTCAGTATTTCGACCTCTACAGGCTCAATTTCGAGACGGGAAATATGACGCTGATTCTTGAGAATCGAGAGTTCCTGGACTTTGTGATAGATAACGATTTGCAGGTGAGGATGGCTAGCCGGATGACTGATGACGGAGGGGTGGAGATATTTTTGCCTGCCAATAGCATTCCAGCCGGGAGCATCAGCTGGGAGCCGCTCATGAAGGTCGAGATGGAGGATACCCTTACCACCGGCTTTTCCGGATTCAACAAGAGCAATGCTATCAGCTACCTCATCGACAGCAGAGGCAGAAATACAGCTGCACTTTACGCTTATGAAATGGCGACTAGAGAGAGCGCTCTTCTAGCCGAGGACCCGAAGTCTGATCTGTACGGCATTATGATTCATCCTACTGAGAAGACCCTGCAGGCGGTGGCATTTTACTATGACCGGGTGGCCTGGAAGGTTCTGGACCCGGCTATAGAGAATGATATTGATTTTCTGAAAAGGGTGGAGGACGGGGATATGTCGGTGGTCAGCCGCAGCCTGGACGACAGGATATGGATTATCGTTTTCACTAAGGACAATGGGCCGGCGCGCTACTATCGTTATGACCGGATGGATAAGAATGCCACCTTCCTGTTCACGGACAGAGAGAAGCTGGTGGGGCTTGCCCTGGCGAAGATGATTCCCGCAGTGATAAAGTCACGCGACGGACTGGATCTGGTTTGCTACTACTCACTGCCGCCAAATAGCGATGAGGACGGAGACGGCTTGCCTGAGAAGCCGCTTCCCATGATTCTGTATGTGCACGGCGGTCCCTGGTCTCGTGACTACTGGGGATTTGACTCCATTCATCAGTGGTTGGCTAACCGTGGCTACGCTGTTCTGAGCGTCAATTTCCGCGGCTCGACGGGTCTCGGCAAGAGCTTCATCAATGCCGGAAACTTGCAGTGGGGTGGGATGATGCATGATGACCTCCTCGATGCGGTGAACTGGTCTGTTCAGCAGAAGATCGCCGATCCTGAGAAGATTGCAATCATGGGAGGAAGCTACGGAGGCTATGCCGCTCTTGCCGGGCTGACCTTCACACCCCAGACCTTTGCCTGCGCAGTGGCCATCGTGGGCCCCTCTAACCTGATAACGCTCATGGAGACCATTCCAGCCTACTGGAAGCCGGAGATAGAGAAGTTCACCAAGAGGGTGGGCGACCATCGAACCGAGGATGGCAGGAAGATGCTGGCAGAACGCTCGCCCCTCAGCTATGTGGAGAGGATAGAGCGGCCCCTGCTTATCGGCCAGGGAGCCAATGATCCGCGCGTCAAGCAGAATGAGTCTGACCAGATTGTCAAAGCCATGCAGGCCAAGGGACTTCCCGTGACCTATGTTCTCTATGCAGACGAGGGGCACGGGTTTGCCAGGCCTGAGAACCGGTTATCCTTCTACGCTATAGCTGAGGCTTTTCTGGCAGCGCACCTTGGCGGAGAATTCCAGCCCATCGGCCAGGATTTTGCCGGAGCCAATCTGACTGTGCCTGCGGGAGCGGCCGAGGTGCCTGGGCTGCAAGAGTCTTTGGAGGAAAGGGCGTAGGGTTCTCTTTGTTCAATCGACAAGCTCACCCAGGCTGAAGTTCGCCTTTTGAGCTGAGACCTGAAGATCTAAGGCAATGCTCCATCAGCAGCGGAATGTTCTGGTGCTGCCTCTTGCCAAGATCCAGAGCCTCAAGAGGCCGGCTGGTGCCATGCCGCCAAAGGACGCCGGAGGAGCACCATCCGGCGGAGCGCCGCGAGGAGGAATATCGCCCGGACCCATTCCGCCGGGCGGCTGACCATTCGGCATTGCAGGAAAGATGAGCAATATGATAGGAAAAGCCAAATACAAAAAGAGATGAATCGAATGCGATGAAGCGGCTCACAGCATTAGTCTCAGGAAAAGTCCAAAGGGTAGGCTACAGAGCCAGGATTACTCAGTTAGCCAATGGCATGGGACTTAAGGGCTTTGTCGAGAACTTAAGCGATGGAAGAGTCAGAATCATCGTCGAGGGCGATGATGAAAAGATTAAACTATTCGAAGAAGCTATAGACATAAAAAATACCTTCATTCAAGTGACTAATATTGGAAAAAATTATTCGCAGGCAAATGATGAATTTAGTAGTTTCTATAAACTAGTTGGAACGGGTGAGACTGATTCTCGCCTGGATGAAGGAATTGGCATATTAAAAGATATGAGAGATCTGCTTATTTCAATCTGCGATGTGCAAAAACAAATGCTCGGAAAGCAAGATCAAATGCTGGAAAAGCAAGATCAAATGCTGGAAAAGCAAGATCAAATGCTGGAAAAGCAAGATCAAATGCTCGGGAAGCAAGATCAAATGCTCGGCAAACAGGAAGAGACAATTCTCGAGATCAAGGACATGAACCAGAGCCTAAATGATAAAATGGACCGGGCGCTGGACAGGAGCGAGATTATTGAATTGAAAAGCGATGTATCGGAGATGAAATCTGCTCTGAAAGCGAAGGGCATAATTTAGGCTGATGGCCTACTTTATGAGCATGCTGCGAGAAATTATGGTTTGAAATTGCAGTCGGCGATTATATCATTGCAGGTCTATAGTGTCGTTTCCGGTGCTCCATTCTCGAAGGAGTCTATATTGCGAATGCTTTTCCGGTTCGCTTAATTTGAAGTTGTCGAAAACCTATTGAATTTGATCTGCATTTCGTTTTCTGGATGCAGGCGACGCGCGCGAAAAAGCGCACTAGTACCATGGGGCTCCACTGCCTTTCATGGGCCGACTGGAACTTGCCATTTCGTCCACACGTTGGTCAATCGGGAATCTTGATAATTTCGTAAAATTTAATGATTATTATTTTCTAACTTGAGATCCTCACAAAGGATGACATATTTATATTTTTCATGTTGGTGGCTAGATGCTCTCAGGCAGTTCTAATGATGAATTCTGTATTAATCTTCGTACACATCTTTGTTAACCTTTTCCTCATCCGATAAATTGATAATGCCGCCCTGCCAACCATAGCCCAGCTAACCAGAGGTGTACCTGAATTGAAGATAATCGGTCTTTCCGATCCTGAAGTAGAGGTCAGCCTGCGCGCCGCCGGCATCGGCATGTCTGTTCCGGAAGCGCGCACCATTGCCGGGGTGCTGGGACGCGATCCCACCCTCACGGAATTATTCTGCTATGATGCCATGTGGTCCGAGCACTGCTCCTACAAAAGCTCCCGGTCCACCCTTCGAGAATTCCTTCCTACCGATGGCCCCAATGTGGTTATGGGCCCTGTTGAAGACTCCGGAATAGTGGCCATAGACGACAAATGGTGCGTCGTCATCTCCCACGAGAGCCACAACCATCCGAGCCAGGTTCTGCCCAACGAAGGCGCAGCTACCGGCATCGGCGGCATCGTCCGCGATGTCAACTGCATGGGGGCGACAGTTGTCGCCACCGCCGATCCCCTGCGCTTCGGCAATCCCTACGGCCCCAAAGCCAACAAGGTGCGCTGGGTGGCAGAGGGCGTCGTTGATGGAATCTGGCAGTATGGCAATGCTCTGGGTGTTCCCAACATGGGCGGAGACATCGTATTCAACGATAGCTTCGATGACAACTGCCTGGTAAATGTAGTTTCCATCGGCATTGTGCGGCGCGACCAGATCATTCGCTCCCGGGCTCCGCCTCTGGCTGGCGAGAAGGGCTACGACATTATTCTTATCGGAAAGCCCACCGATTCATCCGGCTTGGGCGGCGTCACCTTTGCTTCTGAAGCCCTGCGAGAAGAGGACGAGGAGACAAACCGGGGCGCTGTGCAGATCCCAGATCCATTCCTGAAGAACGTGCTCTTCAAGGCAAACGACGATCTCTTCAAGCTCGTCCGAGAGGCAGGCGTCGAGATAGGCTTCAAGGACCTGGGCGGCGGCGGCTTTACCTGCGCCACCTCTGAGATGGGATCTGCCGGCGGCTTCGGCATGGAGATCAACCTGGATGACATGCATAAAGCTGCCGACTTTCCAGCCGAGGTGCTGAGCATCGCCGAGACTCAGGAGAGATTCCTGATAATATCGCCTCCGGAGTTGCGCGAGAAGATCCTCAAGATCTACAACGAGGACTGGGATCTGCCCAACGTTTACGAGGGAGCCAGAGCCAGCGTTGTGGGAAAAATCAATACTGGTGACCGATTCAGGGTTAGCTACAAAGGCGAGATGGCCTGCGATGTCCCAATAAAGCACCTCACAGAAGGAATCCGCTATAATCGTCTGGAGTTGCCGCGCACCATTAAGGTCTCCGAGCCGGATTTTGCCGAGCCGGCGGACTACAATGATGTGCTGCTCAAGATCTTAAGGTCGCCCAATATCGCCTCCAGAGAGCACGTCTACCGGTACTATGATACAGAGGTCATGGGCAATACCGTTATCCGTCCCGGCGAAGCTGATGCAGGCCTCATAGCTCCGGTTCGGGGGGAGATGTTCGGGGTGGCGCTGGCTGTTGACTCCAATCCATTCTACGGACGGCTCAGCCCCTACTGGGGCGGGGCGACAGCAGCTGCAGAGGCCATGAGAAATGTTGCTGCCATTGGAGCGGTACCTTCAACTCTCACCGACTGCCTGAACTACGGCAACCCGGAAAAACCGGAAGCATTTTGGGAGTTCCGGGAGGGGGTCAAGGGTCTGGCCGAATCCTGCAAGAACCTCTATCTCAAGGGATTTGAGGACCAACAGCAGCCGGTTCCCATCGTCTCCGGCAACGTCAGCTTCTATAATGAATCGCCTGATGGATCGGTGGATCCATCGCCTGTAGTGGCCTGCGTGGGCATCATGAAAGACATCTCCAAGGCCATTACAATGGATCTCAAGAAAGCCGGCGACAAGCTATTTCTCATCGGTCCCAGGTTTGACGAGCTGGGCGGATCTGAGTATTACCAGACCATTCTGGGAGTGACGGGAGCTAATGTGCCCATCGTTCGCTTCGACCTGGAGAGGAATATGATCTATGCAGTCATCGATGCCATCGATGAAGGAATCCTGGCAGCGGCGCATGATATCTCCAACGGCGGTCTTGCAGCAAGCCTTTGCGAGATGGCGCTGGTCCGTCCGGCCCGGTTTGGTTTTGATGTTGATCTGGCGGGAGAGGGCGTACAGGGCAGCGAAGGCGGCATGAGAACTGACAAAATCCTGTTCTCCGAATCCTCAGGCTTTGTCCTAGAGGCTAAAGCGGGCAGCGAGGCCCGGCTGATTGAGCTATTAAAGAAATACGATCTGGAGCCGATGCAAATCGGCACAGTTACAGGCAAGAGACGGATTGTGATATCAAGATCAGGCGAGTCTGTAGCCGACCTAGACCTGGATGAGGCGAGGAATGCCTGGATGTCTGGTCTTGTGGAGGCAATGAGATGAAGATAGCAGTTATGCAGTTCCCGGGAACGAACTGCGAGTTTGAGACGCTGGTAGCAGTGAAAGCTGTGGACATGGAGGGCGAGATCTTTCGCTGGAACCGATCTGCCGGCGAGCTGTCCGACTTTGATGGCTTTGTCATACCGGGTGGATTCTCTTATCAGGACAGGATTCGAGCCGGAGTCATAGCCTCCAAAGAGCCGGTCATGAGCGCCCTGAAAGAAGAAGCCGACAAGGGAAAGCCGATTCTGGGAATCTGCAACGGATTTCAGATTCTGGTTGAGTCAGGACTTCTTCCTGGCCGGAGCATATCCTGCGATAAAGAGAGCGAAAAAGGCAGCAACATGGGCGTCGGCAGCGGAAGCAACAAGGCTTCTTCCAATGTAGATATGGCTCTGGCCCAAAATGTTATGATCTCCAAGGGAAAGATTGTGCGGCGGGGCTACTACTGCGATTGGGTCAATCTCCGTCATGAATCTCCATCCAAAAGGTGCAGCGGTTCGTTTGCCATCGAGAGGGGAGCTCTGCTCAAGATCCCAATCGCTCACGGCGAAGGAAATCTGGTCACAACCACTCCCGGGCTGATCAAGAAGCTCAATGACGATCAGCAGGTGATCTTCCGTTACTGCGATAAGAATGGTCGGATCATAAATGAGTTTCCATTCAATGTAAACGGAAGCACAGAGAGCATAGCCGCCATCTGCAATGAGCAAGGCAACGTTCTGGGCATGATGCCTCATCCAGAGAGGGCCTTTTTTGCCTGGCAGCTTCCGGCCTTCGATCCGAGAAAGCAGCGAGCCGATGAGGCCGGTCCGGGCAGAAGGGTATTCGAATCCATGAAGCGCTATATCGAGGTGAACGCATGAGCCCTAACCGGAAGATCAATCTGCGCGTCTGGCTTAAGATACCAGATGCCGAGGCTGCCACAGTTAAGAACACTCTCGTTCGGCGTTTGGGCTACAAGAATATCCTGGCCGATGTCAAGAAAGAGCGCTTGTTCTCCATCGAAATAGATTCGGGCGATCCTGAGGAATTGGCCAAGAGCTTTGCCAAAGAGCTGGTCAACGAGAATAAAGAGAGCTATAAGGCTCTGATCGATGAGCTCCTGTTTGAGGATGAATACGTGCCGGTAAAAGTCGCGCTCCATATCGAAGATGGAGAGGCCATATCCGTCCGGGAGCGGCTGCGGAGCCGTCTGGGCTTCGGAAATGTTGTGGACGTGAAGAAGGCGACCATCTGGAAGCTTTACTTCGATACGCTCAGGCCGGAAGCAGAGGTGGCAGCCAGGGAGATTGCCGAGCGGCTGCTCATCAATCCGCACAAAGATAGCTACGAGATCCTGAGCAGACCGATTATATGAAGCTACAGGCCTGACGAACAGGCCTTCCTCAATTTTTTTTGGTGCAAATCCTTGCTCACAAAATGCTCAATGCAAATGGCAGCATGTCCAGGACGGTCAAGGCGATAACTGCGCCGATCCAGTAAAGTGGTTTATTGAAATACCACGTTCTGCTCGTGCGGGCATAAATGTAGGCGATATAAGGAAGGAGCGGCACGAAAGAGATCAAAGGATGAGGCTCCAGCTTCAATACGAATGTAAAGATGTAGCCCTGGCAGAGGAGACAGATAACGGTTGCCAGCCCGACCTTGGCCTGGTTGTTCAATCTCATAGTCCCGGTTTTCTCTTTTCCCTGTTTATAAGCCTTTCATGCTTTGCAGCTTATTTTCTTGTTGCATATCTTCTTGTAGCATATCATTATCCTTTCCGATAATATCCACGCCCTGCTTAGCGCCTCAGCAGGGATAGCAGCTGCTTGAGAGGCAAGGTATTGATCACATTATTTCTCTCCAACCACGCCCGCCTGGCCACATTCACTCCGTATTTCATATTCAGCAGCTGTTTGGCATCGTGGGCATCGGAGTTGATGCAGAGCATAGCGCCCATCTCTTTGGCTGCTCGGCTATTGACATCGTTCAGATCCAGGCGGCTGGGATAGGAGTTTATCTCCAGGACGGTCTTTGTCCTGGCTGCCGCCTTGAGGACCGCCTGAATGTCCACCTCGTAGGCCTCTCGCTCATCGATTATCCTTCCTGTGGGGTGGGCAATGATGTCCACGTTCTCGTTCTCAATAGCCGAGATCAGCCTTCCGGTTATCGACCTCTCCGACTGCTGCAATCCCATATGCACTGAGGCCACCACCACGTCGCATCTTGCCAGAAGATCATCGGGATAATCGAGCCTGCCATCGGCTTTGATATCCACCTCCGTTCCCGCCAGAACGGTGAAGTCGATCTCCTTTTGCTGGAGACTCTCGTTGACGGCAGCGATGGCCTTGATCTTCCTCTCGAGCTTCTCAGGGTCAAGGCCCCCGGCTATGCCAACGGAAGGCGAATGATCGCAAAGGGCAATGTACTCGTAGCCCAGAGCCATAGCGGCATTGGCCATCTCCAGGATGGAAGCTCTGCCGTCCGACCAGTCGCTATGAACATGCAGATCGCCCCGAATGTCCTTCAGCTCCAGAAGCTGAGGCAGCGCTCCTCGCAGGGCCGCCTCGATCTCGCCCCGGTCCTCCCTCATCTCTGGAGCAATATAGGGCAGACCCAAAGCAGCGTAGACATCCTCCTCTCGATCATAGAAAATGTCCCGACTGTCTGCCAGGCGGGTGAGCGAGTATTCGCTCAGAGAGAAGCCGCGGCTGAGGGCAAGCTGCCTCAGCCGGACGTTATGCTCCTTTGAGCCTGTGAAATACTGCAGAACCGTTCCGAAGGACTGATGCTCCACGATCCTCAGGTCGACCTGAATCGTCTCCTGCACTATGACGCTGGCCTTGGTTGGACCCTGGGCTAAAACCTCTTCGACCAGAGGTATGCGCACGAAGGCAGCGACGACCTCTTCAGGCCGGCTGGCGGTGGCCAGGATGTCGATGTCCCCCACGGTTTCCCGCGCCCGGCGGAAGCTCCCCGCGACAGTGATGTGCTCCAGGCCCTCCATGTCCCGCAAGCGGGCTAGAATATCGTTTACAATGGGCTCGGCGGTGCTGTAGAGAATGCGGGTGCTGCGCTTTTTGTACCTTTCAATTGATTTTAGAATGTTTGTCTCCCTGGTCGGCCCCATCCTGGGAAGCCTTCTGATGCGGTGCTCTCTCGCGGCTGCCTCCAGCTCCTGCAGGTTGGTTATATTCAGCTTTTCGTGCAGCAGAGAAACAGTCTTCGGGCCGAGCCCTGAGATCTGAAGAAGCTCTACCAGGCCCGGCGGAGTTCCCGCTAAAAGCTCCTGATGAGCCTCGATTTTACCGGTTCTCAGATACTCCTCCACCTTCTGGGCGATGGCTTTTCCCACTCCGGGAACGGACTGCAGTCTCTTCTCCTTGCAGACGACGGTTATGTCCTCGGGAAGAGACTCAATGGCCCGGGCGGCCTTGCTGAAGGCGATGATCTTGAAGCGGTTCTCGGCATGAAGCTCAAGCAGCTCTGCCATCTGGTAGAGAAGGGCGGCAACCTCGCGGTTTTTCACGGGGGAGGATGCGCAGGGATAGGTAATAATATTTTCTCGTCAAGGTTGCATGAGGTCTTGGGCGCTGACGGCGGAGGCAGTCTTTCCGTTATCTGTAGTCTGGCCCAGTCTGCAATGCAGGATAGATTTCACAGATCATCGGCCTTAATGATGCAGGGAACGAGGCGTTCACCATATCCAGCTCAGATCTTTTTTAAAGTCTTCGTCAGAACTGATTGACAATCTGATGAGTGTTTTCTCTCTTTCGTCAAATTTGCTATATATTTTCAAGAAGAATAGAATATTTGTTGTATTTAATATACTGCCAAATGCCTGCAATTCTTTTTTCAAAGATATCAATAATTCGTTATTAGGAGATATATCCTCTAAATATTTCTTTAAGTCCAAATAGTCTTTGGCAGTGTAGCTATTTTTCGGTAGTGTCCCGAATCTACTGTAATTTCGTAGACGCCCTGTATCTTGCAAGTGCGCCATGACATTAATTCCAAGAAATATATGAAGACGGACCACATTGAATGTTAGAGCATATTATTTAATACTTTATGTCACATTAGTAGCAATTGAAACGAATGCCATGGGAAATTTGCGATTACTGCATGCCATGCTAACTTGCCCACCTCTCCCGATCGGCCTCACAAGCACCACGTCTGCCCGTGCGCTCATGCGGGAGCCTGCCCGGCATCTCAGACGGGGACGCTATCGGTTCTCTCGGTAAATTTGCCTCAATGATCTTCGATTGCAGCACATGCCGCAGGCTGAATGGCCTCCAGCGCCTTGAGATCAACCTCACCGGCGGCAAGTGGCCTGGCCAGCAATCTTCCTTCGTGAAATGCCTTCATGATGCGATCTATTTTTCTCTGAGTATCTATAGAGTAATATGCCTCATCGCAGTTCGGGCAAACGAATGCCGGAATGTTCTTAATAATTACTACTTGCTCACCAACTCTTGCGATAATCTCTGTTGTCCCTTCTCGCATCTTGCTCTTGCATAGAAGGCATTCACCAGGATCCATTCTATTTCCTCCGCTTGCTATTGATCCATTCATCTTCATTTGGCAGATAAACCCTTACAACTATCAGTCTGTTTTTGCAGATTGCTACAACTACATGATGTGGTGTTCCTGCTTTCTTCCCTAGCATCAGCACGGCAGGGCAACGATAATCATCATTGTATTCCTCTATTATCTCTCCATTCTTTATTAAGGATATCAGGTCATCGGATGTGATGTTTCTCTCGAACATCCTTGCACCAGCATGATTGGAAATTATTATACTATTAGTTAAAATAAACAATTTTATCTTATCATGCAGGACATCCTCATTATCATTAATATTGCCTGCTGGTGTCATCACCATATACATCCGTTTTGATATTAATTAAGATATCGGGCAAAAACAGAATGGGTTTCTAAATGTCCTGCACAATCCTGTCCACCAAGGCGCAAGGCCCTTCAGGTCCCACCGTCGCATCCTTCATGCCGGCTCGCCAGTGCGCTCATGCGGGAGCCTGCCCGCGCCTGCCTGGCATCTCAGACGGGGCCGCTCATTGTATCCCGTATTCTCGATATCCTGCCTCAAATTCTCTGCATTCTCTTCATCTTCAGCCTGCAGAGTCTCTCGATCGCTTCGATGTTTACCCCATCCCAGGCTTCAATAAAGCCCATCTCCTCTGCTATCCTGAAGAGGCCCAATCCCTTCTCTGTCCTGACGATGACCGAACTCATTCCCGGAGCGCTTCCCACCCCGCCGATGGATATATACGATTGCATTGCTGTAAAGTCAGTGCAGTTTCTGCATCCAGGGAGCATAAGGACGGCCAGCCTTATGGTCATATCCAAGAGTGCCGGCCAGGCAGACTGCAATACAGCCCCTGCAGCCGGAGCAGAGATTCTTCTGCCATACCAGATCTACAAGCTCTTGATAGGGCAGAATTCCGGATGTAATGGTATATATCTCAGTGTCGTTTTTTAGCATATGCTACTCCTCTTATCGATAATCCTTTCTAGATCAGTTTGCAGTTTTTTTGTACACCCGTCGGGTCAGGATCTTCACCAGGGCTATGACCATAAATGAGATGGCCACAAGAATTATGGCAAGGCATAGCGATACATCAAGATCTCCTTGCATTGCGGTATAAATGGCCAGAGGCATGGTCTGGGTGCGACCCTGGAAGTTGCCCGCAAACATGATAGTAGCTCCGAACTCGCCGAGGGAACGGGCAAAAGCCATGATGGCCCCGGAGAACAGGCCGTTCATGGCTATGGGCAGGATTACATGAAAGAAGGTATAAACGCGGGAAGCGCCCAGTGTGCGGGCCGCATTCTCGAAGGCCAGATCCACATCCTCAAAGCTGGTCCTGGCCTGGCGAATATAAAAAGGGGAAGAGACAAAGGTCTGAGCCAGGATTACCGCCATAGTGGTGAAAGCTATGTTTATCCCCATGGCATTCAGGTGCTGACCTACAATTCCCATCCGGCCAAAAGCCATGAGCAGAGCAATTCCGGCTACAGCCGGGGGCATGATTATCGGCAGGTCTATCAGAGAATCGGCAAGCTCCTTTCCGTGATAATGAAATCGAGCGCTGACGTAGGCGATGGGCGTGCCCATAATTACTACCACGAGAGTGGTTATGGTCGAGGTCATGAGACTGAGGCAGAGGGCATCTATCACCACAGGATCGTGCAGAGATCTCAGGGTTGTCTGCAGAGGGCTTTTTAGAAAGAGCGCCAGCACGGGGAAAGCTATGAAACTAATGGCCAGCATCAGCAAAACGGCCAGGCCGGCTTTGACTGCCAGATCCCGGAACCAGCAAAAATAGCGATAGTCGGTGGCCTCCGGTTCACTATTGGCCGCATCGGTGGGACTTCTTTCATGGCAGCGGCCAATATCTCGATTGCAAGCCATCGATATCTCTTTCATACGATCACACTATGCGATCAAATTACGCGATCACACTATCATCGATCCCTGCTTCTATGGCAATTCCATCTAAGCCGCAGCTCCTGTAGCAGCTGCTGAAGCTGCGCCTTTTGCAGCTGGCTCAGGATTGCTTGCCACTGGGGAAAAGCCATACTTTTCCAGAACCGCGCTCCCCTCATCCGACATCACCAGATTCATGAAATCCATGCTTTCCATCGAATACCTGGATTGCTGCAATAGTCCCATTGGGTACTCAGCGATGATATTGTATTCATCCGGGATGTCTATCTTGTCCACCTTGCTGGCCAGATCCTCGGTAACGTCTGAGACATAAGCAAATCCTACGTCAGCCTCACCCAGTGCTACCTTGGTAACCACGTAGTTAACAGTAGTCTCCTGGGATATTACATTGGAGAGCACCTTTTCTTTGTATTCCGGACCGTATGAGGAATCATTGCCCATTTTATCTATGATCTGCAGAGTATAGTCGCCCACCGGCACATCTTTCGTTCCCATCACGATCTTGATTCCAGGCCTCTCAAGATCAGAGAGGTTGCTGATCTTGGCAGGATTGTCTTTGGGAACGATGAGGGAGATCTTGTTCTTTGCGAAGATCACTATGCTGCTGTTGTTCATCAGCCCGCCGCTCTTCAGGGCATTCATCTGCTTTTTATTTGCGGATACGAAAACATCTGCATAGGCCCCATTCTCTATCTGGGTGCGAAGCGCCTGCGAGCCATCGAAATTGAAGACGACTTGAATGCCTGTATCATTCTTATAGATCCCTCCGATCTCGCTAAAAGCACCTGTTAGTGAAGCAGCGGTAAATACAATGACCTCTTTCGGCCCTGATGCCAGTACAACAGACGAAGCCAGAATGAGAACTGCGATCGCTGCAGGCAGTGCATATTTGTTCGCCATTTTGACTATCCTTCCGAAATATTCTCTTTCATGCATTGAGGTTATGTTAGCGTTTTTGATTACATTTTTCAGATTAGTGACCTCATCGGCAAAACGTATTAAACTTTGCGCTGGAAAAGGAAGGCCACGGCTGACAATCATAGATAATCATGATCTTGTAATTAAAATCAGGATCTGGTCATCAAAATCAGGCTTCTCTGCTAATTGGCTTCAAGAGTACCTTCCACAGTCCCCCTCCATCTCTCGCCACTGGTTGAGAACGCCCTGTACTCACCGAAGGTGGAGGTGCTGCTCAGATTGAGACTGAGTCGATAGAGGTTCACAACTCCGGAAGATATTACATCCAGATTCAGCTTATCTGCGGAAATCGACCCTGAAGCCAGAACCTTGAGGGTATCGCCACCATCGTTCATATTTCCTGTGCCGAGAACTGTGTTCTCAGATTGAAAAAGCCTGATGGCCATAAACCGGTTCTTGCTGTCGCTGAGCCGCAAAGACCAGTTTCCTGCCACGCGAGAGGCCGGCGAGATGGTCGGTTCAGGCGATGATGCCGCCTTCGGCTGGTTTGAACTCACGGCACTTGCTGTCTGAGAAGAGGTCACCTCGCCGGTGTTTGCAGAGCTTCGTGTCTCCTGGGGAGTAGTTCCGCTTCCGGCTAATTTGCCCGGCATGGTGAAATTTATGCCCTTCTCCTCGCTCCACAGCATCCTTGACTCCTGGGGATTTTCCGGTATTCCGATATTAAAGACGTAGGTGCCTCTGCTGGCATCGATGAGCTGGTCCACGGAAAGTCCCGATCCCCCATCAATAATGGCGCTGGAATCAATGGCGAAAAAAAGGCAGACCACAAAGACCGTTAGAGCAATAGCTACTGGCAATTCATTTATTCTGGATTTCATAACTGATGATCTGTTATGCTCTCCAAGATCTTAAGCATTATCTTAAGCATCATCTCAAGGATTATGTCAGGTCCGGCTGGTTGATCATCAGTTTTACATATTCTGTGAGAATAGGAATATCCCTGGCAGCAACAGGTTTCCAATTCTCATCAACCATTGGCTCCCAGGCATCTCCCTTTATGGCCCAATAGGCAATCTCTTCCACGCTGCACAGCCCTGAGCAGATCCCGTCCGACTTATTCTCATAAAAGCCAAAGAACTTCCTGCTGATTGAGCCGTACTCCGCCAGATACCAGTGCATGTTTTTCTTATTAAAAAGGTGCAGGTAGATGATCTCTGCACCAATCAGGCAGTGGTCATAAGTTAATGCTGGCAGTTTAGCCAGGTCGCTTGCTTTGAGGTCTCTAAATCTTCGGCTCATTATGCTTTCCTCGCCCCAAAAACCTTCTTTAACAGGCCGCCTGCCTTCTTCTCCCTGGGCCTGACGCTGCCGGATTTTGACCCTGCGGGCGATGCGGGCGGGCTGCCCGATCTCTTGTCTTTGCTCCGGGAAGAGCGCGATCCGGAGGATGACGCTTTCTCTTTGATAACAATTTGAGTGCTCACTCCACCATGTCTTGATTTCCTCGGCCTGACATTAACTGTGATGGGACGCTCTATCTCATTGCTCACCAGCATGGCCACTCCTGGCGGCAGTCTCTTGATCTCCTCCTCCAGATCCCCGGTCATTCCCTCCAGGCCTTTGGAAAGGGCTTTGAGGTCATTGGGATTGGTGACTCTCATTATGATCTGAGTGTTACACTGAGAGATGACATTTTTATCCACGCGGGCCGGCCTCTGGCTGATGATCATCAGACCCATGCCGAATTTTCTGCCCTCTGCGGCAATGGTGCGGATGATGCTGGTAGATGCGGCGTTTCCAGTGCCCCTCTCCGGAATGTAGTTATGGGCTTCTTCTACCACAACCATTCCCGGTGAGATCAGCCTGCGCTTTCTGGCCTCAAAGATGTCGGTCAATAGACGGGATACGATCATAGCCTGCAGCTCAGGGAGGATGCCGGTCATGTCGATGACCGCTGCCCTTCCAGGTCGAAGGAGCTCTTCCATTGGCGTTTCCGTTCCCGAGAAGAGACCCAATTCCAGGAGCGATTCCAGCTGGCTTACCAGGTTCCATTTCACCTTGGAATTGCTCCGCACCACCTGATCTATGATGTCTTCCAGAGTGTAGACATCCGTCTCCGCCCGCAGGGCGCTGATAGCCTCGTAGAGCAATCCCAGCTGGCCGCTGCTGCTGCTCTCATGGGGAATCATCTTGGCCACCTCCCGGGCGGACATGTTCATTCCGTTAAAGCGAAAAGGCCGGTCGGCTCTGGGGTTCATGGCCATCTCCCCAGGAGTGTAGATGGTTGCATCATAGCCTCGCGGCTTGACCTTATATTTAGAGAAGTCTCCGACCTTGTTGGCATCTTTCATAGAGGCATACTCGCCATGAGGATCTATGATGAGCAGAGCCACCTTTCTTTCCAGAAGCTCCTCCAGGATCACGGCAGCAGTATAGGATTTTCCTGAGCCCGTCTTGGCAAGCACGCTGCAATGCTTCTGTACCAGGGTATTGGCGTCCAGCTCCACCTTGATATCATAGCCCCGCAGCATGCCTATGTACATGTCTCCTTTGGCCAGGCCGAGAGTTGCTTTGATCAGTTTCTCATCCGCTATGAACACCGGATCACCCGGCCGGGCAGGGCTGGTGGGAAGACGCAGCTTGCCGTTGCTTGCCACGCCAATAACCCTGGCGTCAGCGATCATCATCTCTTTGGAATCATAATTGCGAACGGCATCATTTAGCTGGTTCACGCTGTAGGCGATGTTAGATCGTTTGATGTCCTCTACCTGGGCGAGGGCCCAGTCTCTCCCATCTGCTTTGGCCTTGATATAGGTGCCTCTGCCCACCTCTTTGTTTATAATGAACTTGAATGCCAATGGATTGGTCTCACCAACAATTGTTCCGACCGATCCCTTTGCTATCGACATCATACTCTTAGATCGCCTTCTAGCTACATTCCCATTTTCAATACGTATCTTGAAGTATAAAAAGATTGGTCCAAATGCCTGTCTGTCCATTTCAGAAAATTTAATTTAATATAATCGTGCACTGAGCAATATTGCCTTAAATCTCTGCATTGCTGCCTGCATCAATCCCTAAATATCTCTTACAAACTGAAACACTTTCAATGTATCTTATCTCAATTAGGAGAAAAATGCCAATAATAATCTAGATATCCTACTTTTGAAATTTTTGTGACACAATTCCTAATTGCTATCTCCAATAGTAGCTCGGCGACCTTCTAATCGCCTGTCCATAGGCCAGTCCTACCAACAGTCCCACGATGTGAGCCATGTGAGCGATGTTGTCTGATGAACCCAATGTCAGGAAATCAATCAGTGCGAATAGTACTACTGCGCCTCGAATGCTCATCGGTATGAAGAAGAAGAGCAGTATGCGAATCTCGGGGGCAATTATCGCCAGACATCCCAGCACCCCGAAAAGGGCTCCGCTCGCACCTACCATGGATCCGCTGGATATTATCATCTGGCCAAAAGCCGCCACAATCCCTGAGAGCATGTAAATCTGCAGGAATTTGCTTTCCCCCACCCGCCTTTCCAGCTCGGTGCCAAAGAAGAAGAGAAAGAGCATATTCCAGAAGAGATGGTTGAAGTCGGCATGAACGAACATATGAGTTATGAGCGTCCAGGGCCTTTGCATCAAATAGCTGGGATTTAGAGCCAGATAGTTATATACAAATGAAGGAAAAATTATGCTGATCAGGAATACTACTATGCATATCAGCAATATAATCCCTGAATAGGTCACAGGGAGCCCTGAAGGGATATAGCCTCGCCAGCCGTTTGCAGCAATCGGCTCGCCCCATTCGTCTCTCCGTCTGAAGTCCTCTCTTCTGATTGACATGGTCTGAAATATGGTCTGAAATGGTCTTAATTTAGCTACCATCACTCCGGCACATACTGGCCGTCTCTCAATACTATGACGTAATCCGCGGAATTTCGCAGGGCTACAGAGAAGCCCGGCTCTGCCCCGAAGATGATCGTCTCCTTGCCATGTTCCATTGCTTTCATGAGCACCGGCTTTAGATCGGCATCTCGGGTCACAAGTGCCAGGGTATCGATAACAGGGTTGTAGATCATATCCACGCCCTCCACAGCCATTCTCACATCCACGTCGCTGGTGCAGATTACCGGATCAAATCCCTGATTTTCCACCGCTTCGACTAATTTCTCCGATGCATACTGGTTCAAGAAGACCTTACCCATCTTGATATCGCCATAATCCTTCAGGATATCCCGAATCTCCTCCAGATCCATCTGAAACTCCTTTCTGAGCATATTGGGACCATCCACGAGCAGTCCGATCTTTTTTCTCCCCTTCTCCTTCTTGGAGCCCAGGTAACTCATGATATGCTCGAACTGTATCGGTATCCGATTCATGTTGACCCTTTCTTAATAGATTTATCCGATTTTATAAATTCTTTTGGTATTTTCCGCAGTTATCCGGGCTATCTCTTGAGGATCCATGCCTCTGATCCTGCCAATGAGGCGAACCGAGTCAATTACCAGAGAAGGTTCATTTCTGCCTCCGCGAGGTGAGAGGAAGGGACTGTCGGTTTCCACCAGCAGTCGGTCCAATGATACATTTCTAGCCAGAATCTGATGATGAGGGGATCGGCAGATATTGGTCGCCAGTGAAATGTAAAATCCTCTGTCGAGGGCCTCCTTCATAGTTGCGATCGAGCCGCTATAGCAGTGGAAGACGACCTTTTCCAGATTCTTGACCATCTCCAGCGCAGGCTGCTCTGCATCACGGGAATGAATGACCAGTGGCTTATCGAGGGACTTGGCAAGTTCAATTACCTTTGCAAAGACCTTTGCCTGCTGCTGCCTGCCGGGAGCATCTTTGCAGTGATAATAATCAAGTCCCGCCTCGCCTATGCCTACGGCCTGGCCGGCATTCTCTTCAATCTGCGCAAAGATCATCTCCAATTCCGGCTCTTTTATGCTCTGCAGAGTATTGGGTGAGAGCCCCAACGTAGCAGAGATAAAATCGTGCTTTCGGGCTAGCTCAAGGGACTTGGCATTGGTGGAGTAGTCCACCCCCGAGTTGATCATGTGGATTAAACCAGATCTTTTAGCGCTCTCCAGCACAGTTTCGCGGTCTTTGTGAAACTGCTTAAAGTCAAGGTGACAATGCGAATCGATTACACCATGCAAAGAAGCATTTGGCGATGAGATTCCTCCGCGGCACATTCTTTTAGTATCGTTTAGCGCTGTCATGTTAATATTTCAGCAGCATTCTCCTTTTTAGTCTTGATGGTATTATCTTTTTTGGTGTACCTGATAGTCGGGCCTTGAAGCAGAGAGATCGCATTTTCGTCTGTGTCGGATGAAGCCTCTCTTCCAGGGCGCTGAGTCGCGAGGGTCCATCTCGCATAAGGAATATAAGTTTAGAGTTCCAGGGTCTCTGTCATGAGCAAGATGGAGATCATCCATAGACTTATCGAGGATATTCCGGTTATTATCGTATCCGGTAAGATCGATGCCGTATCTTCCAAGGACCTTGGGAATGCTTTGGCCGGACTGATAGATGAGAACAAGAGGTTTCTTGTAGTTGACATGGAAAAGGTGGAATATCTCAGCAGCTCAGGCCTGAGAGTGCTCATGGCATCGCTCAACAAGCTTAAAAATATGGATGGAGATCTGCTACTGGCAGCTCTTCAGCCTTTTGTCAAAGATGTCTTCTCCTTGACCGGAGCGAACAGATTTTTTTCCATCTATCCAAATCATGATGAGGCGATCAAGAATATTAAAAAATAAAGCATAATGAAAGGTCAATGCTCACATGGCCAACTCACTGATCAGCGATTCCCTGGTGCTGCTCCAGGCGGTAAGCGTAATCATAGTGGCTGCTCTCCTGATATCTCGCAGCCGGCCGTTCACGGAGATAATCGATGGGCGCCCAACAGCTAAGAGCCAGCTGCTCCTCTCCATCTTTTTCGGAGCCGTCTCGATCTACGGCTCTCTAATCGGCATTAATTTTCTCGGCGCCATCATCAGCGTGCGTGATCTTGGACCACTCGTAGGAGGGCTCGCCTGCGGGCCGATGGTAGGACTTGGAGCAGGACTTATCGGCGCAACATTCCGTTTATCTGAGGGGGGATTTACAGCTCCTGCCTGCAGCATAGCCGTCTCCCTGGCAGGCATCATTGGGGGGCTTATTTACTGGAAAAGAGGCCGCTTTCCTGGCATTATCCCCTCCACTGTTTTTGCAGTCCTCTTTGAGCTATTTCATATGCTGCTCACGCTTGCCATCTCCCGGCCTTTCGATATGGCTATGGATGTGGTAGCGCAGGCCTCCTTGCCTATGGTTCTGGCCAATGGGGCAGGGATGCTCATATTCGCGTTCATCATAGTCAATGTCATCAATGAGAGAGAGACTATGAGAGAAAGGGACAGATACCAGCTTGAGCTGCAGATAAAGAAGGCTGAACTCATTGTGGCCGCTGATATTCAGAAGAGCTTTCTTCCCGGAAAGATTCCTTCTCCGGAAGGATTTGATATCGCAGCGACCTCCATTCCGGCCAAAGAGGTTGGCGGGGACTTTTACGATTTTTTCAAGAAGGATGACAATCTGCAGTTTGTAATCGCCGATGTATCCGGAAAGGGCGTTCCTGCGGCATTGTTCATGGCACTCTCTCGAATAATTGTCAGGGCGTGTTCTGCTCCTTTGAGGGGCGGATTTGAGAGGCTGAGGTGCGCCAACCAGATGATCGTTGAAGAATCCGGCTCTGCTACCTCGGGCATGTTCGTGACTCTCTTCCTGGCGAGGCTGAACCTGTTGGATAGAAGCTTGAACTATGCCAATGCCGGCCATAATCCTCCTCTGCTCTTCCGGGCAGATTCGAAGAGCATAGAGAGAATGGATGTGACCGGCGTGGCTTTGGGGATGATGGCGGATATGGAATATGAACAGCGGCAGATGATCCTCGATCCAGGCGATGTCCTGCTTCTTTATACCGACGGTATAGTGGAGGCTATGAACGGAAAAGACGAACTCTTTGGTGAAAGCCGCCTCAGATCCTCTCTTGCGGCTGCTGCCGGCCTCTCTGCTCAGGAGATACTGGATAGCGTCTTGCGTGATCTGGGGATCTTTACCGGAGACATGGAGCAGTCGGACGATATTACCGCCCTGGTGATCAAGGTTGAAAGGCGATGTTCAAATGTTGTCTGACAGCAGATTGAAATACCAATCCAGTTCAATCTAGTTCGATCAGGCAACTGAGGGCAGGGAAATCCAGGATGACCAGAAAACCGACCAATCTCATCTACGGCGTTGACGAGAAACCGCCTCTTGCGACGACACTCCTCCTCGGATTGCAGCACATATTCATACTATCTATCGCTTTCATCTTCCCGGTAGTAATAGTAAAGGAGATCGGCGCATCTCCTGAAGACGCGCAAAATCTCATCTGCATGGCCATGCTGGCAACCGGCTTTTCCACTGCTCTGCAGGCATTTAATAAGGGGCCGGTCGGCTCCGGCTATCTCTGTCCTCTGCTAAACGGCCCGGCCTTCGTGCCTGCGTCGCTTCTGGCGGGCAAGGCAGGGGGCCTTGCACTCATCTTCGGCATGACGGCCATAGCCGGCGTCTTTGAAGCTCTCTTCTCTCAGGTAGTAAGCCGAATGCGCAAGTTCTTCCCGCCGGAGGTGACGGGAACAGTAGTTCTCATGGTGGGAGTGGAGGTGATACCAATCGCCGTGCCCAAGTTTTTTGGAGTGGACAGCATCCACACCTCAATTCAAGCGCTGCCTTTCTTTGTGGCATTGATCACTTTAGCAGTCACGGCGGGTTTCAATGTCTGGGGCAAAGGCAAGATGCGTCTTTACTCCCTGCTGATCGGCATGGTGACTGGCTATGCAGTCTCCTTTGCTACAGGCATCTTGACCATAGACCAGGCCAGGCTGATATTCGACTCTGCATCTTTCCAGATTCCAGAGATAGGCAAATTCGGAATGTCCTTTAGTGCTGTGATGCTCGTGCCATTTCTTGTGGCAGCCTTGTCCTCCGCGCTCAAGACCATGGGCGATCTAACCACCTGCCAGAAGATCAATAATGCAGATTGGAAGAGAATAGAGATGCGATCCATTGGTCGCGGAATGCTTGCCTGCGGAGCGGGAAACATAGCCTCTGGGCTGCTGGGGGCTCTGGGCCAATCGGTCTCCTCCAGCAACATCGGCCTGTCAATTGCCACCGGTGCAACCAGCAGGCAGATCGGCTATGCGGCGGGAGGCATTCTCATGCTCCTGGCTTTCTTTCCCAAGTTGGCCGCCATCTTCGTGATCATGCCTACGCCGGTAATGGGAGCCTCACTGATATTCACTGTCTGTTTTATGATCATGGCAGGAATTCAAATCATCATGTCCCGTATGATTGATTCCAGAAAGACCTTCGTGGTAGGTCTTTCTATAATCTTCGGGCTCTCCTATGACGCCCTGCCCGGCCTTTATGCTGGTGTAGATCCAATGCTGAGGCCCATGCTCTCGTCATCTCTGGCGGTTGCCACCATTTGTGCCGTGCTGCTCAATGTCTTCTTCCGCCTGGGCATCAGCCAGAAGATGGAGTTTGAGATCGATCCGGCCGCGGATACCTCGGAGAAGATCTTCCAGGTCATGGAAAAGCAGGGCGGAATTTGGGGCGCCAGGCGAGATGTCATTATGAACTGCATCGCCGCCATGAACGAGCTTCTCGATGCCGCTCCGTTCCTTGGACTAATGGGAAAGAAGATATCCATGAGCGTCCAGTTCGATGAGTTCAACCTGGATGCCCGGGCGGTCTATGAGGGCAAGCCCTTTGAGATTCCTGTAGCTATGCCCAGGATCGATTTCATGCACGATGAAAAGGCAAGCGCACTATCTCTTGCGGCGTTCACCATGAGCAGGTATGTGGATAGGATGAGCTTTTCGGAGAGAGATGGCAAGACCGAGCTGCATATGCATTTTGAGCATTAGATGAAAATAAAAAAGATAGCTGACAATCCTATTGCACATATTCATAATGCCTGTAACCCTGATGATCTATCCCCACCAGAGCAAACTCCTCCCTGGGTTGCAGCATGCTATCCTTCTTCCTGCCTTCATGAAGAAGCTCGTAATCCTGCAGAGAGATCTGCTTTCTCTCTTCCAGCCTCTGCGGTAGACCCCTCAAGGGCACCGACTCGATCTCAGGCTGAGCAATGGCCGAGAAGAAGAGCGCCGAGCAGCCGCTTCCGTAAGCTCCGAAGCACAGCCTTTGCCCGGCATGGATCTTTTGCATCTCCAGAAGGCTCGCCAGGCCCAGGTAGATCGATCCGGTGTAGATATTTCCTATCTGCCTGGAGAGGGTGGCTGTATCCCTGACCTTGGCCGCAAATGCCTGCAGGAATTGCTGAGATTTTGCAAATCGCCGGGCATAGTCCGCCTCTGCCTCCTGATACTTTTGGAGGTCTTCATACTCCTGGGCTATTGGATCTCGTCCTAGCTCCCGCTCAATCTCGGCAGATCTGCGGCCTTTTCTCCAGTCATGCCTGAAGATGGCAGCAGAGGCATACTCGACCATTCTGGGGTAGGGAATATGAAAGAGAAGATGATCCATGAAATCGGTAACATTCTCTCCATCGCCTGGGACAATCACTCCCTGTCTCCTGGCTTTAAAGGCAAATGAATCGAAAGCCCCCTGCACGGCATCCAGATAGCACTGGTTGCTGTGCTTTCCGTTTACAATCGCAGTCGTGCAGCCCATAGGCCGGAAGAAATCGTTCTCATCCCTGGTGAAGGCGCCATAGATCTGCTCCAGTGCCAGCAGCCTGGGATTGCTTTTTACCAGCAGGGCAACGCTGCCCGCCCCCTGGGTGTACTCCCCGGCTGATGCCAGAGGATACTTGGCCACATCAGAGGCGATGACCACGCCTACCTTGCCTTCCTCTTCCGCTGCCAGCCAGTAGCTGAGGCTCTCCAGAGCAAATGTTGTGCCGATGCAGGCGGCCTTGAATTCCACGGTGCTGGCTTCCTGAAATGAGCCCTTGCCGTAGATCTGCTCCAGCATGCCGATGACGTAGGTTCCGAGGGCTTTGGCCTCGTCCGGAGCGGACTCCGTTCCTACATAAACCTTGCCGATCTCCTCCGGACGAAGCCGGTTTCGCCTCATCAGCTCCAGAAGCGACATGGCCGCCATGCTGGCCGCATCTTCGTGAGCATCAGCAACGGCCATGCGCTCAATGCCGATTCCCTTGATCAATTTGCCAGGATCGATACCTCGATTGGCAGAGAACTCTCCTGCCAGAGGCAGAAAGAGCCTGGGCACATAGACTGCTAGATCCTCGATTCCCACGGATTTTTTAGGCACGGTTTTATCACTCGAGCTCACGATCGGCATCTCCTTGCTGCAGGCTCATCCGTGGCCCGATATTATTTCAGGTTTTTGCTTACATCCCCTGGGAAAATATATCAATAAGAAACTCCTAACTATAATTCAGAATTTTAGGAGTGATGGCGATATGACCGATGGAGATGTGTACAAAATAATAGAACTGGTCGGAACAAGCAAGACAAGCTGGGAAGAAGCAGTCAAGACGGTAGTTGACAGGGCCACCAAGAGCCTGAGAGACCTTCGCATTGCCGAGGTTAAGGAGCTGGATGTCCGGCTGGAGAACGGAAAGATTGCAGAATACAGGGCAAAGGTGAGGCTCTCCTTCAAATATGAGGATGATAGTTAAATCTAAATATATATTTTTATTCTTGCAGGCGCATTATTTATGCTCTTCTATGATCATCCCCGGATCAACCCCCCTTTGGGCAGAATTCTAATCTCGAAGAGCTTGGGCCAGAGCTTCCCCGTAACAAAGAGCCTATCTTCTTTTCCGTCATAGGCAATGCCGTTTAAAACATCCACTCTTCTTGCCTGAAGGCTCTCCTGCGACAAGATCCCCTGCAAATCTATCTTGCCCATCACCGCCCCGCTCTCCGGAGAGATTATTGCGATCCAATTTGTGGGCCAGATATTGGCATAGATCTGCCCGTTGACATACTCCAGCTCATTTATCCCCTGCTGCGGCCTGCCATTGGCTGTGACCTTTATCCGCCCCGTTTCTGTATAGCTCTCCGGATCTAGAATATGCAAAACATCTGTGCCATCGCTCATGATCAGGCTACTGCTGTTAGCGGTTATGCCCCAGCCTTCGGTAATGTATCGGAAACGGCCTATTTCGGTCATATTCTCCTTGCAGTAGATCAGGCCAAGGCCAGATTGCCAGGTAAGCTGAACTATGCGATCCTTCCAGAGAGCTATGCCTTCTCCGAATAAGCTGCTATCCAGGCGCTTCTCATCCAGAATCCGGCCCGTTTCCAGCTCAATGCGAGAGAGCGTTGACTGTCCGAAGAGTCCCGTTCCCTCGTAGAGCATTCCTTCATCATAAACCAGGCCCTGAGTGAATGACAGGCTGCTGTGCGGATAGACATTGACGACCTCATAGCCGAAGGTGGACATCGTGTGATTTTCCTCCTGGGATAAACGAGCGCTGTCCTGCGCGGCAGAGACCATAGCTGCCAGGAGCATAATAGCTGGGATGAACTTGAGAGCGAATCGTGATAATATGTAGTAATCTATCGGCATAGCAGCCATCCTCGGCTCAAATTGCATTAATCTGTTTATCCTGGCTTTATGAATTTTTCTGAAATCGACCTCATATAGTTCAGCAAAGAAAAGTGCTATATCCAGGATAATATCATGAAAAGAACAGGAGATTCTATGCAAACGGCATCAGGCAAAATATCCCTTACAATGGCAGATATCACCACCCTGGAGGTTGATGCTATAGTCAACGCCGCCAACAACTCTCTTGTAGGAGGCGGAGGCGTGGATGGTGCGATTCACAAAGCTGCAGGCCCGCAGCTCTTTAAGGAATGCCGTCGCATCGGAGGCTGCCCTACGGGCGAGGCCCGAATCACCAGTGGATATCAGCTTGCAGCAAGATGGATCATTCACACTGTAGGGCCCATATGGCGAGGCGGAGATGAAGGAGAGGACGACCTATTGGCCTGCTGTTATAGAAATTCATTGATCCTGGGCAGGCAGTATGGCATAAAGAGCATAGCCTTCCCGGCAATCAGCGCCGGAGTTTACGGGTTTCCTATGGAGCGAGCCTGCCGCATTGCCCTGAAAGAGATGAAGAGATTCCTGGAGAAGAGCAGCGATATGGAAATCATCGCCGTATGCTTTAGCAATAGCGCCTATCGGTACTACCAGGACGCCATGCAAGAACTTTGACGGCTCCCACAACGCGAGCCGCAGGCATCTATGAGACCTGGCATGGCTGGCCTGCCTGAGTCAATTCTTCTAATAGCGAAAGCCAGACAACGATGCATAAACATCATGAGATATAAATGCAATCCGTGGCGAGAAAGCAATAGGCAAAGGCTGCATCTCGCCTTGGAAAATCTGGGATTAGCCCAGATTTCGTCCTAAAAGCGGATTCTGCCTTGGTATCAACTAACACAGTATATGCCTATGGCCACCGTAAGAAACGAGATTCCTTTCTGCTTCAAGGAGCACCAATCCGTCTTTTCATCGATCACATTGGCCAGCTTCGGGGTGAGGATCCCAAGTCCTAAGACGATGAGTACAGTCATTATCGGCTGAAGTGCTCCTATGCTTGATACCAGGGAAACCGATCCGACTGCATAGGCAAAGATTGAGAAGATGATTCCAAGGAACTGGAAGGTCTCCTCAGAGATCAAAGCTCCTACAGCGAATCCATTCTTTGTAAAGAATCCTTTGACCTCGCTGCGGATGGAAGGAATGACTATGAGAGGCAATACTGCTATCAGACTGCCCAGAGAGGACCAAACATAGAGATCCCACTCATCGATAGAGATGAGCAGGTACTTCATAGAGAGATAATAGACTGCAGTTAAAACCCAGTATAATATGAAAGGCCTGATGGCGGGGGAGAGGTTCCCTATAAATCGTACAAATGGCTTGCTTATTAAGCAATTGTTGTTAAAGCCATTATTGTATAAATCAATTCTATCAGAAGAATTTTTATTATAGGATATGAGAAGGGTGCCAACAAGAATCAAGAGACCCCCTGCACAATGCCTTATCTCCAAAACCTCTCCTAAAAGAAGTGCGGAGCCCAGGAATACAAATAAAGGATATATATATTCCAGCGCAGAAACTTTAGAAATTTCTTCAATTTCTAAGGCTTTCATGTAATAAAAGCAAGGTAGTATCTGCAGGCTTCCGAAGAGAAGAGCAAAAAGAGATTGCGGGTAGACAAAATTAGCGCCGGCTAAAAAAAACACCGGGATTGTAAAGAGCTGAGAAGCCAATACCTGGCATACGATGTACGCATTTGAATCGTAGGTATAGCTGCTGAGAAGATACTTGTCCAGCAATCCTGCAACTGAGTAAAAAATCATTCCCATAAATGCGAATACAAACCATTCCAGTTTGAATCCCTCCTGCAAACTATTAATTTTTTTAAGCATTATTAGAGATTAAGCTATCGTTTATCTTAGATAACTGTTTTAATCAATTTAATATCAATACCATAGTAGTTATACTTATCCAATTCTCTATTTATGAAACAACATTGATCTATAAATTTATTATAAATGATACTTTTTAATAACATTATTTGCCTAAATAACTGAAAATTATGAAAAAGCAATAATGTATAGATTTTCAAAAAGAGCTAGACCATCCCTTTGTATTATACATATTTGCAAATAGTCAAAAATGATCCGACCTGGAAATAATGCACCCTAACATAACATATTTAATTTTATAAATTAAACTAATATCTAAATCATATTCCCCTCGCGAAATCCCTAATTTGCTCCCTCCGAAGCTAGAGAGAATCGAATAATCTCTGAGCTACAATGATAATGGAGTATGAGCCATCCACATCCTCGACCGTTGGATAAGCAGCAACATAAGAGAGCCAGCGCATCATCTCAGGCGAATGCATGATCGGCTCATCGGTAAGCTTTCGAGTGATTCTTTTTGCATTGGACAGCTGCTGCTCTCTTCGAAAGAGCGCTTTGGACCAGGACTGGCCCAGCCGGTAGATCACCCGCATGCCGCTTTGTTCCACAAGCCGGCAGAGCGATCCATAATTAAACCAGTGTTTGTGGGCCTTGTTTCTGGGAAGGCCTGAGCTATCACCGGACTCAGAAAGTACATTGGGAACAGAGCAGAAAAGAAATCCGTCCGGCTGCAGGATTCTTGAGAACCGGTCCAGGGCCCGGGAAGGATCAAGCAAATGCTCCAGTGTCTCAAAGCTCACTACAGCCGCTACACTGCCATCTTCTATTTCGGGAAAAAGCTCGTCCTTATCCAGGTCTTTACGGAGAAAGTGCAGATTAGGCATTTTAAATCTCTGATTGGCATAGTTCATCAGAGCGGCATTTTCATCAACGCCGATGACCCTCCCGGCAACGCTGGATAGCTGTGCGGACCCGTATCCCATGCCACAGGAGATATCAACCACAAGATCCGGTTTCCGTGGCTGGAGAAAATCCGCTGCAAAGAGATAGCGACCCAGGTACTCAGCTTTTCGCCAGAGGTTTGAATCACCGGCATCAAAGGGATCTATCTGATCGATGCCATTTCCGCTATACGCCAGGTAGGAAGACATTTGCATCTCGCTTCAGGAATGTTTCTGGAATCATTTTATTTCTGTAATCGTCTTATTTCTGGAATCGTTTTATCAATATCCCTGTCATATAGCTTTCTATTCGATTGTTATTTATTGAATGAGATTCAGAATGATTGCCATGAAAGCTATTGCGATAAACGGCAGCCCTCACATGGACGAAGGCAATACGGCGATGATACTCAATCCATTTCTGGAGGGCTTGAAAGAAGCAGGCTGTGATGCGGAAGTCTTCTACACCAGGAAGATGAAGATAGATCCCTGCAATGGTGACATGAGTTGCTGGTTTAATAATCCAGGTGTATGCGTCCTGAAGGATGACATGCAGATGCTGGCGCCCAAGCTGAAGGAAGCGGATATCATCATCTGGGCCAGCCCCGTCTACTATTCCGGCGTAACTGGACCGCTGAAGAACGTAATGGACAGGCAGCTGCCATTACATGTTCTGGGAAGCATGGGAGAAAAGAAGCAGAAGATAGTTCTCGTCTCCTCCTGCGGTGACTGGGACATTTCCATGTTCGATCCTCTGCTCATGCAGATGAGAGCCATCTATAGCAGACCGGACGGAAGCAGCAGCTTCGCTGGATCCCTGCTCCGCCCCATGGCAGATGGAGTCAAGGAGATGATAAAGGCCGGGGAGTCGGGATTGGTCGATGGTGTCTTTTCGGCAGTCAGAGAGGCAGGCCGCCAGTTAGCCAGAGAGGGAATAATCTCCGAAGAGCTGCAACAGAAGGTCAGCCGGCCGCTGATGCCCCGCGATGCCTATTACAAAGCCGCTCAGATGATGATGGAAGAGATGAAAAAGGCATTAAAGGAAAGAAAATAGCGCAGGAATAGAAACAAGATGATCCGGGCCGCGGTCCGGGATATTTTTGCTCCTGGTGAAGTGGCGCGGCTCGCTTCACCAGGCACAATCTATAATAGATAATTAAATACAACATTGATGCATGAGACAGATTTGCTGTTTTGCACTATTGGCCATGACCTTCCTGGCCATTGGAATCTCTGCCGCGCAGGTTCCTGACCTTCTGGGAGATTGGACTGCAGAGTGGAACTCGTACGATAATGGAATCGGATTTTCCAATTCTACGGAAAACGAGAGCTTGCTGATCTCCATAACTGAGCAGAAAGAGCGCATCTTTGCAGGAAATATTACATTTGAGATGGATAACGAGAGCATAAGCAGCGAGGGCTTTGCGGGAGCCATTGGCCTGGACGGCAAGACACTGTATATTTCCGAGTTTGATAGAGGCTATAGCTTTGGCACATTGATTTCCAGCGATGAAATGGAGCTGATCTATCTACAGGATGGAGACGATGGTTCAGTTGCTATCGATAAGATTCACCGGATAAATAAATAAAAAATTCTTAGCGCTGAGGAAAACTCGCCTGAAAAGCTATCAGACCATCAGGGTTGACAGCTTTCAATCATTTTTTCTGACATCTAGATCACGCCCTTGGTGCTGGGAACTCCGGTTCCCTCTTTTATGGCCGCCTCACGAATGGCAAAGCCAAGGGCCTTGAAGATGCTCTCTATTTTGTGGTGATCGTTCTCTCCGTAGAAACGCACGTGCAGGGTCAGCCTGGCGCCCAAACAGATGGCCTCCAGGAATGGCTGCAGGAGCTGTGCCTCAAAGTCGCCGATCCTCTCGCTCTGAAGCTGTCCGATCATTACCAGATAAGGCCGGCCACTGAAATCCAGAGCCACGTCGGCCAGGGCCTCGTCCATGGGAACAGAGGATGCGCCGTAGCGGCGAATTCCTATGCGCTCTCCCAGGCTCTCGTTCAGGGCCAGGCCCATAGCTTCACCCAGTGCGTTTGTGCTGTACAATCCTGTCTCTGCCTGGGCATAAAGGTCCATCTGGGCTGTCCGGGCGAGGGCAGTGAGCATGTGATCCAGAAATCCGTACCCTGTGGCTACCACCGCTTTGCCAGTGCCATCCAGGTCCAGGCTGGCTTTAGCCCTGCGCCCCCGATAAAGTCCCTGTGCCTCTCCTTTTCTCATGTCTCTCGCCTCATCTCGCTTCATCTCTCCCTTTCCTTTATCCTGTCTTTTCTCAGGCTTGCAGGGCCTTTAGAGTCGCCCGCACCGAGAGAAGGCCGGTGTAGATTGCCGTTCCCGCTACCGCTCCGCTCGTTCCTGCGTCCCGCAGGGCCAGAACATCTTTTACGCTCGTAACTCCGCCAGCGGCCACTACCGGAATATGCAGAGCTGCAACAAGGTCGCGCGTCGGCTGCAGGTCGATTCCCTTTTGCTGTCCTTCCACATCGATGTTTGTAAAGAGAATTGATCCCGCTCCCTTCGCCTCAAAGAGTCGGCCAAGTTCCACCGCTTTCTTTCCTAGAGTCTTCTGCCAGCCCTCCGTGGTCACGTCTCCTCTTCTCACGTCCAGTGCGACCATGATTCTCTCGCTGCCGTGGCGACCGGCGAGGCGGGAGACCATATCCGGGTCTCTCAGGGCAGCGGTTCCAAGAATTGCCCGATCAACGCCCAGATCCAGGATGCTCGATGCATCCTCCTCGGTGCGGATGCCTCCGCCCACCTGTATGAAGAGATCCATTTCTTTGACGATCTGGCTCAATATTGGCGCATTGATCCGTTTTCCTAAAATGGCCCCATCCAGATCGATGATGTGCAGGTGATCTGCGCCCTCCGCGGCCCAGCGTTCCGCCTGGCCGAGGGGATTGTCGAGGGCCACGACCTCAGTTCCCGGCACGCCTCCGACCAGCTGCACGCACTTGCCACCTCGTATGTCCACTGCAGGGAAGAATGCAAAAGTCATGAATGCTCCTTTGCAGCAAATAGACTTTAACGGTTTCGATTCTTTTTGGGGAAAAATGGGCTTTGGGATTTTTGCTCCTTAGAGAATTATTTCAGAGCGTTAAGCTGATCATCCAGCACGTCTTAATGGATCTTGAGTGGACAAGGCAAGCTGAGAGGAGATAGTAAGAACGACATGAAAGACAAGAAGCTCCTGGAAGAGTTCAGGAAGATCTATCCCGAGAAATTCGCATCAGAAGAGGAGATCTTCTCTCACATCCATGCAGGGGACCGTATCTTCATCGGCACAGGCTGCGGAGAGCCGCAGTATCTGGTTCTCGCTCTGGTCAACTATGTCAAGAACCATCCCAAGGCGTTCTTCGATGCCGAGCTGATCCATGTCTGGACGCTGGGGGTAGCACCATACACAGATGAGAAGCTGCAGGAGAACTTCCGGCTCGATTCCTTCTTTGTGGGCGACAGCACTAGAAATTCCGTTAACCGGGGCGCGGCTGACTACACGCCGGTCTTTCTCTCTAATGTACCCGACCTGTTCCGGTCTGAGCTGATACCGGTAGATGTGGCCCTCATCCAAACCTCTCTGCCGGACAAGCACGGCTATTTAAGCCTGGGAATAAGCGTGGACGTGGTCCAGTCTGCTGTCGAGATGGCTGAGCTGGTGGTCGCTCAGGTTAATACTAACATGCCCCGTACCCACGGTGACGGTTTCATAAATATCAAGGATATTGATTTCCTTCTTCCCCATGACGAGCCGCTTTTGGAGTACTCAGTTAAAGCGCCCAACGACATAGTGCAGAGCATCGGCAAATATGTGGCCAGGATCATCGAAGACGGCTCGACCATCCAGGTAGGCTATGGGCTGATTCCTGATGCAGTGGTGCCCAATCTGATGGGAAAAAAGGATCTGGGAGTTCATACTGAGCTGCTCAGCGACGGCATAGTCAATCTGATAAAGAGGGGTGTGGTCACCAACCGCAAGAAGACCCACAATCCCGGAAAGACCATCGCCTCCTTCTGCATGGGAAGCCGCGAGACCTATGATTTCCTGGACGAGAATCCTGCTGTGGAGTTCAAGAGAATCGATTACACCAATCATCCCCTAATGATCGCCAGAAACCGGCTCATGACTGCAATCAACAGCGCTATGGAGGTGGATCTGACCGGCCAGGCCACGGCTGAGTCGCTGGGCGGGACCTTCTACAGCGGCATCGGCGGACAGGCGGATTTCATGCGTGGAGCAGTGCTCTCTCCTGGCGGCAAGACCATTCTAGCCCTGCCCTCCACGGCGTTAAACGGCAGTGTCTCTCGAATTGTCCCGACGCTTCAAGAGGGGGCGGGCGCGACATTGAACCGGGGTGACGTTCGCTATGTTGTAACTGAGTACGGAATCGCCTATCTTCACGGCAAGAACATCCGAGAAAGAGCTATGGATCTCATCTCCATTGCCCATCCCAAATTCCGGCCCTGGTTGATGGAGACCGCCAGAAAGAGGACGCTCATCTACAAAGATCAGGTCTTTATTCCCGGTGAGAAGGGAATGTATCCAGAGGAGCTGGAGATCTACAGGACCACCCGCAAAGGGCTCAATCTGCTATTGCGGCCTGCCAAGATAACTGACGAGCCGCTGTTCAAGGACTTTTTTTACGACCTCTCTGAGGACAGCCTTTACAAGCGTTTCTTCTCGGCGCGAAAGGATATGCCTCACAAGAGGCTGCAGGATTTCGTGGCTGTAGACTACAGCAGGAAGATGGAGATCCTGGCCACTATTATGGAAAAGGAAAAGGAGATCATAATTGGCCTGGGTCAGTATGAGTTGAATTCTGATATGCATTCTGCAGAGGTCGCTCTGGTGGTGAGCGACAGATTTCAGGGCCTCGGCATAGGCAGAGAGCTTCTCTCCTATTTGGTGTACCTGGCGAAAAGGCAGGGCTTACTCGGGTTTACGGGAGAGGTGCTGGTTGAGAATAGAGCCATGGTGCGCCTCTTTGAGAAGATGGGATTTGATACAGAAAAGAGGGGCGAAGAGGGGGTTTATCTGATGCGCATGTGGTTTGGCAGAAGAGGGGAGCGAGAATAGCATTCTTAGGAGGAGATGATGGGATAGCTCATAGTAACAAGAATCGTTCATTCTTCTGCGGACATGGGGTGGGCGAGCGGAGGCCTTGAAAAGGCAGGCGTCTCTACCCAGGGTAGACAACGCTGACTGGAGAACCAGAGGAAGATCGATAGCTTCTTGATGCAGCTGGAAAATGAGGAGGACGAGCTGGAACTGGACACGGAAAAGCTGCATAATGGCTCGAGCGTCTTTCTGGCTGCGATCGTTGCCGTGAGCCTCTGCGCGGTAAAAAGCATGCCTATATCTTTTCTGAATCGTCTAAACGTCCGTGAAAGGGAAAAGCGCGATTAAAGGGAGAGCACCATGCTGTAAATCTACAAAAAGGAGCAATTATGGCTAAGCCCCGACCTAATCGCAAAAATCCAAGAATCCAGAACTGCAAGAGGCTGAAGAGGGCTTTAGAATGAGCCTCAAGACCGAGGACGATCATCGAGTTAAGAAAAAGGCTTCGCGAGAGGAAAGAATAGCAGCTCGCCGACGATATCCAAGAAAGGGATTTCCCGCTTTTGCGCTTAACGATAAGATTAATAAGGCTGTATTCTCTGGAAAAATCTTGATCCATCAATAAATTTCCTCCCGCCGTCATCTATAAATACGGGTCGTCCATTAGGAGAGAAGGCCGATGCGATGGGCTCGGAGGATTAAGCTTGTGCATATTGATCCCAAACAAGGGATCAGTTGGCAAGGCGCAATCTTTAAGTACGAGCATCGATCACATGGGCTGCCGAAAAGGGCTCGAATTTTCGCGTCTCCTTCGCGACATAAGTGAAAGTTGCGCTCCAGGGGGTCCGGAAGTTATAAATAGTACGAGCACCTTTTTAAGTGGTCCAAAATCTGGCGCGATAGGGTTCTGCAGGTCAGAAACCTATAAATAGTAGTAATGCGTACAGTATTGGGCCGATGAGGCGTCGCAACGGAAGCTCGCACTCCAGCATATAATCTCTGGAAGAGAGACGAAGCTGCGATAAAAGGAGATGGAGACACGAGATTTTTCGTGTCTGACAATGGTCTTGGCGACTCAGCCAATTCCGACTGGTTTCGGAATTAACATGAGTTAAACACTTCCTAGAAGGATAAGAATTCTGGTTGATCCTGCCAGAGGTTACTGCTATCGAGGTTCGACTAAGCCATGCGAGTCGAATGTAGCAATACATGGCGTACTGCTCAGTAACACGTGGACAACCTGCCCTTAGGTTGGGTATAAACCCGGGAAACTGGGTATAATACCCGATAGGTCTCGATTGCTGGAATGCATCGAGATTTAAAGCTCCGGCGCCTAAGGATGGGTCTGCGGCCTATCAGGTAGTAGTGGGTGTAGCGTACCTACTAGCCTACGAC